>CAYUNK010000135.1:0-1629 GCA_964446125.1 uncultured Nitrospiraceae bacterium | reverse complement strand
CCAGTGCCACCACTCTTCTTTGAGTAGAACGGAACAAAGATGTTTTCAAGGGTTTCCCTGTCCATACCGGACCCCTTATCTCTTATCGTAATGGCTATACTCCGCTTCTTGGTCACCACAGCAATTTCAACGCTTTGTCCCTTCTCAGAGGCTTCTATTGCGTTGTTGATGATATTCGCGAGGGCTCTTTGCAGGTTAAAGCTGTCTATCGCCAGAGTGATTGGAATATCAGGGACTTCTACCAACAGCGTAACGCCTTTCTCTTCGGCCTTTGCCCTACAGGCTTCGGATGCCTGTCTGACAACGTTTCTCATATCTTCTTCTTTTAACTCCATCTGGGCAGGCTTTGAAAAATCAAGAACATCATGCACTATCCTCTGCATGTTCTCTGCCGATTCAGTTATCGCCTCCGCCGCACTACCGGTGTTTCCTTTCCCTTCCTGAATTCGCCTTGCAAATCCTAAAATTGTAATCAGAGGATTTTTCAGATCATGGACAATGGTCGCAGCAACCTGCCCGAGATTGGAAAGATACCGGTTTCTTTCCAATTCCTTCTGCTGCCGCTTCAAGCGTTCTACAAAAAAACCCGCAAGGAATGCAAAAACTCCGGAAAACAGGAGATGCAGCACCCTATCAACAATACCGAGAACGCTTTTTGTCCAATCTCCTAAGAAGAAGGGGACATACACCGCCGAAACAATCAGGTAGGTAAGGATTGCCCCTTTTATGCCGAATATAAGCGCTCCAAGGAGAAGCGGGATGTAATAAAGCTCTTCAAGAACGACATAAGGAGCCCGCTGCTCGAAAACTAGAAAGTGAAAGGAAGTGATCAATAACGAAAAAACGGCGATAGCAATTGCGTAATAGCTTTTACTGTGGGACACTTTCACATTTCTCACAGGCTATTTATTCCGTCTTACGAGATAGTATCCGGCCGAGAGGGCGAATGTGATAACGCCTATTCCTATTAGTGTAAGACTTGATAAGTCTTTAACATCAAGGATAATGACCTTTCGCGCAATCGCGATGATCGCAACTGCCATAACAACCTGCACATGATCAACGCCTTCTGTTTCTGTCAGATAGGTCTTCATTATGGTTTCGAGCAACTCTATTCCGATTATGACGAGCATGAAAAGCCCGAAGATATCGAGCAGTTCATTGATATCGAGCAGAAAAACCGGAGGGGTGATAATGTCTTTTATGATAAGCCAGCCGAGCTCAACAGCGGACAACAGCAAAACCAACGCCATCATAATTGTAAGCGAGAAAATGATTGCTCTTTTAAACTTCTTCAGATATTCAAACAATACAGGCTCTCCTGTTTCCTTCTCCTCATCCATTTATCTACATAATTTTAGCAAAGACTAACAGTCCCTGCAACGCTACGGCGCACGGTGACATGCCGTGCATCCCTCTTCAGGCAGGCCAATGTGGTCAGCCGGGTACGGGAAGATGCCGCCCGGCAGATGACACCGGTTGCAGTCCCCGCGGTTTTCGATGCTGTGGGGAACGGGCCGGGCGGATATGCTTGTTCCATTCCCCGGAGATCCTGGCTCTTTTGGCGTCTGCAGGACTGCGAAAAGCGCCGACAACGCCAGGACAAGACACCCGGTTACCACGGTCGCT
>CAYUNK010000134.1:0-1634 GCA_964446125.1 uncultured Nitrospiraceae bacterium | reverse complement strand
TGGCAAAAGAGGTATCGCTCAGCTTCGGGCTGCAGCCGGTAAACCATAATCCGTTCATGAACAATATTGCCCAGCTTGTTGAATGCATTCATGTTGTTTCAGAGTCGCTATGCCTGATCGGAGAGCTGCTTGATTCTGACTTCACAGAGCCGAGACAGTCTGTAACAGTGCAGGCCGGCATGGGCGTCGGCGCTGTTGAGGTGCCAAGGGGGATTCTCTACCACAGCTATGAGTTTGATTCGACGGGCCATATCCTGAAGTGCGACTGCGTCATCCCCACCAGCCAGAATCATGCAAACATACAGCATGATCTTGAGGCGCTCGCTTTACAGTATGCAGCCCAGGGAAAGAAAGATCGGGATATTGAGCTGCTGGCCCAGATGCTCGTCCGGGCCTACGACCCCTGCATCTCCTGCTCAGTGCACTGAAGAGGATTATTCTCTTACTGGCTGAGCCCCTGCGGCCTGCTCAGTGCATGCTGACCGGATTAATTGGGATCTATCGGATATAGCTGTGAATTGGCCTGCTTCTCTTTTTCGGCAAGCACCCGTTCCTGCGCCTTCTTTCTGGCCTCTTCGTTGACCTTGAAGTCACCTTCGCCAAACATTGTGAACCTGAGCCAGCTCAGTGAGAATTTGAGGAGTTCTATGTCGTCTTCTTTGATCTTATTGACAACTTCAGTCCCTATCTCGTAAGCATTTAGAAAATTGCTCTCGAAAACGAACTTCCTGAAGGCGTCGAGGTTGGAACTTACCATCAGAAACAGGTCCAGGGACTTCTGGCTGAACTCAACCATGCCGAGAGTCTTTGCCTTCAGCACAACCTCCATCCAGTCATTGTTTATCTCGTCATACAGAGTCGAACCCTGATCCTGCCGCCATTCGTCTATGGTCCATACCTTTTCTTCATTATGGCCCAGACAGTGATCTTCCCTGATCTTTATAAAGAAGCTGGTGCCTGTGCCCTTGTCAAACTGCTTCATAATGCCCATGCCTATCGGATAATACCGGCAGGTCAGAGGGCGGTCTGCGTACACGCTGCAGCCTTCAGCAGTAACAAAGGGGCAGGACCTCGTCTCGTCTTCGTTCATCTTCAACACAGTAATCGGCAGGCCGGTTCTGTCAATAAACGATACCTTGGTATGGGTTGCAAGAAATTCATCGTAAGACATGCCGAGTCTATTCTTGAGCGCATGGATATCATACGGTGAAAGAAGTATTCGTATGCCGCTGCAGCATTTCGTGAAACATCCTATGCCGGGATAACAGCGGAAATTCATAGTCGAGTTTCCGGTCAGATATTCAGGCACAATTACGCTCTTTTCTACTTTTGCCTCAACCTCCTGCTTTACAGTTGATAATGCCTCGTCAAATTCTCTTTGATTGCCATTCATGGTAATGTCCTTTAGCTTTGTTTTGGAGAAAGGTAACACCTTTGCGCAGCATCACTCCTCAGGAGCATTGCGCGGCGGGAATTCCCTGCGAATGCCGTTTCACAGTGATAGTATAACAGAAGTGGGATGTCTGATGCCCGAAAGGCTGAAGGCGGCTCAGGGTGAATTTGTTCATATAACAAAGTTGGCGTAATGAAAGAGCAAAGCAGCGCACTCTGGACACTTCAGCCCTCGCTATGGT
>CAYUNK010000133.1:0-1797 GCA_964446125.1 uncultured Nitrospiraceae bacterium | reverse complement strand
CGATCATCAGGTACGTTCACGGTGAGGACGACTCCTTCACGATCGGCGGCTCAGCCTATCCCTCTGTCGGCACTTACAGGCAGCGCAAGGTTAAGGCAGACCTGAATCTGGATGGTGATTTTGTTGATACAGTTGGAGGAATAGCCGAGGCCACGCCAAGGGTATGGAGGCTGGGCGACGTCCTGAACTCTACCCCAAAGATCGCATCGTGGATACCGCTGAACCAGTTTCATATGACTTATAACGATACGACGTATGGAAACGCTGACAGCAGCAGCGGCTATATTTCGACTTCCAACTACAAAAACAGGGGCATGGTCTTTACAGGCTCAAATGACGGCATGCTCCATGCCTTTAATCTCGGCAAGCTGGAGCTTTCCTGGACCGACCAGACGCTTACTCAAAAGGCGAGGCTCACACCCCCTGCATCAGGTACCTATGGCGAGGAGATGTGGGCATATATACCAAAGCATGTGCTGCCTTATCTGACCTATCAGAAGGAAAACAACTATTGCCACCTCTATACAGTAGATCTCTCTCCGTATGTCTTTGACGCAAGCATAAATAAACCTGCAGGCTGCACAGAGACTGATTACTGGAACTGCGAAAAGGCGGTCGAGAGCTGGCGCACTGTGCTTATCGGCGGCATGAGATTCGGAGGGGCCTGCAGGAATACTGCGAGCGGCTGCACTGACTGCGTAAAAACGCCGATCAATGATCCTGCTGATGCGTCAAAAAGCCTCGGTTATTCGTCTTACTTTGCGATTGACATCACTGACCAGAATGCTCCGAAGCTTCTATGGGAGTGGGACGGCACAGTAGATAGCGGGGGCACATTCGTAAACCGCCTCGGTTTTTCGACCACAGGCCCTGCAATAGTGAAGATCAATGCCAGAAAAATCGTAGGGACAGTCTCTGAGTCGGACAAGACAAAAAACGGCAGGTGGTTTGCAGTTATAGGCTCTGGCCCTACCGGGCCTATTGGCACAGACCAGCAGTTTATGGGACATTCTGACCAACCGGCAAGGCTCTTTGTAATTGATGTGATGAACGGCCCCACAACAGGCAATTTCTGGGAGTTCACCAGCAGCATAAACAGCGGCTTTATAGGTTCGATGCTGAATGCAAACGATGATACAGACTTTGACTATCAGGACGATGTTGTGTACGCCCCCTTCGTCAGCCTCAACAGCGCCGGCACTGCCTGGAATGACGGAGGAGTCTTGAGACTGCTGACCAGGGAAGACCTTGCCGGCACAAACTTAAGCGGCAGCAGTGGAAATACAGCCCTGAATCCCGGCAACTGGGCCTTAAATACAGTAATTACCGGCGCCGGGCCGCTCACCTCGGCAGTCGCCAGGCTTCAGAACCCGAAGAAGGGTCAGCTCTGGTTATTTGGAGGAACAGGAAGATACTACTATGAGATCGGGCCGAATGTTGACGACCAGAGCACACCGAGGCATATTTTTGGCATCAAGGACCCCTGCTTCTCGACCTCCGGGTTTGATGCATCCTGCACAACAACGCGCACGCTGAGCGATGTTACGAATGTGACGGCCATCGCCAACGTCCCTGCAAATGCAGATGCAGTAGGGTATAATGGCTGGTACATAAGCCTTGATGCAGAGGGTAATTATACGTACGCAGAAAATGGTTCAAACGTAACAAGGGCTTACAGGGCGGAACGGGAGATTACAGACCCTCTTTCGACCAGATCAGGACTGGTATTCTTCACGACTTATAAGCCGTATGGCGATGAATGTTCTGTCGGAGGCAAGAGTTTTCTCTGGGCGACCA
>CAYUNK010000132.1:0-1819 GCA_964446125.1 uncultured Nitrospiraceae bacterium | reverse complement strand
GTTTATATCATTACTGCGTATCGGCCTGAATTAAAATATTTTTTGGATGACTATAAAACTCGGAGGTAAGATGGGAACTAAGACTGCATCAGGCGATTGTCCGTTGTGCGGAGGAAGTAAGACACAGGGAACAACGACATTTACTGTTGATCTTGGGTTTGGTGTGGTAGTTGTTCGTGATGTTCCTGCAACGGTATGTGCGCAATGTGGCGCTGATTGGATCAGTGATGCAATTGCTGCCAGACTTGAGAACATTGTCGATGACGCCCGTCAGAAACACCATATGGTTGAAGTAACCAGCCTTGCATAGTCCTTGTTAATTGCGACGTATTGGGTAGGGGGGCGGCACAAAAACATCTTGACAGCAGAATTAACCTGCTGCTATATTTCATCACTGACCGGAGAAACAACAGACAATGTTGATTTAGCTTGAGGAGGGGCAAGTGAAGAGGGGATATGGGGGGCCTATAATCAGTACTGTTGTTTTATGCATTGCACTTCTTCTTTTCTCCCTAACTATTCCATTCGTAGCCTATGCCTTTGAGCCTGATCTCGAGAAGGAACTTCAGCAGGCCATAGTCAGATCCGGAGCGATAATAGATCGTGCAGAGGCAAGGCTGAGGGACTCACTTTCTGTCGAGGCCGAGATCGCAGAGCTGGAAAAGGTCTCTGAGACGCTAAGGATGACTGATGCCTTGCTTCGTGAGCGGTTCAGGATTCGGCAGGAGACGGTTGTAGGACTTGGGCAGAAGGCAACTGATCGCCATCGTGCAATGGAAGAGGGATATCACCGTGCTCTTGGAGAATATCTGAGACTGACAGAGGGCCTTCAGGATAACAGCGCTCAGCAATCAGCTTTCAGCTCTCAGCTTCAAACAGAGCAGACCCTGCAATATCTGAAGATTCTTCTTGAGAAGATACTTCCCAAAAAGAAGAGACCGATCATCGGAAGTCTTCCATATAGAAACCTTAATTACCCTGCAAGGGAGCCTGACGCATCACCAACAATCAAGCCTGCATACAGAGGCGGCAATAAAGTTATCAGTCCTGACGATACTAAGGATACACCGGAAGCACCCATATCACTTGAAATAGCAACCCTTGCCCAGTCGTTAAACTGGAACCCTGTATCCATTTACGAATATGTGAAAAACGGTATTGAGACCGAATGGTACTGGGGCTGCATGAAGGGCGCTGAAGAGACGCTGAGGCAGGGAAGCGGAAATGACTGTGATCAGGCGACGTTATTGACAGCCCTGCTGAGGTCTTCCGGATTTCCGGCAAGGTACGTCAGGGGAGTGATGGAATTTGCGAACCTTGGGCATGTAAAGAACCTGACAGGCATAGATAATGCCGCAAAAATAGCGGAGTTTTTTCAGAAGGCAGGAATACCGCATAAATCCATAATTTCCGGCGGTACTATTTCCAATTTTCAGATTGAACATATCTGGGTCGAGAGCTACATTCCCTACGGTAACTACCGTGGCGCAGTCATAGACGGCAGCAATCCGACCTGGCTTGGCCTGGACACCAGCATAAAAGTTACCGGTTATACGTATGATGCTCCGCTGGACATACTTCAGGGGCTTTCTTTTGGCGGCCTTCGTGATGGATACCTTGGCGCTGTCTGTGCAGAGATGCCGCTTGAATACACAAAGACATATATAGAGACCTATTTGAATCAGAATTATCCCGGCATGACATATAACGACCTGTTGCAGACCAAGAGCCTCATTCCCGAAGTAATGAATATTCTTCCTGCAAGCATGCAGTATGATCAGAAGAAGATCACCCATGAATATACAGAGATACCGGATGA
>CAYUNK010000131.1:0-1859 GCA_964446125.1 uncultured Nitrospiraceae bacterium | reverse complement strand
TTCTCGTGATGATCGGGCTGAACAAGGACCTCGATAAGATGAGCCAGCTGCAATAACCCGTGACCCGTGAAGGTGCCGGGGAGTGAGCAGCGGGAATGAGACAAGTTAGATGCACCATGAGAGACCCCCATTGGCTGCCGTTGCGCCATAGATTATTATTGGCTCTTGACAGGGTGGCCTTTAATGGGTGACCCCATATGCTCATACTTATAGGCAGATTCAAATCGATAAAAATAGTGCATGGCTGCATTTATGCGTATCTCTTGGATAATGTTGCAAATATTATCCAAGAGATAACTCTATTGTCACTTCTGAGCCTTTGCCGGGGATACTGCTCACTGAAATCCTTCCTTTATGTGCTTCAACAATCTTCTTTGAAATGGCCATCCCAAGGCCAGTGCCACCACTCTTCTTTGAGTAGAACGGAACAAAGATGTTTTCAAGGGTTTGCCTGTCCATACCTGCCCCATGATCTCTTATCATAATGGCTATATGCCGCTTCTTGGCCACCACAGCAATTTCAACGCTTTGTCCCTTATCAGAGGCTTCAATTGCGTTGTTGATGATATTCACAAGCGCTCTTTGCAGGTTAAAGCTGTCTATCGCCAGAGTGATTGGAATATCAGGGGCATCAACCGACCTGGTTACGCCTTTCTCTTCGGCCTTTGCCCTGCAGGCTTCGGATGCCTGTCTGACAACGTTTCTCATATCTTCTTCTTTTAACTCCATCTGGGCAGGCTTTGAAAAATCAAGAACATCATGCACTATCCTCTGCATGTTCTCTGCCGATTCAGTTATCGCCTCCGCCGCACTACCGGTGTTTCCTTTCCCTTCCTGAATTCGCCTTGCAAATCCTAAAATTGTAATCAGAGGATTTTTCAGATCATGGACAATGGTCGCAGCAACCTGCCCGAGATTGGAAAGATATCGATTTCTTTCCAATTCTGTCTGGTGCCGCTTCAAGCGTTCTGCAAAAAAACCGGCAAGGAATGCAAAAACTCCGGAAAACAGGAGATGGAGCGCCCTGTCAACGATACCTAAAACGCCCGTCGCCCAACCGCCGTAAAAGAAGGGGACATACGCCACCGAGACGATCACATAAGTAAGGATTGCCCCCTTTATACCGAACATAAGCGCTCCAAAGAGAAGCGGGATATAGTAGAGTTCCTCAAGAACCGCATAAGGAGCCAGCTGCTCGAACACCAGGAAATGGAGAAATGTGATTAATAATGAAAAAACAACGATAGCAATTGCGTAATATCTTTTACTGTCAGACATTTTCACATTTCTCACAGGCTATTTATTCCGTCTTACGAGATAGTATCCGGCCGAGAGGGCGAATGTGATAACGCCTATTCCTATCAGTGTAAGACTTGATAAGTCTTTAACATCAAGGATAATGATCTTCCGTGCAATCGCGATGATCGCAACTGCCATAACAACCTGCACATGATTAACGCCATCATTACTGTAAGCGAGAAAATGATCGCCCTTTTAAACTTCTTCAGATATTCATCCATGCAGGTCCTTCCGCTTCCTTCTCCTCAACCATTTATTTATCTCCACAACTGACACAATTATAGCAGAGGCTAAAAGTACCTGCAACACAGGCACTCTACGGCGCACGGTGACACTCCATGCATCCCTCCTCAGACAGGCCAATGTGGTCAACCGGGTACGGGAAGATGCCGCCCGGCAGATGACACCGGTTGCAATCCCAGCGGTTTTCGATGCTGTGGGGAACGGACCGGGCGGATTTGCTCGTTGCGTCTTCCGGGGGTTTCAGTCCCTCTGGCATTTGTAAGACTGCGAAAAGCGCCGACAACGCCAGGACAAGACACCCGGTTACCACGGTCGCT
>CAYUNK010000130.1:0-1860 GCA_964446125.1 uncultured Nitrospiraceae bacterium | reverse complement strand
CGGTCAGCATAATGACGAATCATGGGTAGCACGTCAGCAGGTGTCTCTATCTTCGATCCTTCAGGCTTTATTCGGCGACGTGCGAACTCAATTGCTGCGAGTATGAGCGTGGATTTGGCATCTCCCACGCCATCAAAAGATGCCAGATCATCCGGCCTCAGTTCAAGCCCGCGTTCGTCTATGACTTTGGAGAGTTTACCTGCAAGGGTCATTACATCAATCTTTGGTGTGCCTTTACCAAGCAGGATGGCAAGCAGTTCCTGATCACTCAAGGATTTTGCTCCGCGGGCAAGCAGCTTCTCTCGCGGTCGTTCATGCCTGGGTATCTTGTCGAAAGGTCGTTTCATGCAGCAGCCGCCAGATGGTGCTGGATCACCGTCACAGACATAATATCGAAAATACCTCCTGTATCCGTATATTTCGGATCAGCCAGTTCCTCGTATCTTGCTAATTCCCCATATTTGTTCCGTATCTCCCAGTTTACCTGGCCGCGGCAGGCGCCTTCGAGATAGATGCGGTCCTCCCGATGGATCTGTACAGTGATTCGAATGATCGGGTCCGCAGCCTTCTCTTCGGTGACCTGCTTGATATACAGCGCTTCCTCATCGCTGATGGAGAACTTTGAGCGAATCTCATTGATCATGTCCTGAACAGAGACCTTCCTCGGCGGCAGGCCGGCGCCCTTCTTCCCTCCTCCCGGCCTGAGCTTCACTTCACCGCCGGAAGTTCTCACCTCTCCCTGATACTCTACAGCTGCTTTGACCACCTCGGTCTGTCGGATCTGCTTCATAAGCTCCGATACACTGCCCTGTTTTATAAGCTGAGGGCCAACATATTCCGCAAAGGTGACGAACTCTTTAATCTCAGCCGGATACGTGAAAAAACACGTAAGGAAGTGGAAACTCTTCACCAGACGGGCGAGCAGATAGACATAAGCCTTCCGGTCGTCATGCGATGAAAGCTTAACCTGAAATCGAACACGCAGTCCGTTAATCGTAAACTGGACCTGGGCGTCTGTGCCGGCTGCGGCCAGTTTCACAAACCCATGCGCATCTGCCTGATTAAAGACACCTTCGGCAAGAATCTCAGCATGCAGTCTGGCGCACAACTCCGGATCAGGCTCCTCCGGTTCAAAGGGCGTTCCCTTACGATACTTCGCAAACGCCTTGAGGATCGCCGAAGCATTGTTTGTAAAGTCCACGACAACTACATCCTTCTTGCCCTCGTAACACCGGTTCAGTCTCGATACCGTCTGAACAGCAGTTCGGTCTGCCACCGGCTTGTCGAGAAACATTCCTGCAAGCAGCGGTTGGTCAAACCCGGTCTGGAACTTGCCCGCAACGATCATAAGACGATAGTCGTCTCCCTCAAAACGATCCTCGATCAGATCCCTGTCGTTTAATTCATTCACCGCATGCTCGCTTATCGCCTCGTTGGTCGCCGGATGCACAAAATCCGAGAAGGCATAAAGCGCCTTGTAGTCAGCTTTACGCTCCCTCAGCTTCTCTTTGATGATTTCGAAGTAACGAAGCCCTGCCACACGCGAGGTCGTCACAATCATTGCCTTCGCTCGCCCGCCAATGAGCGTCTTTACATCCTTCTCGAAGATGCGAAGCATCACCTCTGCCTTATACTGGATCAGGCCGTCGTCCTGGAAAGCCACGTTCTGCAGAGCCTTTGCAACAATACCCTTAGGATAAATCTTCTCTTCATCAGGCTTTGGCACAATGGGGCAATGAAGATTGTAGAGCGTTTTGTAAGAGATAATGCTGGCAGCCACATCCACGATATACCCCTCGGCAATGGCCTCAGCCTCGGTATAGGTGTCGAAAGGTGCGCCGAAGAGGGTCACAGTTGCAG
>CAYUNK010000129.1:0-1865 GCA_964446125.1 uncultured Nitrospiraceae bacterium | reverse complement strand
CCATAGATAGTCTGGATTTCTGATTGGTAGCCATCATAGGTTCTATTGATCACAAGATTAACAACGAAATTAATGCAATCATCTTCCGTAACACTCTCAATCTCTGCCTGGCATACCTCGCTAATTTTCGTATACAGTGTTCTTCCAAGGTTTTCGAGGTGCTCTTTGGGATACACGTTTTTATAATAATATCCCTCCCATTCCTGCAAGCTTTTGGGAGAACACTTTCTAATTTCCTCAGAGACAGCTCCGACCCTGTTCTTTCTGTTAAGGCCCCACCTCATGTTGGCCTGATTGATGATCCATTCTTTTGGCATTATTCGATCTCCCTCAGGCCAATAAACTTAGATTTATATCTATACTCGATCGAGGTATCAACATCAGCCAGCTTACTTTTTATAACATGCGCATTGATAAATGTTTTATTTTTTAAATAGAGATAACAGAACAAATTACCATCGCGGTCATGTTTTATATTATCGAACCTCATAAACACTTTCTGCCCCTTCAGTTTTTCGGACAGGAACGCTGTAGCTTTACCATTAAGCTTTCTGTTTTCCTTAATCCCTAATAACCTGACCCTTAAACCATTACTCAGCACCACCAACCCCGCACTTACAACCTCCTCTACCGAGTGATAATCTTCCCGCTGGTGGTCGGAATGATCAATCCGTGACCCGAACTTCAGTTTCTTGGGGTCAACTTTCTTATCAAACTTTACAGGATCTTTAAAAATATATGGGAGTGCAGCAATCTCATCGCTGAAATTTCCGATCTTCTTGTTCTGACAAATCACTTCAGCATTTTCACTGTTGCCAAGCTTTTCTTTTATCACCGGCAGATAGTCCTTATTGATCTCATATCCCACAGAGTCCCGACCCAGCTTATTTGCAGCAAGACATGTCGTCCCGCTCCCGAGGAACGGATCGAGAACCATGTCGCCCACAAAGCTGAACATTTTAATAAGCCTCTTTGGAAGCTCCTCCGGGAACATGGCAAGGTGCTTATCCTGCCGCTCGCCAGCAAAGTTCCAGTGGCCGTAGAAATACTGGTTCCATTCTTCCGTAGTGAGCTTAGACTTTTCCTTAATATCTCTGTCCACTTTCGGCGATTCACCCAGTTTCTTAAAAATGAGGATAAACTCATAGTCGAGCTTGATAATCCCGTTCCGTGGATACGGAAACGAGCCCATGATCGAGGCCCCACCCGTCGTGTTACAAGTAGTCACCTTCTGCCAGATGACGGCGCCCATGTAATCGAAGCCGATGGTCTCGCAGAACCTTATGATCTCTTCCCGGATGGGAATGATCTTGTACCTGCCGTAATAGACCGACCGCGCAAACTGATCCCCGATGTTCACGCACAGCCGACAGCCCTTATGCAGAACACGATAGCACTCTTTCCAGACGAGGTTGAGGTTGTTAATATAGTCCTCGTAAGTATCATTGAAACCGATCTGGCTGCCGTTGCCGTAGTCCTTGAGCTGCCAATACGGCGGCGATGTGATGGCAAGATGTACGCTCTCGTCTTTCAGTTCTTCCATCCTGCGGCTATCGCCGATTACTATGGTGGTCTTAGAACTCATTGGCAAATCACCTCGTTGATTAATAATTTCTCATGCCTCGTGCGACCCCCTGCGACTTGGGGACGTTTTACCTGCGTTGCTTTTACTTATGTCCCTCAAGCTCTCCCTGCGCCAGATGCGTACAGCGCCCTTCCTTCTTTTGCCATAAATCCGATCTTCTTTTTATCCTCATCGGGCGGCACCGTCAACTCTCGTATAGCGTCAAACACAACTCGAAATTGAGCATCGTATTTCTTCTCCAGTTCATCGAGCCTCTTCGCCAGGTCCTTGTGTGATGCGA
>CAYUNK010000128.1:0-1980 GCA_964446125.1 uncultured Nitrospiraceae bacterium | reverse complement strand
GTTCAGCATTATGCTACAGGAGAATATATGAAAGAGAGCTTAAAACCGGGGATTGAATCTGAATTCAGATTTCATATTCCGGAATCGAAAACCGTTCCGGCGTTATATCCGGAGTCGGCAGAATTCCAGGAGATGCCCGAAGTCTTTGCAACCGGCTTCATGGTTGGTCTTCTGGAATGGGCCTGCATTAAGGCGATAAATCCTCATCTTGACTGGCCGGGCGAACAGACTGTCGGCACGCATATTGACGTGAGTCATATAGCAGCAACTCCGCCGGGATTTGAAGTAACTGCAAAAGTGAAGCTGATCGGGGTTGATGGCCGCCGGTTATTATTCGAGGTAGAGGCAAATGACGGGGCAGAACTGATCTCAAAGGGAAGACACGAACGGTTTATTATCAGGAAAGATAGATTCGATTCAAAAATGAAAGAAAAAAGAGCCGGGAAGGGCATATAAGCGGCGCTCCCCTTCCCCTGGCGCTCAAGTCCTCCTGAGCCGGCGGGCGCACTGAAAAGCCTGTCAATCCTTCCGATTAAGGGCAAAGATGAGGGGCGTTTATGTATGTGCGCTTGGCATGGCACTGAAACTGAATGTTTCTGTATGCATAGTCAGCTTCGATTCTTTATAATAGACCAAAGGATACATGCATGCATTGCGTGATTCCAGGGCAGACCGATGAAACAGAAAGACAGGTTAGACAAGATCATGGTGGAGCGGGAGCTCGTCAAGAGCAGGGATCGGGCAAAGGCCCTTATCATGGCAGGAAATGTTCTGGTAAACGGCAGACCTGAGGCAAAGGCAGGCACTCTCGTTGATCCGGGCGCTGCCGTCACGCTGAGGGAAAACGACATCCCGTTTGTAAGCAGAGGCGGCGTCAAACTCGACGGCGCACTGACTTTTTTCGGGCTCAATCCTGAGGGCAAGACCGTAATGGATATAGGAAGTTCCACAGGAGGTTTTACTGACTGCGTCTTAAAGAGAGGAGCAGCAAGGGTCTATGCCATTGATGTCGGCTATGGCCAGCTTGACTGGTCCCTCAGGAATGACCCGCGAGTCATCCTGCACGAAAAAACCAACATCCGGCATCTTGAATCTGACCGCATACCTGAACCGATAGATCTTGTTGTAATTGACCTGTCTTTCATATCTCTCACCCAGGTGCTGACGAGAGCCCTTGATTTTCTTGCATATGAAGGTGATGTGCTGGCTCTGGTCAAGCCTCAATTCGAGGTCGGAAAGGGAATGGTTGATAAAGGCGGCGTAGTCAAAGATGATCTGAAGCGACGGTCGGCAGTGCAGAAGGTGAGCGATTTTGCAGAGGTCTCGGGCTTCCTGTTCCTGGGTGATTACGAGTCACCTCTCCCTGGTCAGAAGGGGAACAAGGAATATTTTATCCGCCTAAGGAGAAAGAACCATGGATGAACCACAGATTCTGATAGGACTCGACTACTCTATTGCATCAAAAAATGTGATCGAGATCCTGATCGAGACTGCTGAGGACACTGACACCTTTGAAGAGATCGCAAAGGCAAATATAAAAAGGCCTGAAATCCTGCAGCTGCTGTTTGAATATCCGGAGACTCCTGAGAGTGTAAAAACACTGATCGCCGGATTCCTCCATCTTCCTGCCAGGACCTCCACTGATCTGGCGCGTATGAAGGGGACTTCAGAGGTGACGGTGAAGAGGCCGCCGGAATTTCACACCCAGAACATCTTTCAGAAGATCCAGATGCTTTCTGTCTCAGAACGGGTGCAGCTTGCAATGAAAGGAAACAGGGAGGTTCGTGGAATTCTGATCAAGGACACGAACAAGGAGGTCGTGCTGAGCGTGCTGTCCAACCAGAAGATTACCGATACGGAGATAGAGTTGATAGCCCGCTCCCGTTCAGTCCACGAAGAAGCCTTCAGAAAGATCGCAAGGAACAGGTGTCGAGGGCCAGAGTAATTCCCCAGTTGGGGCCAAAAGAATTCCTCAGTTAG
>CAYUNK010000127.1:0-2018 GCA_964446125.1 uncultured Nitrospiraceae bacterium | reverse complement strand
AAGGCAATTGCATGGAGTCACTCAGATGATTTCAACTAAAAATTTGACAAGGTCTGCTCGCTCGGCCGTAACGCATAACTCACCCCAGTAATCCGGCAGAAGCTCCAAATAAGGGATCTCATCATCCTCCACTGCCTGCCATAGCCGATTCAACCAACTGTCACGTAATGCGCCATTATCAGGAGCACCTGCAATAAGAGGTACGAGAGTATCTATAGCATTATTTACTGCAGCCCCTATGTATCCAGAGGAACTATCCACATGCTCCACAGCAGGAGAAAGCTTTTCGAGAAGGAGAACTGCCCCGTCAGCTGCAAGATCCTTATCCTTACGTGCTGCTTTCTTGATTTCCGAAACTGCCTCCTTGATCCTTGTTATGGCCGGCTGTGAGCGCCAGCCGAAGGCATTCCGCCTAAAGCGGGGAGCAAAGGTCCATCTATGAGTTGTTTTTGCCGACATCCAGTTCCTGGTTAATTCTAACCGAAGCAGACGACAGATGCATATCTCACGTCTGCCATTCGCCAGAAAATATTGATCTTTTACGGACTTACAGGCATGTTCTTCGTGTATAATTCCATGTATTAAATCATTTCTTTGGGAGGAAACATGACAAAGGTAGAGCTTATCGACAAAATGGCATCAGACGCCAACATTTCAAAGGCAGCGGCCCAGAAGGCGATGGATTCTCTTTTCGATGGGATAAAGAAGACACTTAAGAAAGGCAATAAGGTAACCCTGGTGGGATTCGGGACATTTTCGGTAGCAAAGCGCTCGGCAAGGAAGGGCAGAAATCCTCAGACGGGCGAAACCATTAAGATCAAGGCTTCCAAGGCACCCAAATTTAAGGCAGGAAAGGCTTTTAAAGACGCTATCTGATAGGTTTATCTGGCCGCTATCCGGGAGCATGTAATAAACTGGCTGTCAAAGTTAATCCTCTAAATATAGAACTCGAATTGAAGCGGGGGCCTCATCTTTCCAATCGACCCTCTGTACGGATGGGGATGAAAACTGCAGCAACGCTCCGCCAAGCCCCATTTCTTTGACAAGAGACTTGCACTGGCACGAGATCCTTCCAACTGCAAGCGAATATGCGATAAGCAGCTCTCATACTGTTTCTGTCGCCCGTATAGAGTATGACATCCTCATCCTTGAAGATGAAGTTCGGCGAGGGGTTCGTATGCATTTGCGAGCCTATCCGCACAGCTATGACAGTGGCTCCTTTTTTTTTTGATCTGCAATGCACCTATGCTCCGGTCAATCAGCGCAGAGCCAACCGGTATCCGGAATCCTTCAATTTCCAATTCAGAGGCCAAATCAGCATGTTCAAAAAGATGTCTCTTCGGAAACTCAACATTTCTTAATGCCGAATAACTGCCGTTCCTGACACTATCAACCATATCCTCAATGACATTATTCGGAAACTGATATCTGTGAAGCACCCTCGAAAAAATCTCAATCGATGTTTCAAACTGCTCGGGTATAATCTCATTTGCTCCGAGGTATCGCAGATCATCGATCTCAGCGATATACCGGGTTCTGACAATAATTTCCAGCACAGGGTTTTCATGTTTCGCGATTGCGACAATCCTTCGAGTAGAGGTCGGATCGGATATGGCAACAACGAGGAGCTTTGCCCGGTCGATGCCGAGTTTATGGAGTATCTTCTTGCTCGTTCCGTCTCCATAGTAGATGGGCTCGCCTTTCTTTTTCATTTCCCGTACCGTATTGCTGTTCATCTCAAGAGCGGCATATGGTATGCCGGTCTCTCTCAGAACCCTGGCAAGATTCCTGCCGTTAAGTCCGAAGCCGATGATCACATTGATTTCATTGATATAGCTTTACAAGATTGAAATCTCACTTAAGACAGTAATGAGTCGGTTAATCGAACAGTGAATGGCTGCATTCATGCTTATATCTTGGATAATGTTGTAAATATTATCCAAGCGGCAACTCTATTGTCACCTCTGAGCCTTTGCCGGGGATACTGCTCACTGAAATCCTTCCTTTATGTGCTTCAA
>CAYUNK010000126.1:0-2078 GCA_964446125.1 uncultured Nitrospiraceae bacterium | reverse complement strand
ATTTTGATTGATTAAATCAATGTGTGTTTGCATGTGAAAGGAGGTGAAATATGGACACTTCTGAACTCAGAAAGATATTGGCCGGACTTGGAATTATAAGTTTGCTTGCCGGCGCAGGTCTGACTGCTAATGGATGTGCCACGCCAGGCCAGAGCAGCTGAACCGGAGACAAGGGTGCAGGCAGCACCACAAATACTCAACAGGAAAGCGGTCAGAGCAGTTGAAACGGCTGAGGCGGAAGCAAGAAGTAGTGCAGTTGGCACTACACGAGAACAAAAATAGATTTTAACCAGACGTTTGTAAGATCCCGGGCACTTTAGTCAGAAGTAAGCTTAAAGAAAATCCACCATGAATAACTCTTCGAATATAACTAATAAAAACTCACAGTCTTTCAGGGAAAGCCTGAGAGCCAGCTATCCGGTCTGCAGTTCGCTTATTGACAAGGGCTTATGGGAGAAGTTTATCAATTCGTGCGATCAAGATATGGATAACGATGTATTTCACGAGACGCTGATGCTCAGGAAGGGCGAGTTCGGATTCCCTGATTTTCTTCCCGAGCTCGCCCGGCTTGAGTTGGCGGCAGGAAAGACAGCTTTAGCAGAAATCCCCAATGAATGCGCAAAAACTATGGTAAATCCAACCTTGCAATTGCTTAAGCTTTCTTGGAAAAACCTGTTGCATTTTATGAATAACGGAGACAATCATTCGGACATCGTCCCTGAGCCTGGAGAAGAACTGGCAGTAATATGGAAAGAGCCAAAGACAAGGGTGGTCAGAACACAGGTTGCAATGGATGAGATACTTCTGGTCCTTAAGATGATTGTTGAAGGCATTGACCCGGAAGACGCAGCCCGGCTTGGTAATCTTCCTGTCGGCGCAGTTGACTCAGCTATTGACCGTGCAGTAAGAGAAGGGATACTTCTTGCGCCCCAATCAAGGATAAGGCGCGGGCAGGAATTCCTGCATGGAGAAAAGACACATGACGAAAAATTCCTTGTCTCAAAGGCATTCACCCTGCAGTGGCATGTAACGCAGGCATGCGACCTGCACTGCAAACACTGCTATGACAGGAGCGACCGTTCTCAGATGGATTTCAGACAGGCACTAAGGATTCTTGATGACCTGAGAAACTTTTGCAGGGGCAGGAATGTCAAAGGCAGGATATCTTTTTCAGGAGGAAATCCTCTTCTTTATCCGCAGTTTGAAGAGCTTTATCGCGCTGCATCAGAGCGCGGTTTTGTTATTTCAATCCTCGGGAACCCGTCGCCGAAAAAACAGATAGAAGAACTTCTTGCCATCCAGAACCCCATATTTTTCCAGGTGAGCCTCGAAGGACTGCCTGAACATAATGACATGATCCGGGGCAAAGGACATTTTGAACGGACATTGGCATTTCTAAAGATGCTCCGCGAACTAGGGGTCTCGTCAATGGTCATGCTTACGCTCACAAGGGATAATATTAATCAGATACTGCCTTTGGCCCGTATATTGGAAGACTTCACTGACAGTTTTCATTTTAACCGCCTTTCGATGGTTGGGGAGGGCGCTCAGCTAAGGCTTCCTTCGCATGAAGACTATCAGAGATTCCTCGAAACATACATGACAGCAGCAGAGCAGAGTCCGGTAATGGGGCTAAAAGACAATCTCATCAATATAATCCATGAGCAGAAAAACATGAAGATGTTTGGCGGCTGTACAGGTTTTGGCTGCGGAGCAGCATTTAACTTCCTTGCGCTTTTGCCTGACGGAGAAATGCATGCATGCAGAAAATTCCCTTCAAAGATAGGGAATATTTTTGAGCAGGGCCTTGAGGATATCTATGATTCTGCCTTAGCCCGGCGTTATCGCTCAGGGTGCAAGGAATGCGCTTCCTGTAAAATCAGGCCTGTATGCGGCGGCTGCCTTGCAAGCGCTTACAGCCATGGATTTGACATATTTGAGAAAAAAGACCCGTACTGTTTTATTGAGAAGTAATTGTAAAAGACGGCTGCGGATTATTCCCTGAAATTTAAAGCCGGGAAATCTATGAGGTGAATTTTATGTAGTTTTCCCAGTAGGAAAGAAGCTCTTTTGTTGCC
>CAYUNK010000125.1:0-2614 GCA_964446125.1 uncultured Nitrospiraceae bacterium | reverse complement strand
CTTGCCGGTGAGATCGATTATGGTGCTGACATCGTTTTCGCCGTCAACACAGGCAAAAATCTCGCTTTCATCTTCAGTCAGGCCTGATACGTCATCCCCTTTTTTTGTGAGAAGCGTGTCGAGGCTGATCCTGTCCTTGATGATTGATAGTTCATCAAGGATCCGCAGCCCTTCCATCAGAAGGTGTTGAGTGTCGAGCGCAAAGGGAAGTTCCTTGTCCTGCTGTACAGCCTTGGCAGTAAACTCATAGGTTCCCTGCTTCCAGCCAAACAGCTGTACAACAGTCTCTGTGATCTGGCTGTTGAGGATCTCCTGAATCTTTTCCCTGTCTGCAAATTCTCTCCGGATCAGCGCTGTGCCGAGCTTGATGCCGGTCTTTTTCTGCTCCTCAAGAACTGCCTTGAGATCATCCTCCTTTATCAGACCTTTTTTTATCAGGATTTTTCCAAGCCGGTTATCTTCGTTTCTCCTCCTTGATTCTGCTCCGACAATGTTTCCATCCACAAACAGAAGCGTGACCTTGTCTGTCCTGCCGTCAAGCGCAAGCACTCCGGTCTTCCTCTGGAAGTAGATGAGCTGAAGGATATCAGCAAGTCCGAAATCCTGTAATGAACCTTCTAAAGCCATCCCCTGGATATCCTCTGGCGTGTAAAGATATTTGAAAAGACAAACAGGAGCGCCGCTGTAAGGAGTGACGCGAGGGTTGCAAACCAGTGAGTTCCCCGGGCATCAGGAGACATAAAAGACATCGTAAGAGGAAAGGACAGGAAGAACAGGAAAGGCCACATGAGGAAAAAACCGTACAGTATCTTCCCCGCATATACCTGTGATGATCCAGGAATAATGAATGAAAGCAGTTTCATGATTGCCTTTCTCCGCTTCTGGTGTTCGTATATGGACAGAAGTTGAGCTACGCGCTCTTTCATCTCAAGCTCTTCGAGTTTTATGAGAGACCGGAAGCACTGGGGACACATCTGCCCCCACATAATATGTTTTTCACAGTGCGGACAGAAGATCTGATTGCACCTTCTGCATCGGTATGCCTTGTTCCCTTCGTGTCTGTTCATCATATAAAAGGCAAAGATCATGAGCAGGGCTGCCACAGAGATTGACCATACAGGAAGCACAGAAAGGTTGAATCCGGATGTTGTTCCGGGAGCCTTCCATGCAAGGCTCCAGAAAGATGAATGGGGAATGGTTTCATCTGCCACGATCCTGTTGGGGCTCCTGCCTGCGATCACGCGGAATCCTGATACTGCATCCCGGTCAGCCTTAAGCGCCTTGCTGAAATACTCATTTCCTTTTTCAAAGTCAAGACCTTCCCTGTAAATCTGGGAGAGATTGTAATATGCCGAGGCAAGGGGGCTGATCGCAATGGCAGTCTGGTAGCTTTTGACCGCCTCTTCCAGCCTGTTCTGTGCTGCATAAACATTGCCGAGGTTCACATAAGCAGCCGCACTGGTCTCTGTCTTCAGAAGGCTGCCATACGTCTCCAGGGCCTCCTCATAGATCCCGGAACGCTTCAATGCCAGTCCGTAAGAAAATAGGGCATGAGGTTCGTCTAATGTCTTGAGGGCAGCAAGGGCATAGGCATTGTCCCTTGATTCATTGACAGCAACAATCGCCTTCATGCTCCCTGATGATGAGACCTGCAGAAGCCTGGAAACTGCCCTGAACAACAAAGGAGAGACAATCAAAAATGCCAGAAATATATATACGAGGATCTTGTCAATCCTGCGCATATAAAGGCCAAGCAGAATCAGAATGCCGGCAAGAAACAGAAGCGGACTGATCAGGGAACAGAACAGGAGGATCAGAAGCACGGCAACATTATGGCCTGACTCCCTGATCTCATGGGAAAGCAGCGGCAGATCTCTGAATATGCGGACGAGGACAATAATGAATATGACAGCAATGAACGACAGGACAAGTCCGAGAAATGCCGCTCCGATCAGACTGAAAGACCACCAGAAATTCCTTGAATATGCATCTATGCCTGAGATCAGATGATCAACGCTGTTGAAAATGCCTGCGTAGCTAAGAGAAAATGCTGTCCTGGCACGCTCAAAATGCAGAGACGGCAGATCAGGCGAATAAGCTGTTGCCTTCAACAGCAGGCCGGCTGCCTGAGTCCTGTCAGCCTGCGCCTCCTCAAGCAGAAGATAGGAAGATACTTCCGAGTTTCTGAGGCCGCTGTCAAGCCGGGATTCAACAAACTCATCAGCACGAGCAGATGCAGGTGATAATGCCATGCAAAATAACAAAAAAACAGCAAGCCTTTTCATGCATTCCTGCCAACCCTGGATTCTGTGCCTGATATCAGCCGTCTGATATTGTCCCTGTGGCACGCTAACAATATTATACTCATAATAACAGCAATGGGAAGTTTTTCTTTCATATCGAGAAGAAAGACGTTAAGGGGCAGGCAGCAGAAAGAGATCACTGCGCCCAGTGAAGAGTATCGCGTTAACGCTACAGTCAGAAGCCAGATGACAACCGTTGCCAGCGCCGCTGGCGGCGCATAGACGCTTAGAACACCGAGGCTGGTTGCGACTCCCTTTCCTCCTTTGAATTTCAGAAATATCGAGAAGTTATGGCCGAGCACCGCAATAAT
>CAYUNK010000124.1:0-2693 GCA_964446125.1 uncultured Nitrospiraceae bacterium | reverse complement strand
GAGATAGTTTATCTCAAATCGGCTGAAAGTCCAGTTCACGCTGAGCCATTACAAGGTGCCTTCATATGATTATCAAGTGTAATGAGAGGCTTAGCTTTTATTATTCTGGGTCTGGCCATCATTTCCTGTACTGAGCAAAGCGAAGAATCAAATATCAGTAAGCCCTCACGTGATCTCTTCCCCATAGAAGTTGAAGGTAAGTATGGCTATATGAACAGAAGTGGTCAAATTGTTATTAAACCTCAGTTTGACGGCGCTGCAGATTTTTCAGATGGATTGGCCAGAATTCTTGTAGGTGATCACGAAACAGGCCGGTTTGGGTTCATCGAAACCACCGGGAAAATTGTAATTGCGCCCCGATTTAAGGGTGCAGGTTCTTTTTCAGAGGGATTGGCGGCAGCAGATGACGGAACAGGCCGTAGACCTATCGATAAAACAGGCAAATATGTTCTTAGTAAGCCCCTGAATGAGTTTGAAGGTTTCTCGGAGGGCTTGGCAAAAGTGTCCGTAGAATGGAAACAATCTTTCGGCTTTTTTTATGGGTTTATAGATAAAGCTGGAAAGGTTGTGATTCCTGGAAAATATTACTCAGCCGGGAATTTTTCTGAGGGGTTAGCTGCGGTCGGTGAGCATATTAATATTCCAAACAGATGGGGTTTAGTAGGATACATCGACAAAAAGGGACAATGGGTTATTAAGCCTCAATACAAGAGGGCAATGAGTTTTTCAGAATGCTTGGCAGCCGCATATTTAGGGCTTGATAAGTGTGGATACATAAATAAAAAGGGGAGGTGGGTTCTCAAACCAAAATATCAAGATTGTGGCAATTTCTCCGAAGGTCTTGCGAATGTTCGAATCAACAATCTGTATGGGTACATAAACAAAAAAGGGTCTGTTGTTATCGCGGCAAAATACCAAAGAGCATGGTATTTCTCTGGGGGATTAGCACAAGTAGAGTCAGCTGACGCTGATGGTTACCCGCTGTTTGGGTACATTAACAACACGGGTGCCTATGCTTGGGGTCCTAATTCGACAAGCAAGTTTCCTTAACGAACGATATCAGGATGATATGGGGATCGAGATCAGCACGAAAGTCATGAGCTACATCCCTGAAATATATGGCAACCAGGAAGGAACGCGAATGCAAGCCTGCCAGGAAAGTCCTGGCAGGCTTTTTTGTTGCAGTAATGTCCAGGCAGCGATGTAAGCCATGCGTTTTCTGGCTTGCCATTTTACGCTTCTTGTATTAGCCTTATAGTAAATGAATGTATAACTGACCCTTGTCCCGCGAACCCTGCCTTGCCTCTGTCAGAAATTACCAGGAGATTACATGATCATGAATTTGCACAGGATAGCGGGCTGTCTTATCATTATGGGCGTTCTTACGACTGGATGCGACACCTCGCGGAGGGAAGAGCCTGTTCCGCCACCCAAGGTTGAGCAGGGAGAGGCGGTTCAGAAGGTCGTGCCGGGTGAGCTGACCTTGGCGCAGGCGGAGATACAGTCGCTTTCTGCGCAATTGGAGAAAGCCAGGGCAGAGACTGCATGGTTGGAACAGCGCAATGAGGAGTTGCGCAAGCTGAACGAGCAGTTGTTTACCGGCCATGGCACCAGCATATGGGATTACGACGACATGAACAATCTGCCTGTCTTTGTAGAATCGCTCAAGGGTGCGGGCGTGAGCGAAGTCATTGCACGGCTGAATTCGCGATTTGGTCGCATGCGTTCTCCAGGGGTGGTTTTCAAGAAGCAGGAAGGGCGTATTGTTCACATACGAACGGACAATGATGAGATGGTGACAACTCAGATGGGCTCGAGCGGGGCGGCGGCCTACATCAAATCAGTTGCCTATTCGCTCACGTCGGTCAAAGGTGTTGATTGCGTCTATTTTGATATCGAGGAAGGGGATCATGCCGGTCCTGCAAAGCTCTGCAGATCAGGCGTGGAGATGAAATACGATAAATGAGCTGCACTTCCATAGCTGCCCGCCGGTATTTGAGTGGCAGTTCCCTTATGCGCTGAAGGACGCAATTCCATGCTGAAAAGGAGGGGACGGACATGAAGGCATCGAATGTATTCAGGCACGTCGCACGCAATGGCTTCAGAGTTAATGTCCTGCTTTCTTTCGCGATGGTACTTGTAGTTCTACTGGTCGCGCCCTTTGCATGGGCCCAGGAGACGGGGATATGCATCCCCATCCATGCCAAGATCGAGTCGTACTATTCTGCCGATGGTTGCGACAGCCCTGTGGAGCTCTGTACAAAGGGTCAGATCACCCAGGGCGGGATACTGAACGGATCTACGGAGTTCACAGCGTTGTCAGTGTCGCAGTCAGCGGGGATGTACGGCGTGGAACCGGTCACGACATTGTCCTACTCGGGCGAGTTGAGGATCACCACGAAGCATGGCATGCTCACGGTCTGGGATGTGGGGGTTTTCGATACGGCGCGCGGCGTCTTTAGTGAGCTAGACCGGATCACCGGTGGCACTGAACGGTTTGCCGGCGCAAGCGGGACCTTGTATATTTATGGACCCTCAACAGCTGACGGTTCAGGGTTCATCGGTTCGATCAAGGGAGAGATCTGCCTTTCGAATTGATGGGGGAGTGTGCACGGTCCCCTGCGGGGTAAAGCCGGAACGGCAACAATCGATTTTTTTCTTGATTTTATCGATCCGGTGTGCTACAAAGTACA
>CAYUNK010000123.1:0-2710 GCA_964446125.1 uncultured Nitrospiraceae bacterium | reverse complement strand
TATTTTTTTGCAGCACTTTCTGGGGCTTTAGATTATATGCAAGGAGGGTAAACATGGCTAACGGAACAGTAAAGTGGTTCAACGAGTCAAAGGGTTTTGGTTTCATCACCAGCGAAGACGGCACGGATGTTTTTGTGCACTACTCATCCATCGCCGGCAATGGCTTCAAGTCGCTTGCCGAGGGTGATTCTGTAACCTTTGAAACCGAGAAAGGTCCAAAAGGCCTCAAGGCTGTAAATGTAGAAAAGGCCTGATTTCATTTTTGTTGCTCAAAGCTCCCTGTTTCTGCAGGGAGCTTTTTTATTGTCCTGTCCTGATTTACTCGCTCATTACGCATCTGCTAAGATAACTCCTGTTTACGCTGCTCCAATACATCAAATCCATGCGAGGTGCCGCTATGTCTGAATTCAGGAATGTAACCGTCTTAAAGAAGGCCAATGTTTATTTTAACGGCAACGTAACGAGCAGGACCATCATATTCGGGGATGGCTCAAAAAAGACACTCGGAATTATGCTCCCCGGAGATTATGAATTCACAACAGGCGATGCAGAGATCATGGAGATCCTTTCAGGAGAGCTTGACCTGCTCCTGCCGGGTGACAACTCATGGCAGTCTGTCAGGGGCGGCGAATCATTCAAGGTTCCGGCAAATGCAAGGTTTCAGATGAGAGTGAAGACTGTCAGCGACTACTGCTGCTCTTTTATCAAGACATAGCAGCCGCGGCCTTAAGCCTTTTTATATTAACGGCAATCCGGCATGACATGCTTTGATATTGTATTTCCACTTAACCTGGGACCCCTGACATACAGATGTCCGGACAGCCTGAAGTCCATGGCAGAACCTGGCATGATCGTTTCTGCTCCGCTCAGAAAAGGTATGGCAACCGGGCTTATATACAAAAAAGCTGCAGATACACCTGCAGCCGGCCTCAGGGATATAGCCCAGATCCATGGCACTGCGCCTGTCTTGAGTTCAGCAGCCCTGAAGCTGATTGCATGGATGTCCGAATACTACCTTGCGCCTGAGGGGCTTGTCCTGAAACAGGCCTTGCCAAAAGAGCTCTTCAGAAAGACAAAGCGCAGAAAAAAAGAAGGCGCCTCTTCAGCGGAAGTCGTCTCATTACCTGGCCTTCAGGATATTGAGCTGCCGGAGCTGCCGTCCGAACTGCTTAAAAATCATTATCAGACCATACTGATACACGTACCATCGTTAATCCATGAATATTCTGTTGCGGCATCTATCCTGAGGCACTCAAAAAATGTCATTATTTTATTTCCCGAGATCGCGCAGGCAGAGCTGTTTTACCAATCAGTCAAAAACGAACACGGAGACAGGGTCTGCATTCTTCACAGCGATATGTCTGAGGGAAGACGTTCAGAGGGAGTGGACGCCATCATCGCAGGCAAGCATGACATTGTGATCGGCACCAGAACAGCCCTCTTCGCCCCTTTGAAGCGCTTATCTCTTGTTATGGTGGCCAACGAGCATTCAGGATCTTACAAGCTTGAGGAAGGGCTCATGTTTAATGTCCGGGACGTTGCAGTCAAGAGGGGCTTTCTCGAAAAGATCCCTGTCCTGTTGCTCTCCCCCTGCCCCTCTATAGACTCATGGTTCAACGCAAAATCCGGCAAATACAGCCTAATGCGACACCAGCCGGGCGGCCTGCCCCCCCGGATCACGATCTCTGACCTGCGGTTCATACGTAAAGGCCGCCCATACCTGTCAGAAGAAGTTATCAGCAAGACAAAAAAAACCCTGCAAAAAAGCGGAAGGGTACTCTTCATAATAAATAGAAGGGGTCATTCAACAGTCCTTAAGTGCGCTGTCTGCGGCAATTCGGAGTCATGTCCCAACTGCCTCATCCCCCTCGTGCTTCATAAGGACAGAAACCTTCTTGAGTGCCATTACTGCGGAGGGATTCTTGAGACGCCTGACGTATGCTCCAAATGCAGCAGCCCCAAGGTTGAGAAACTCGGCGCAGGAACACAGAGGATAGAGGAAGACCTAAGGGATCTCTTCGGTATGGACGCATTACGTTTTGACAGCGACAGTGCCGGCAGGAAAACAGAGGTACAGGGTCTTCTTAAGGGCATTGCCTCTGGTACATCAAGAATTATCGTAGGGACAAAGATGCTGACAGGACGCCTCAATCCAAACGGCAGTTTCTCCCTTGCAGTTCTTCTTAATGTTGACTGCAGCCTGAATCTCCCTGATTTCAGGTCGCGGGAAAAGACATATCAGGAAATCATTTCTGTTCGTGATCTTGTCGCTGTAAAAGGTGAGGTTATTGTCCAGACGCGGTTTCCGATGGATACCCTGTTTAGGCACCTGCGCTCTGACGATTACGAAGCATTCGCCAAAGAAGAACTTGAAATACGGGCTGCGCTGCAGTTCCCTCCCTATGCAAGACTGCTGAAAATAATTGCATATGGCGATGCAGCCCTTGCAGAAAATATCATTAGGACACTGAACAGGACCTCAGGACATGTCGAAGTCCTGGGCCCAACAGAAAGAAAAACAAAGAAGGGGACAGAATACTCCTTTCTGCTGAAGCATGGGGAAAGAAAGGTCTTGCATGCAGCAGCTCACGCGGCAATAAGGCATTTCAGAAATGCAGGGGCAACAGAGCTCAGGATAGACGCAGACCCATACTGATCAACCTGAAAACCGCAGTTAAAGAACCCCCTATCTTGAAAACCATGTGATAAT
>CAYUNK010000122.1:0-2788 GCA_964446125.1 uncultured Nitrospiraceae bacterium | reverse complement strand
CCCGCCATTTCTGCTGCCAGAATTTCTGCTGAGAACAAAATGTGCAGTTGTGGCTGCATCCTCTCGATGTGCTCACAGCGCCAAGCCTGCTTTTGGGAATCACGAAATAACGATAATCATTCCACTCGATCAGGTCCCAGGCTGTTGAAAGGTTGTCCAGGTCCTTTATGAAAGGTCTCTCTTTGGTTGCAATAGTCTGGTGCCCTTTGCGATAGGCCAGCCCCCGGACATCCTGCAGATTGTTTCCGGTATCAAGGCAAAGAAGAAGCTCTTTCAGTGTCTGCTCTCCTTCGCCTCGCACCACATAGTCAACGCATCCGTTTTTCAGGACTTCCTTGTAAAGGAATGTCGGATGAACACCTCCGATAATGGTTATGATATCTTCATTGACCTCTTTTGCAAGCCTCAGGATTTCGAGGGCGTCAGGAAAGGTTGAAGTGATGGCGGATGTGGCGACAATGGCTGGATTGACATCCCGTATCTTCTGCTCTATTTCCTTAAAGCCAACGCCCTTCGTCATTGCATCGTATATGATGGACTCATATCCTGCCTCTCTTGCAGCCCCGGCAAGATAGACAAAGGTCAGCGGCACCCATCGGCCCGCAACTTCAACAACGCCGCAGTGATAAGGCGGTGTGACAAAAAGAATCTTCTTGTTCATATAAACAATATTTCCTCCTGCATTATATGCATGCCGTGCATAGCGCGGGGTTAGTAGTTATTTTACCCGGACTGCTGCCGCAGTGTCGATACCCCTGCCTTTGTCAGAAACCAGATGACTTCTCTTTGCAATGCCTTAGCATCTTCAAAGTCATCTGTCGAAAATATCTTAAGTCTGCGGCCCTTCCCAGAAAGAGAAACCACGAAAAGCGGCAGTTCATACCCTTCCATCAGCCGGCTCTTGTCCTGTATTTCCGCACTTGTATAATCATCAAGCGCGCAAGACCTGCGCCAGGTTAATCCGGCTACATTCCATGTCTTCGTAATCGTCCTATCTGCGAGATTAATAGCGGTTTTTGCGCCGAACCATCTGCCGGCTGATGAATCATGTATTGTGAGAATATCTTCTGAGGTCTTTTCGACAGGCTCGGACCACTCCCTGCTACAGGAACTGGCCGCAAAACTCTTTGGGGTAAATGGCATAGTCAATTATAATATCGCTCTGATTTATGAGACAAATAGATAGTTTCAATGCATGATAAGTAATAGATAGCCTATGTCAATGTGACCTTCTGCATTGACCGGTGATAAAATAGCTGATCATGATTACACTGGATATCCCCGGCTCAGGGCTTAAAGAGATAGCCCATTTTGTGACCGACTTTTCCGGCACCCTCGCAGAAGACGGTTTTCTAATAAGAGGTATCAAGGATAAGCTCAATGAGCTTTCTGGAATGGTTCAGGTCCATGTACTGACCTCTGATACTTTCGGTAAGGCTCGTGGGGAACTTGAAGGCATCAACTGCACGATTCATGTGCTTGAAGGTGATGACCACACCGGCCAGAAGGAGAGATATATTTTGTCCTTGGGAGCCGATAACGTGGCTGCGCTCGGCAATGGCAATAATGACGCCCGAATGCTTAAGGCTGTAGCAATCGGGATTGCTATCTGCATGAAAGAAGGGTGTTCTGTCGAGGCTCTTACAGCGGCAAAGATTCTTGTAACCTCACCTCTGGATGCGATTGATCTGCTTTTGAATTCCAAAAGGCTTATTGCAACGCTCAGACGGTAGATAGCTTTTTTAAGTATCGCTGGATATGGGCAACTCCTTTGTTTGCTTACTTATAACCGTCAGCGCGCCTTTTATCTGGGAAAGGACCTCCCTGTCGACATCGATCTCTTTTACATCAGCGGCGATCTCATATTCATTTGGGGCTCCGACACATATGGACAATACAGGCGTCTTCATAAGCTGATTGAGCATCTGTTCTGTCATCAAAAAGACATTTTCTCCCAGTTCCATGAAGAGCATGTCATCAAAGCAGTTGAGCTTCACATCATTATCCTTATGCTCTTTATATCTTTCAAACAGGAGTATTACCCCACCTGAAAACGATACGGCTTTATAGCAGAAGTTCCTTTCTTTTAACGATGGCATACGATTCTCCTATGGATAACTTTATTGGGCGGCAGGCTGTTGGTTAATGCCGCCTCCATACCCGGAACCTGCGGATGATCCCCCCGATGGGGAATGTGTAGCTGTGTGGTTGGTTGCTCTGGACCTGAAGAGAGTTCCTATTCCCAGGTACTGCGTAACATCGACTAATAATCCTTTAGACCGTCCCAGTGCCTGAGAGGTTCTACCAGACATGCTTTCCTCCGCAAGCGCCGAAACATAATTGTTATAGACATACCCTCCAGAGAAGCTCTTTTGCGTGCTGTAGTCCATACTCGACCCGGCAAGCCGGGTCTCTTTCAGGAGCGTTCCGTCACTCGAAAATTTTCGGGAATCCACGGTTGCTATATGCTGACCGTCGGGAGTCTGGACATTACCCCTGACCTCAAAACTCTGAACATTGGTCCCGAATCCTGATACCAAGACAGGATGGCCGTCAGATCCCTTAACGTATTGAAACCTGCCCGTATATAGTTCTCCATCAGCTCCGCGATAGCCTCCTTCGAAGGAAGATACGTTATAGGACTGCTGCCTATTGCCATACTCGCCAAAGCTGCCAATTTTACTATCGACTCCTTTGCGAACTGTATCCATATGGTTAAGATCGTTTCGGTCATTCTGCAGTGAAACAGCACCCGAAATCGACTGGACGGTTGATATTGGTGCATCTG
>CAYUNK010000121.1:0-2861 GCA_964446125.1 uncultured Nitrospiraceae bacterium | reverse complement strand
GAATCTGCATCATCATCAACAATCAGAATTTTCAAAATGGCCTCCATCAAATAAGCAGCAAGCTTTTTATTATTCTTTCTCCAGTTCCTTCACCCTCTCCTTCAGCTCCTTTATTCTGAACTCACGATCGACAAAGAGCCTGTTAAACTCTTCAAGCTTCCGGTTTTTTTCCTCAAGTTCAATGGTCTTGTTTTTAATCACATCTTCAGTTTCATGGCGCTCGGTAATATCCTGAACAAGTTCAAGTACATGGCTTACCTCACCGTTAGAGTTAAAAATCGGGGAACAGGTGAAGTAATAATAACGCCTCGTGCCATCTGGATGGATAATCGGATGCTCCTGGCGTACAGGTGCTTTGTTCCTGAATGCGAGCGCAGCAGGACAGTCATCAGGCACGCTTTCTATATTGCAGTAGGCTTTATTGCAGGGATGTCCGATTATGCTGTCTTTGATATATGGATTTCTCTCCCTTAATCTCCTGTTTACCCAGAGTATTTTCATCTCAGGGTCGAGCAGAAGCAGGTCTGCGTCAATTGCAGAAACGATATTGTCGAGCTTATCTCTCTCTGCGTCTGCTTCCTGCCGGGCATCTTCTATTTTCTGCCGCTCTGCCGCAAGCTGGTCAAGGAAATCGTAATAGGTCATGGCATACGCCATTATGCCGTTCAAAAGCAGCTCATTGGCATTGATGACCATCCGGCTGATGATCATAGGATCATTGATGTCGCCTATAACTTTTTTCAGGGCTGTGGCATGAATGTCAACGAGCACATCAGGCCCTGCCTTCTCAAGCACAAGCGCTTTGCTCAGTTCTGAGACATTAAAGTATGACTCTTCTTCCATTCTTTTAAAGAAACCCTGAAGGATCGCCTCATAACTTTGCCCAATTTTTTCCTTGTCTATCATCACATCACCTTCCCTGTCAGCACTGTGGCATCATCAGTGCCCCGGATGTAGTTTTTGAAAATATGTTCTGTAATCTGCTGGGGTGATTCACCAGACAGACCTGCCGGAACATCAAATTTTGACGTAATACCGTCTGAGCACATAACAACGACCGCACCCCGCGAAAGCGGGTACGAAGAGACACGCGCGCTTGCCTCCATATTCATGCCGAGCGTGCCGTTGAAGCAGTAAGGCCGTACCGGCGAGGGGGTGTTATACACGCGCGTCTCGACATTGCCGATAGATATGTGTTCGAGCAGTAAACTTGCGCGCATTACACGGGCAAGCGCTATTGCGGCTCCCCGTGTGTGGCGAAGTCCGTTGTGGCACCTCTCGACAATCACATCAAGCGGTTCATTGCCATGGCTGTCGAGCAGTTCAAGGCACCGCTCCGTAACTTCATGGGCCTTTGTGCCGTGTCCCAAACCGTCAATAACCGCAAAGACTTCATAATCAGTGAACCGTTTTATAAAATACCCGTCACCTGATACTGGCTCCCCCGGCAGAGGGCTTGCGAGCACAGAGAATTTCATAATTGAACTTTCTTTACGTTCTATCCATTTGCTCGCAGTAATGACGGTTCCTGAGCCGGGTCCTGACTGAATGGCAAACTCGTCCATAAGCCGCTTCACACCTGAGAGCCCGATGCCGAGTGAACCGCTTGTTGAATGTCCGCCTGCCAAAGCCTTTTCTATGTCAGAGATGCCGGGGCCCTTGTCAATAGAATTAATCTCGATGCCGGGTGCGCTCGTACTTTTCAGGATGCGAATGACAATCTCTCCTCCTCCGTCAGCATGTTTCACCAGGTTTGTTGCCAGCTCGGCAACAGCAGTCTCAAGCTCAGTTAATGCCGCAGGGCTGAACCCCATCCCGGCCGCAATCTCTTTGACTATGCGCCTCACGGTCAGGACATCGCCCCTGTCAAGAACAGGGAAGCGTCTTTTCTCCATAGTATCGCCATCCGTTTCCATGTCAGTCTTTGCGCAGCCACTTGACAACCGTCACCGTAGTGCCTGTGCCCGGCGCGGTCTCGATATTGAATTCATCCATAAGCCTCTTTGCTCCCTTAAGTCCAAGCCCCATTGAATTCACTGTGCTGAATCCCTCCGTCATCGCTCTTTCTAAGTCTGGTATGCCCGGCCCCTTGTCTGCAAAGACCACCCTGATGCCGGGCCGGGGAGCGAGCCTTTCCACGATCACCCTGCCGGTTTTTGCATGTACCACGATATTCCGCGCCAGTTCTGATGCTGCTGTTACTATCCTCGTCTGGTCGAGCATCCCAAAACCGATATCCTGTGCAACTGCGCGTATCTTCTGCCGGGCAAGGATCACATCCTCGTCACAGGAGAGCAGTACCTCAATCTGTCTTTCAGTCTCGCTGTTTTTCTGCATATGACTCCTCCCCTGACATATCTTCCCGTATTTCGTGCTGGTCTTCTTCGGAATGCCCTTCCTGCGTTTTTAGTTCTTCAAGCAGGGCAAGGCCGTCTTCCACATTCAGGGCAGTGTGCAGGTCGGTGATGACCATGCCGAGCTGGATAAGGGTCATGACCACCTCCTTCTTCATGCCGACAAGCACGGTCTCAGTGCCCATCAGCCCGGCCATCCGGGCGGTCTCGCCAAGAAGCCTGCCAAGGAAGCTGTCCACGATCGAGACAGCAGAAACATCTATGATCAGCCCGCTGGAGCCGGTTTCCTCAATCTTTGTAAGAATATCCTCCTGAAGTTTCACTGCTGCGCGGTCATGCAGTTCGACCTGAATGGGCACAATAATACTGCTTCCCATTTTAAGTATGGTCACTTCATTCATCATCTGCCTCCCTTGTTGCTACTTCGTATTGTCAAAAGTTATCTCCCCTCTCCCCTTGGAGGAGAGGGTAATTACACCTGTTGGGGGCGTAGCTGGTGCTTATCTC
>CAYUNK010000120.1:0-2898 GCA_964446125.1 uncultured Nitrospiraceae bacterium | reverse complement strand
GCTGCCCTATGCAGCATGACGATTTCAAACTTGGTTCCGGCTATGCCGGGTTAGGTAAGCCAAAAAGAAAGATGATTTATTATGCGTGCGCTTGTGTGCAGAAAGGAGGTTGTATGCACAAAACTGCGGAGAGAATAAAGCTGAGGATGCAGGCTATATCAAATTACAGATACCGGATGGCTCCAATGCAGATGCGTATAAAAGCACGCAGAACTATTACGCGTATGCACAGTTTTTGTTGAATGGCAAATAGGTTGTTTTTTTTTACGATCAGGACTATTAACCCTGAGGGGATTGTGAAATCAGAGCCTTCTGAATTGCGGATGTCTTCATCCGGGATGGGCAATGTATGAGACAGAAGACATTAATCCAATAAGAGCAACAGGTGAAGCAAAGCGTGGTTGAAAATAGATCGATTATGATGACAAAAATAAGAGAGTTCAGGTGCTTTCTTAAAAGCATTTCTGAAATGGAATGTAATACGTTTGACCGCTATTTCGATTTCCATCTCCGGGAAATCGCTGATTTGCTTCCAAAAGATCCTGAGGGCAGTGCAAAAATATTACATGACTTTTTCGAAATCTGTTATGCAGCACAGGACCTTGGGTTGATGCAGTATCACAGCAGATTTAAACCTTTGGGATATCCTGGAGATCATTTAGTCATCGACTGGATATACCAGAGGAAAGTGGACGCCAGGACCAGAGAGGGAGAGCTCTGGGATCGGTTCTATCACCGTCAGCCGGCCTCACAGGCGGTGAGGAACCGGAAGGCGTTCTTCAACAATCTCTTCAGGAGTATCTGCGACAACTATCCCTATGGGTTTCGGATGTTGAATCTGGCATCTGGCCCATGCCGTGATCTTGCTGAGGCGCTGTGTCATGTGCCAGTAGATGCCAAAACTGTAAAAATACATTGTGTTGATGCGGATTACCGTGCTGTCGATTACGGCAAGGCTGTTCTCGGAGATAATGCGAAGAATGCAGCGGTTGTCTGGGAGGTCAAAAACGTATTCAAACTTCGTCCTCACCAGTCTTACGAGTTGGTCTGGTCCGCAGGATTGTTTGATTATCTGAATGACCGAGTGGCGGCTATCCTGCTCAAAAAGATGTGGAAATGGACAGCTGACGGAGGAATGATTGTTATTGGCAATTTTCATCCTTCAAACCCGAGCCGCGACTATATGGAAATTTGCGGTGACTGGTATCTGATCCATAGGACCGAAGAGGAGATGCTCGCGCTCTGCGAGCGGGCCGGGATACCACTTGACTTGGTATCCTTCAAAAAAGAAACATTGGGGATCAACATATTCTGCACTATAGAGAAGTAAAAACTCCTTTAGGGTTTCAGAATATGTCAATTATGAGAGATGCGGTATGAATATGAAAGAGCAAATAGCAGATCACCTGTCTCTTTTTTCGTCCAAGAGATCACATCTAAGGGAGGTGTCACTTGCGTACAGTGAGAATTCTGATAATTGAAGACGACAATGACCGGCTTGCGAGGCTCAAGGCAATGCTGCCCGATTCGGTAAGGCCTGTGGCAGCTGTCAGCGCCGGCAGGGCGATAGGCCTGCTTGAGATGGACAGCATCAGGAAGAATGGGGGGAAAGATACCTATGCCGGAATTCTTATGGACCATGACCTTGTTTGCTATGCTGTTAACCAGACGGACAGCAGTCTCGACGGAAGGGATGTTGCACGGAGCATTGTCCAAAATGTAACCTCAAATGTGCCGGTGCTGGTTCATTCCATGAACGTCACACACGCAAAGACGATCGTCAACTGGCTCGAGGGCGAGGGGTTTTCGGTCACCAGAATCCCCATGAGTATGATGACAAAGGAGAGAATGGCCGAGTGGCTTGAAGAAGTAAGAAAAGCTTGGGAAGATCAGGAAGAATTCTGAGTTGCCGAGGAGCATAGTGAGGAGAATGGAGATATGAATGACAATGCACAGATGAAACGGGCACAAGAAAGGGCAGACGAAAAGCTCATTGGGAAGTTGCTTCCTGTCAGCGTCAGTGACGAGGCGAGGGAGAAACTTAGACTCCTCCTCCTGACAGGAGGGCTGGATGAAAGGAGGATCACGATGGAGATTACCACGACTGTTCGTGAGGCTCGGAAGCTATTGCTCCAGGAGGAGATAGCACGAATACAGAAGGAAGCTACCGACTGATATGGACCGCTTACGGCAATAGAATTGCCGTCACTCAGGATCTGGCAGTAGAGATAAAATGAAACGCAATATATTTTTAAAAAACAGTCTGACTTTATTTTGGATATTAAGTATGCTTGTTGCCTTTGCCGGTTGTGCCGCCTCAATCTATGGAGTAACTGAGGAGCAGTGGATCAAAATGACTGACTCTGAGAGGCAATCTGCCATAGATGCATATAACGAGCGGGAACGCCTTCTTAAGATCAAACAGGAAGAGAAGGCAGCGATGGAGGCGCAGAATGAAGCAATACGAAGGGAACGTGTAAATGCTATCTATCGCGGGGAATCAGGACAGTATGGAGACTTGATACGGGTAAGCATTTGGAGTGGTAAGATGAAAATTGCAGGACGACACAGGGACTACCATCCCTTGTCATTCAAGATTGCAGACGGCGAAACAAAGAGAATAAGGGTTATCCATGAAGAGGGGAAATATGGAACCTATGATGACTTGCATGTCTCCTATCATGACAGCGTTTTGTATATAGACACCTCCGAAGATGATGTGCGCTATGCTACCAGGATAATTTATGACATTGGGTGGAAGATCGGCAAACAGTACTTCGCAGTCGATACTGCGGGAAGGCTCAGGCTCAGAAATGCTCAGGTTCAGATTGAAATCATTCCTCATCTAACACATTATCAGAGTTCCACGGGCTTGCCCGTGGGTGAATGATGCCCGGA
>CAYUNK010000119.1:0-2981 GCA_964446125.1 uncultured Nitrospiraceae bacterium | reverse complement strand
TCTTCGGCGATGAAGTAAAGACCAGTGGCTCGCCGGTCAACGGGAGAGTGCAGACAGCATTCCGGGGACGAAAGGGTTACGTGTCCGAAGACCACTTGGGTAATAAGCCTTCGCTGGAGCTATATTTCATCGATGTCGGGCAGGGCGATTCCACTTTCATAGTGACTCCGAACCGCAAGAAGATTCTCATTGACGGAGGCATAAACAAAAGGGCCTTAGGTTTTCTTGCCTGGAAATACAGGTTTGACAAGGACGGACCTCCTCTTGATATCGACCTGCTTGTACTGAGCCATGCTGACGGCGACCATATAGACGGCCTTGTGCCGATCATCCAACACAATAGGGTTAACGTGAGGAAGATAATTCACAATGGCATTGCAACATTCAGCAAGGGTGCATTCGCAACTTCGCTCGGCAAGCTCGACTCCACCAAGAAATTCCTGACAACACGGCATGACACGATAGATGATCTGACCGGTCTTTCCCTGTCAGATGGATTTGAGGCCTGGCATCAGGCTATTGAGGCTGAGAATACGCAGTATAATGCCGCTGATTCGAGCATGGGCCAGATCGACATAGGAGACCCGGATATAACCATCGACATTTTAGGGCCACGCCTTGATATGATCGGGGGAAAATCGGCCTATCGCTGGCTGGGTGGTGATGCACAGACGATCAATGGACATTCTGTGATTATGCGTCTGAATTACGACAAGGTCTCTATCCTGTTTTCCGGTGACCTGAATACTGATGGGTCAAAGAATCTTCTTAAAGATCCTGTTATTGCATCAAAGCTTGCCGCACATGTTTTTAAGTCTCCTCACCACGGCAGCCATGATTTTCACAAGCCTTTTCTTGATGAAATAAAACCTCAGATTTCCGTAATCTCCTCTGGTGATGACCCTGATCACGGCCATCCGAGAGCTGTATTCATTGGTGCAATCGGGCAGGCTTCCCGGTCTGCAACTCCATTGGTATTCTCGACTGAGATCGCAGCTACATTTGTTGAAGTGGGTGCTAAAGAGTTAACTACTGGCGAAAATCTTGAAAGCCTGAATGTAACTGCACCAGATGCAAATTTGCAGGCAAGAAACCTTTTTAAAAGACGCCTGCATGGAATGATCAATGTCAGGACTGACGGCAAGGATCTGTACGCAGCTCGCCGGGTTGCTGCAGGGTATTGGTGGGAATCATACGGACCGCTGAAAGCTGAATGAAGATATAAAGATCGTGGTTCTCCACAGTATTCTTCGCTGAACGTGCTAAGAAAAATAAAAACTGATAAAATAAAATATGTTATTCTTAAGACATAGTTATAGTTGTGGAGGTGCATTATGAAGACAATGTCTATAAAGTATCCTGAGTCAGTACTTGCCACGCTCAACCTTAGTCCTGAAATATTTGAGCAGGAGGCAAAGACTGCTCTTGCCGTAAAGCTCTACGAGATGGGACGGTTGACATCAGGGCAGGCTGCTGCATTGGTCGGGAGTTCCCGTGTTGCTTTTCTCTTGAGTTGTTCACGGTATGGCACTGCAACTGTTGAGTGGGATCAGGAGGAGCTTGAAGCGGAGTTCTCGGACATGGAACAATGACAGGTCGCATAGTATCAAATACTGGTCCTCTTATTGCCCTTGCCCTTATTGACCGCCTCGACATTCTTCAAACACTATTTCAGCAGGTTATCATTCCGGACGCAGTACATAGGGAGTTGCTTGAAGGCGGCGGCTCCGGTCATGGCCTTCCCTCGTATAAGAAAGCGAACTGGATTCAGGTGCTGTCTTTATCAGGCACTCTGGACCCTTTACTTCAAACAGTCCTCGATCTCGGTGAGGCATCAGTTATTCAACTTGCCCGTGATCAGAAAGCTGATTATGTTTTGATCGATGAGCGGAAAGGAAGAAAGATCGCTCGCGATATCTTTGGCCTCAAGGTTATTGGTACTGCCCGTATTCTTGTAGAGGCAAAGAGAAAAGGCATTCTCGATAATGTTGGTAATACTCTTAATCGGTTGAAGGACAGCGGCTACAGGTTGCACGACAATATTATCCATTACGCCTTGAGGGAAGCCAAAGAGCTTTAATAACAGGTTGTTCGCCACATTCTCCCCCGCCCCATCTTCTCCCCAGCACATTATCCCGAAACAAGTTCGGGACAAAGTGCTTTCCCCTCTCCTTCCCGTCGGCCTCGCCCCAAAGGAAAGGGGAGATAAGGAAAGCGCTTCGGCTTTTAAAAAGCTGTCACTAATCTTGCACAGACAAACCTGCCTGCTGTAGGCAAGCCCGTGCCATCTTATCAAAAGCCTTCGCGCTGATTTTATCCGTTCCTGTCGCTGTTGCGCCTTCCACTCTATCCCCCGCCCTCCCATGGCAAAGTCGTGCCTGTCATTTAGCCTGCATTTAAGAAGCACGCTTCTGCCAGTCACTTCCTTTGCTTGCTACCCACCTGCCTCCGGCAGGCAGGTCCGCCCCAAGGGGCTCCCTCGATAAAAAAGATGAAAACATCTTTGCCCCTTTTTCAGAAGGATATTCCGTGTCTAAGAACCCGTCAAGGGCAAGCTCTGTGCGATGAGACCGCACCCTTGACAGAACCTTAGACACTGCATTCTGTTTTCTCTTATCAGGGGCAAGGGTTTTAAAAAAAGAATGAGGAGGTGCGGAATGTTTGAAGGTCTCAGCTTATGCGGTCGTAATAAATTCGGCGTGGTCTGGTGTCCCTGGGCGGTCTCGAAGCTCCCGCAAGGGGCAGGGCGTCTCTGTTCCCGCTCCGGCCTTGAGCCCTGCAGTCTGCAGCTCGGTCCTTCCGGGTTTCTGTGTTGCCGGTTCTGGTCTGAAAACGGCGTTCCGCTGCCGTTACAGGAAAGCCTGTTTTAAAGTTCCATGTGAAACACAATAGTATGCAAATGGACAACCAATTGCTAACTATACGTAATAGGGCAATAAGAATTATTAATTGGACATCTGCTTACTATAGTTAGTATAATT
>CAYUNK010000118.1:0-3137 GCA_964446125.1 uncultured Nitrospiraceae bacterium | reverse complement strand
AATCCTCCTCTTCCACGGTCTCATGTAGCCCAGGATGTGGGTAAAGATGAGTACCCCAAGAGGGGGAACGAATCCTCCCCTTAAGGTAAGGGGAGGTGGGAGGGGTTATGTTCAGATTATTTTGGGACTGATAATAATTGAGTAATGTTATCAAGGATGGGTGATGCGCAGGAAGAGTCCGCTCCTTCTGAAAGGAAATGAGGCATTGGCAGAGGCTGCCATTCGGGCAGGCTGCAGGTTCTATGCCGGCTACCCCATAACGCCCCAGAATGAGATCCCCGAGTATATGTCTGTGCGAATGCCGGAGGTCGGCGGAATCTTTATTCAGGCAGAGTCGGAGATCGCAGCAGTCAATATGGTGTACGGAGCTGCTGCAGCCGGGGTTCGGGCCATGACCTCATCGAGCAGCCCTGGCATGAGTCTCAAACAGGAAGCCATCTCGTTTCTTGCAGGAGCCGAACTGCCGGCCGTAATTGTGAATATTCAGCGCGGCGGACCGGGCCTCGGCAATATTACTGCCGGCCAGTCTGACTATTTTCAGGCTGTAAAGGGCGGCGGTCATGGCGATTACCGGTGTCTCGTGTACTCTCCTTTCAGTCTGCAGGAGATGTGGGATCTGACCATGCTTGCCTTCGACAAATCCGACCAGTACAGGACTCCCTCAGTGATTCTGGGCGACGGTGTTGTCGGCCAGATGATGGAGCCTTTTAATCCTACGCCATACAGGAAGCCGAAGCTTCCCAGGAAGGACTGGGCGCTTGACGGCGCAAAGGGAAGGAAGCCACGAGTCATCCGCTCACTATATATGGGGCAGGGAGAGCTTGAACAGAAGAATCTGAGCCTGCAGAGAAAGTATGACCTCTGGAAGGAAAACGAGGTCATGTCGGAGGAATATGATACGGGTGATGCAAGGCTCATTGTCGTTGCCTTTGGCATTGCAGCAAGGATAGCGCTTTCCGCTGTGAGGGAACTCAGGCGGGAAGGCAGGAAGATCGGCCTTTTCAGGCCTGTTACCCTGTTTCCGTTCCCTGAAAACAAGCTTGCAGCTCTTTCGGGAAAGGGAAGGAGGTTTATGGTCATCGAGATGAATGCAGGCCAGATGCTTGAAGATGTCAGGCTTGCAGTAAACGGCAGGTCAGAGGTTCTCTTCTATGGCAGGCCAGGCGGTGTTGTACTGAATCCGGATGAGCTGTACGACAGGATCAGGGCAGTGTACGGGAAACCTGTCAGCAAAGTCCGGACAAACCGCATTCAATAATCAGCCCCCATTATTTTTTGACTGATGTTCTCTGCATCTCTTTAAGCCTTCTGCGGCATCACGGTGACCGGGTGATAAGGTCAATGCCTTTTCGAACAGGCCTCCTGCCCTTGTCGGAAGCCCAAGATAAAGCAAAACAGATCCCAGTTCGCTTATATAGAGGGCGCTGGCCGGCTCAAGCTTAATAGCCTTTTCGAGTGATTTTGCAGCCTCTTTGAGTTTTTTCTGTCTTTTCTGCGACAGGGCATGGTAATAGTAAAACTCGGCTTTTGTTTCATCAAAATAAAGCGCCTGCGCAAAGGACAGCTCTGCCTCTTCAGGATTATCTGCGTTAAGGGCAGCCTTTCCCCTGGTGAAGGCCGCATTGGCCCTGTCCTGAGGCGTCTCATTGTGTGATGAAGGAGAAGATGAACCTGAGTCATATTCTTTTCTCCTGCGTGGGTCTGACAAGACAGAATATGCCTCGTTTACAGATGAAAAGATGCTGCTTAATTTAGACCGCATGGAATCGTCCGCAAATCTGAAGTGCCTGTCGGGATGATATTTTTTTGCCGAGACATAATATGCCTTTCTGATTTCTGCAGGTGAGGCATTCCTGTCAAGATCGAGCAGTTCATAATGCCCGAGTCTGCCGTAACTTGCATGCATGGCTTCTATCATTTCCTTAATCTCTGAATCATCCGTATCCTTTGGCGCTTTTTCTGCAATTTCTTCCCTTATACTCTCTGTCAGGTCCTCAGCCGATGCCTGCAGCACAGACCTGTCCCGGATTTCAAGGAGCCTGATATTCAGCAGCGCATATATGATCTTAAGCGCATCTATGGCATTAAGATCAGAACACATCAGCACTTGACTTATGGATTTCTTGCCGTCTATGCATGCAATGATCTTTCTGCCGGCAGCATCTGCATTAATGTCCTGGAAGAGATCGAGAGGATTCATTGAAAAACAGGGTATGCTGTCAAGAGACGGCAGGTCCTGCCGTATCGCATAAAAGCTCTTTATGCGTTGAATTCCCCTGTATATAAGGGTTGCAGCAGAGAGTTTGAGGGTTATTATTTCTTCAGCAGGAAGCGGCGTCTCCAGAAAGTAAAACCTGCCGTGCTCAAGCTCAAATATGCCCAGAATAATCTCCTCGACCTGGTGTCTGACCGCGGGGATGAGTTCATCAAATCTGAGATAACCGAGCCGCAGGAGAATCTCTCCCTGCCGCTTGCTTGATTTCTTCAGTTCCCTGACCGAATGATTATATTGTTCCAGTGTGATCCTTCTTTCCCTGAGCAGGAGGTCGCCGAGCCTGTCTTCAGGCCTGTTTGAAGCTGAAAATACGATATCGCCATTATTTATATACAGCTTTTTGACTGTACTGCCGGCTTCAACCGTCAGTATGCCTGTTTTCTGGCTTCTCTGGAGCCCGATCATGATATCAGCGAACTTGAACTCCCTGAAGCGTCCCTTCAGCCCTTTTACATATTCCAGTCCGAGCCGCAGCGATTGCCCCTGCCGCGCCTGCCACATGATACGGCCTGAAGCCATGATCTCAGGCTCTGCCACCATGACCTCGATTAATTCGTCTTTCTGTATCAGGGGAGCATTTTCAATGCATATCCCGATGCCGTTGAGTGAATAATCAAAGATCCTGGCGTTGAAAAAAGAGTCCCTGTACGAAAAATCAAAGGCGGTTTCCCTGGGGTACCTCCTGTAATGGCGTCTGTCTTTGGCAAAGGTAGTATTCATTTATCTCTCTTTATAAGTTCATTGACAATCCAGATCCCGTCAATATTATCATAATGGACGGCAGTATTGCCTATGCCAGCCGTTCAAACTCAGGGTGAATTTGTTCATATAACAAAGTCGGCGTAATGAAAGAGCAAAGCAG
>CAYUNK010000117.1:0-3190 GCA_964446125.1 uncultured Nitrospiraceae bacterium | reverse complement strand
TCGGCGCCCTTGCCCTCCGGCGAGATGATATCAATAGATCCCTCATGTTCTTCAACCAGCTTTTTGCAGATGGGAAGGCCAAGGCCGGTGCCGCCCTTCTTTGTCGTAAAGAAGGGTTCGAATATCCTCTCCCTGTTCTTTTCCGGGATACCCGGACCGTCGTCTTTGATCCTTATCTCTGTCAGACCGTCAATGCGTGCTGCCCTTACTGTGACGCATGTCCGGGCAGCCTCGATGGCATTGTTAAGGACATTCAGCAGCACCTGGGTGATCTTGTTTCGGTCAGCGCTTATCGTCAGCAAAGGGGGTATCTCTACCGAGACCTCTATGCCATCTCTTTTGGTCTTTAGGTGATGTTCAAGATTCAGGAAAAGAAGCGCCAGGTCTATCTCCCGCAGTTCAAGACGGGCAGGCCGCGTGTACAACAGCAGTTCTTCAACAAGGTTTTTCAATCTGTCACATTCCTTGAGCATGGCGGAGATCAAAGCCCTGTGCTGCGGGGTTTCAGATTCGCGTTCAAGGATCTGGCCTATGGAGGAGATGCCGAAAAGAGGGTTCCTCACCTCATGAGCCACCCCTGATACCACTTTGCCCATGGTCTCGAAATATTCCTTTTTTCTGAGCTCTGCCTGGAGCTTCTTTATCTCAGAAAGGTCCCGGAACAGAACTATTATTACCTCTTCACGGCCCGGGGAGCCGGGCAACAGGGAGTTGCTGTAGCCGATGGGGAGCATCCGGTTGTCAGTTGTTTTAATGGTAATCTCCTGTCCGAAAGATGATTCTACCGAAAGAAACTGCGACAGCTCGGGATGCAGTGAGGTAACAGCCTGTCCTGTCACGTTTACCCCGCTCTTGCCGAGGATCTTTGCTCCTGAGCTGTTGAGTTTAAGAATATGTCCCTTCCTGTTAATGACCATAATGCCGCCTGAGGTTGAATCGAAGATAGCCTCGGAAAAGTCCATGGAAAGACGCAGGTCTTCATACAGGCGCACTGTATGCATGGCAGCTGATGCCTGGCTCGTAAAGAGCGCCACAACAGCCTTTTCAGAGTCGGTCATGAAAAAGTCGGCTGTCTTAAAGAGGGTGATACAGCCCTGGACCTCGTGCCCGAATATCAGCGGCAGGGAGACTGCATACTTAAAGTCATTTTCATGTATGAACCCCTTGAGAGAGGTTATCTCCAGAGGCTTAAGCGTCTCGATCGGTCTTCTCTCGGAAACCGATCCACCTATGAGCGGCTCGTTCAGCCCTATCACAGCAGGGATCATGCCTGTGCTCAGGAGTGAGTAGTAATCTCCAGCCGCAGCGCTGCCTGCCGCAAAGGCGTTGGAGAAATGCAGTCCGTCATCCTTTTTAAGCCAGAGCAATGCAGTCTGCATATTTGCAAACGGTATGATGGAGGAAACGATAAAGTTCATCAGGCAAGGCATATCAAGGGTGGTCATCTTCTGTATGGAGAGGTCATGCAGCCTTATAAGGTTTGCGATGTCCTCTTTTTTCTGATTAAGCAGGAGATGGTTTTCCCATGCAGAGGATATCCGGGCTGCAAGGATTTCGAGGGAATGGCGCGTTGAATCGGTCAGCAGAGACTAGGCGTTGGTTCCTGCAAGCAGCGCCCCGTAGACAGGGAATGCCCGGCAGTGGATGCATCCGAACAATTTCCCTTTTCCCTGAACTGCCTGCGGGCTTCTGCAGAGCGTGCCGTTTATGAGCCAGCAGCGTTCATCAGCGCTGCCGTATGCCGGACAGGTATCATGAAGACAGAGGTTGACCTCGCGGCAGAGCTTCCGCTGATGCGATATGAGCGGGATCACCATCAGGTGCGGATATGAAGCGGCGAAGTCCAATTTCGTTGTATTAATCAACAGAGGCCTTGCCTCGACAATAGCCCTGGCAATAGGATGATCATCTGCAAGAGAGATATCAGAAGGGCAGAGGACCTCCTGCTCGCCTTTTTTGAAATCCTGAGACAAAACCCCTGTCTTCCTGTCCATCATACAGACCGATGCATATCCAAACCCTAATTTGGAGGTTAATGCCTCAAGAAGCAGGTCTATGCTTTTTGCGATCGGCCGGTCGCCCCTGAAGACCTCGGCCGACAGATTCGCAACGACCTCAAGTTCCATTGTCCGCTGCTGCACAGCCCTTTCCAGATTCAGGCTGGAGGTTTCAATGCTTTCTGCCATATGGTTGAAAGTTGAAGCAAGCACGCCGAACTCGTCTTTGCTGTCAATGGGCACCCTGTATTGCAGTTGTCCGGAGCCTATCTTTTCGGCTGCCTTGTGCAGGGCGGCAAGAGGGGAAAAGACCATTTTTCTGAGAGTCAGCAAAAGGCCTAAACTGCCGATTACGGCAACTATTATTGCAAATATGGCTATGCCTAATCTAACCTCACTGATTGCAGCATGCATCTTATTGGCAGAAACATCCACCATCAGCACTCCAAGCAGGTTCTTCTCATTTGCGTGGCACTGCCGGCATGCCAGTTCATTCAGCAACGGCGTGAAGAAGAGGAGAGACTCCCTTTCCCTAAAGGAGATCTCCCGGGGGGCTGAAAACATATCAACAGGAACTCGATAACCGGTTTCCCCTGCGTACAACGTCCCATCCCCGCTGAATAATGCGACCTGTATATTGCCCGGCACATTATGGTTTGTCACCAGCTTCCTGATGGCGTCAGGCTGATTTGTGATGAGCATCAGTTCCCTGACATCCCTCGCAATGCCGTCTGCGGTCAGGCTTGCCCTGTCTTTGTCATACGTAAGCAGGACAGAAGTTCCCTTCCTGTCAATAAGATATGCGAGACTGCCGAAAGACAGGACTATGCCTGCTACAAGCAGAAAGACCATGCGTTTGCCGATCTTTGATCTTATGATGTTGCTCTCCCCTATGCCGGTCTTTGCGCCGGCTCTATTTATTAACGTATCTGTATGGCAGCGCCGTGTTATGCGGTTTCAGACAAATCGAACTATGACGAGGTGCATATTCGCACCTTCATGGACCTATTTAAAAAATATGGCGCTATAATATAGAAAACATACTAATAAAATCAAATCCGTGCTGTCAGGGCACGGGGATATTCTGTCTGCTTTGGAATACAGACATAGCTCTGAAGAAGAGCGCAAATACCATTTTAACAGGGTGAATTTGTTCATATAACAAAGTCGGCGTAATGAAAGAGCAAAGCAGC
>CAYUNK010000116.1:0-3297 GCA_964446125.1 uncultured Nitrospiraceae bacterium | reverse complement strand
CCCTCTCCCAAAGGGCGAGGGGAAAGGCACCCTCACCCGCCGCTTCGCGTCTCCCTCTCCCTGAGGGAGAGGGGCGGGGTGAGGGGGAAGGTTTGCCGGAGGGGTGGCAAAGTGAGATGTCCGGCAATCTATTTTCATTTATTACCAGTGGATCAAGAGGCTGGGCAAAATATTATTCTGACAAAGGGCCGCTCTTTATCAGGATTGGCAATCTTGATCACGCTTCAATTCAGCTTGATCTTAGATCGATACAGAAAGTTAAGCCGCCTGCTGGAACGGAGGGCACGAGAACAAGAGTTCAGCCAAATGATATCCTTGTTTCAATCACTGCTGATGTCGGTATGATTGCTTTAGCACCAGATGATATTGGCGAGGCATATATAAACCAGCACATCGCTCTCGCACGTCCGACCGATAAATGTTATCCACGGTTTCTTGCTTGGTATCTTGCCTCGTCCGAAGGAGGTTTAAAACAGCTTCAAGAATTGCAGCGAGGTGCTACAAAGGTAGGCTTAGGGTTAGATGATATAAAGAACATTCGAGTTCCTCTCCCCCCCCTCCCCGAACAGCACGAAATCGTCCGGCGGGTTGAGGCGCTGTTCAAAAAGGCGGATGAGATCGAGGGGCGGTACAGGAAGGCGAAGGCCTTTGTGGACAGGCTGACGCAATCCATCCTCGCAAAGGCCTTCCGCGGCGAGCTTGTGCCCCAGGACCCCAACGACGAACCAGCAAGCGTGCTGCTGGAGAGGATAAAAACGCAACGATCTGAGTCTATTATTCGAGGGAAAAAGGTGAACAGCAAATATGGAAAATAAACCTATGGAAGATCAAATTAAAGAGATCATGAAAGTCCTGGACTTTTATGACAGGAAATATGAGCAAGAGGCTGTTGATAAAGCTGTTGCGCTCAGGGAAGAGATCACGCCGGTTTTCATAGATCACCTAAAGATGCTGTTGGAGGATTATGGCAGATATGAGGCAGATGACCACTATGCCCATATCTATGCATTTATATTCCTTGGGCATTTCAGGGAGACAGGGGCGCATGACGTGATCATGGATATCATATCTTTGCCGGAGCATGTTCTGGACAGCTTCTTCGGCGATATGATTACCGAGGATTTCCACTGGATTATATATGCAACCAGCGGAGGGCGGCTTGACCGAATCAGGCAACTGGTCTTAAACAGGCAGGCGTACGAATATTGCAGGGGGGCCGGAATTCAGGCTATTGTCCATGCGGTTGCTGATGGCGCGTGTGAACGCGCAGAGGCATTGGAATTTTTCAGCAGTCTTTTTGAGAGCGATCTGTCAGAGCCGGGTTCCCATTTCTGGAATGAGGCTGCCTCATCAATCTGCGACTTGTTTCCTTCAGAACTGATGCCGATTATCGAGAAGGCATATGAAGACGGTCTTATCTGGCCCGGTTATATATCATACAGTGATTTTCAGAAGACCCTTGCGGTCGGCAAGGAAAGGACAATGGAGCAGGCAAAAGCTAAATTAGATAAAGAACTGTCGAGGAATATTCACTCTCGTCTTTCCTGGTGGGCCTGTTTTAACGAGCCCGCACAAAGAAAAGAGACAAATTGGCATTATCAACCGCCGGTCAATCAGGCAAAGAGCAATAAGGTCGGCCGCAACGAGCCCTGCCCCTGCGGAAGCGGAAAGAAATATAAGAAATGCTGCGGGTTGTTGCATTGAGTAAGACAGAAAAATCATGAAGTACTATTTTTTTCTCGACGAAACAGGCGATCATGGGCTTAATTATGTTGACAATAACTTTCCCCTCTTCCTGCTGTGCGGTTGTCTGATCCGGGAAGATCATCTGCGGGCGCTCGAAACGGCAGTGAATGCCTTTAAGCAGGACTATTTTAAAACAGAAAAGGTCATCCTGCATTCCCGGAAGATAAGAAAGTGCGAGGGAGTGTTTCAGATACTCTTCGACCTGACAGTAAAAGCAGCATTTTATAAGGACCTCAACCTGATTCTCGAAAATGGAGAATATACAATCATAGGGTCCGGAATAGACAAAAATGAACATATCAAGAAATACGGGAAAGGTGCGAAAGACCCGTATTCCCTTGCCTTATCCTTTGTCATAGAGCGACTGATTTTCTGTCTCGACAAGGAAGACAAGGATTCAACCATCGAAGTGCTGATCGAAGAACGGGGAAGAAAAGAAGACAATCTGCTGCTGTCTCATTTCAATTCCACAATGGACAGGGGTACATATTATGTGAAGCCCGAGAGACTGAAAAGCAGGATAGTTAGGTTCGGGTTTCACGCCAAGAAAGAGAACATTATCGGCCTACAGATTGCTGACCTGTGTGCCTACCCGTTGGCAAGAAGCATCTTAACCCCGGATGAGCCGTACGTGCCGTTTCAGATCATTAAGGATAAAATCTACTGCAACGAGAAGGGAGAATATGTTGGATGGGGCCTGAAGGTCTTCCCATAAAAGTAAAAAGTCTCCATTTCTGGAGACCCTTTACCGACCGGGTGACACCCCGATCCAGTTGATTTAAATTATCATCTGTTAAAGGATCTGTCAAGTTTTTTTTGATACAATGGGAGTGCATATGAAGAAAATATTTGATATGCCAAAATCAGAACGTCCCCGTGAAAAACTTCAGCATAAAGGCGCTCAAGCCCTTTCTGATACAGAATTGATTGCAATACTTCTTGGCAGAGGGATTGAAGGCCATGATGTAATGAGCGTTGCTGCTCGTGTATTAAAGGTGTTGGATAACAAAGGAAAGCCTGATATTGAAGAGCTTAAAAAAATAGAAGGAGTAGGGTTTGCCAAGGCAGCACTTATTGCCGCCGCCCTTGAGTTTTCTCGCCGCCGTATACGTCCTGAAGGACTGAAGATCTCATTCCCTGCCGATGTTTTGCCGCTCATTCAACATTATGCAGACCGCAAACAGGAGCATTTTCTTTGCGTCTCAATCAATGGGGCCAATGAAGTTATCAAGAGTCGTGTTGTATCAGTCGGCCTTGTGAATAGAACACAGGTCCATCCAAGAGAAGTGTTTGCCGAGCCTATAACAGACAGGGCATCGGGAATAATTGTTGCCCATAATCACCCTTCCGGCGGGCTCACGCCAAGCGATGAAGATATTGAGATTACCAGAAAGTTGAAGGCTGCCGGTGAAGTCCTTGGGATAAAACTTCTCGACCACATCATTTTCAATCATAAAAGCTATTACAGTTTTTTGGAAAGTGGAGAGATATGACCGACCCATACATATGCCTGCTGAATTATGCAGGATGCAGTGAGAAAGATTATCAAGG
>CAYUNK010000115.1:0-3467 GCA_964446125.1 uncultured Nitrospiraceae bacterium | reverse complement strand
CCCAGCAAATATTCGGCTGTCTGACATCTGAAATACAGGAACACATCGCACGCCGCTTGAGAATTTATCCTTCTGAAATACAGAGTATTGTTTCTTCATATTCCTTCTTCAAGAAAAAGGAAGGCGAAGCCCATGCGCCCGGTTATCTGCGCGGAAGCGAAAAAGTATGGAGGGGCCTGATTCCAAAGTCAGACAAGAACGCCCTTTCAGCTGTCAATGAGTTTATCAGATGGAGACAGACTGAGTTCCGAAGATGAATGTCTTAATGTGCGTGCTTCGGCGCAGTATTGCTGAAAGATTCACAGATGTAATACATCTCCCCCGGAAGGAGAGCTGTAAAGTTATTGCCATGTATTGTGTCTGTAAAGCGCCCTATATGACAGTTGTGAAGAATCCTGCGGCAGAGACCGTATGGAATAATAATTTAAATAAAAGGAGTTTAAAAATGACAAGGCTGACTATAGACGACCTTCAAAGAATTAAGGAAAAGAACAGGTCAATATTCACTTTAAGAAAAAGCGATTACCGGGTAAAAGTTGTTGTGCATATGGGGACCTGCGGCATCTCGGCCGGCGCAAGAAATGTGATGACAGCATTTATGAATGAGATCGCTCTTGCCGGGACAGACGATATCATAGTGAAAATCGCAGGCTGCGGAGGGCTCTGCGCCCGAGAGCCCATGGCTGTTATTGAATTAGTGAATCAGCATCCCGTTATATATGGCGATCTCAATGAAAAGAAGGTCATAGAAATATTCAGCGAACATATTATAGGAGGCAAGCCTGTAGGGAAATATGCATTGGCGCTCGGAAGAGAGACAATTTATTAGGAGACAGGAGGGATACATGAAAACAATTACTCGTTCTCAAGCTATGCTTTGTGGATGCACATGTTGTATGGCATGCGGAACAATGAAGGTAAAGGCTGCCCTTGAAGAGGAATTCAGAAAAAAGGGGATCCATGAAGAAGTAGAATTGGTCATCTCTGGATCCAATGTATTTTGTGCCAAAGGGCCGGTTATGATTGTGTATCCGGAGGAATTTTTTTATGAGGGATTGACAGTTGAAGATGTTCCGGGTCTGGTTGAGGAGCACTTTCTTAAAGGGAGACCTTTTCAGAAATTGGCATTCAAGGAACACAGAGGGAAAGTAGCCATACCTTCAATACATGATATCCCTTTCTTCAAACATCAGGTATTTCTGGTACTTAAAAACAAAGGACTTATTGATCCAGAAAGTATCGTCGATTATATAACGATGGACGGGTATAAGGCTCTCGCAAAAGCCCTTACGAAAATGACCCCCGAAGAAATAGTAAAGGTGGTTGCAGACTCAGGATTAAGAGGGAGGGGCGGCGCCGGGTTTCCTACCGGGAAGAAATGGGAACTCGGGTTGAAAATCAAGTCAGATGTTAAATTTGTCGTATGCAACGGCGATGAGGGCGATCCCGGAGCATTTATGGACAGGGCAGTTATGGAAGGAGACCCGCAGGCAATAATTGAGGGAATGATCATCTGCGGCGTGGCAACTCAATCGCACAAGGGTTATATCTATGTCAGGGCTGAATATCCCCTTGCAGTGAAACGTCTTCAAATTGCCATAGATCAGGCTTATGAGGCAGGATTGCTTGGCAGCAACATCCTTGATACTGGATTTGATTTTGATCTCGAGATATATCAGGGCGCAGGTGCGTTTGTCTGCGGTGAGGCTACAGCGCTGATGCGTTCAATAGAGGGAAAACGCGGTATGCCAAGGCCTAAGCTTTGGCGCTCTGCAGTCAAGGGTTTGTGGGATAAACCTACAGTGCTCAACAACGTTGAGACCTTTGCGAATATCCCGCAGATCATCTTAAACGGCGCCGGATGGTACAGGACCATGGGAACAGAAAAGAGTGCAGGGACCAAGGTCTTTGCGCTTACGGGAGCCATAAATAATGTCGGACTTGTTGAAGTCCCTATGGATACGACCCTCAGGAAGATCATCTTCGATATCGGCGGGGGAATAATAAAGAAGGGGAGAAAATTTAAGGCGGTACAGCTTGGAGGTCCTTCGGGGGGCTGTATTCCCGAGAAATTTCTCGATATACCCGTTACCTATGAGGACATCGAGAAGAGCGGGGCCATAGTAGGTTCTGGAGGCATGGTAGTAATGGATAACAGTACCTGCATGGTAAACACAGCAAAGTTCTTCCTTGATTTTACTTCTGACGAATCATGCGGGAAATGCGTGCCATGCAGGATCGGGACAAAACTGATGTACGACCTGCTCACCGATATCTGTGAAGGAAGAGGTAAAGAGGGGGATATTGAGACACTGGAAGACCTTTCAGAGACTATTATTTCTGCATCTCTTTGCGGTCTCGGTCAGTCAGCGCCTAATCCTGTCCTGTCAACAATAAGACACTTCAGACATGAGTATGAAATGCATATAAATAATAAATGGTGCACATCCGGCGCATGCCGTGACCTCTGCACTTTCCATATTGATGAAAGACTGTGTAAAGGCTGCGGCGCATGCTTGAGGGCATGTTCCTCAAAGGCTATAATCGGTGAGAAGAAAAAACCCCATAAGATTATCCAAGAGGACTGTGTGCATTGCAGGACTTGCTGGGACGCTTGCAAATTTGATTCCATAAAAATCCTTCCAGCCGCATATCGCAATGCCAGTGAAACTGAAATAAAATATCTGACCGGCATTGGAATGAAAAACCTTGCCGGCATCGAATATTCGGAGGTGACAATATGATAGAACTCACCATAAACGGCAGAAAAATCAAAACAGAAAAAGGAACCACCATTCTTCAGACAGCACTGAACAACGGCATAAAGATACCCAATCTCTGCTATGACAAAAGAGTAGAACCTTATGGCGGCTGCAGGTTATGCGTTGTAGAGATAGAGGGACAGAAAAAACTAGAGGCGTCATGTGCAACATTTGCAGCAGAGGGAATGGTGGTGTTGACTGATACCCCGAAAGTAAGAAGAATACGCCAGAACATGCTCGAATTCATGCTGGTCCACCATCCTCTTGACTGTCCTGTATGCGACAAAGCCGGCGAATGCGATATCCAGGATATGGTTTATGAATACGGCAAGCCGTGCGGCCGCTTCGTGGGGGAAAGGAAGCATACACCGACTGACACCAGAGGTCCGCTTATTGAATTAACCGCAAACAGGTGCATACTCTGCGGCAAATGCGTTCGGCTCTGTTCAGAGTTTCAGGGTCAAGGAGCACTTGGTTTTATCGGCAGAGGGTTTCCTACGGTTGTTCAACCTGCATTCGGCGAGAGTCTTGAATGTGACTACTGCGGCCAGTGCATTGACACATGTCCCACCGGCGCCCTTCTGAGCAAACCATTCAAATTCAAGGCAAGACCCTGGGCCCTCGAGGAAAAAGATACCATATGCCCCTTCTGCGGTTGCGGCTGCACAGTCACTTTAGGCATTAAAGAAGGCGAGATACTGAGAT
>CAYUNK010000114.1:0-3562 GCA_964446125.1 uncultured Nitrospiraceae bacterium | reverse complement strand
GGGCAATTGCATCAATAACCTATCCCGCCTCATTCATGCTGGTCAGCGCCATGAACCCATGCCCATGCGGATACCTGTCCGACCCGAAACATCAATGCACCTGCACCCCGGGCCAGATATACCGCTACAAACGCAAGGTCTCCGGACCGCTTCTTGACAGGATCGACATCCATATCGAAGTGCCGGCGGTTCAATATAAGGACCTTTCAGCAGATTATGCCGGTGAAAAATCAGAATCTATCCGAGAACGTGTTGTCAGGGCACGGGAGATACAGCTTGAACGTTTCAGGAAAGACAGGATCTACTGCAACGGCCAGATGAAGACACGGCATATCAAGAAGTACTGCGTACTAAGAGGAGATGCCCAGACCCTCCTTGAGACTGCCATGCAGAGGCTCGGGCTTTCGGCGAGGGCATATACCCGGATTCTGAAGCTTTCCCGCACTATCGCTGACATGGAATCTTCGGGCGATATCCTTGCTGCTCACATCTCAGAGGCAATCCAGTACCGCTCCCTGGACAGAGGGATGTATTGATTGGAGTTTGCAGTCTGTGTTCAAAGTAAAAGATATTAACGACGCAGTGTCGCAACAAGTCTCTTAGGGTTATAAAGCAGATCGACAGCATCAAGCGGCGACATCACCAGTATTTGCGCTGCAGTCAGGGCCTCGACAGAACACCCCTCTTTTAGACAGACGGCAATACTGATTTCTGCCGCCTTAAGCATTCTGGAGTCATTATTGCCATTGCCGAGCGCAGCCACTTTGTCAGCTCCCAGAGATAAGACGTATCGCTCTTTCTGGCCGGTGTGATCAGGGCCGTCAAGAATATGCACCTTACATTTGATGCCTGAAAGCTCAGCGCGGGCCTTGCCGAAAGTATCCGAGGTCAGGATATGTACGTCAACCTTCTCCGCGAGAGCATTAAGCTTTTCCTTGATGCCGGGTATCAGGCTGCCGTCTTCTGAAATCGTACCCGAAAAGTCGGTAACAAAATGGGCTATCTCTTTGAGACCTGAGGCGGGAATATCCAGAGTAATCATACGCAGCTATTTTATCACTGAACGAAGCTTCAGGTCATATTGGTATGGCCTATCTGTTGCTTAGCATAAATTGAAATAATCTATTTGACTCATATGTCAGGGCGATATCATAATTGACCATGCCTTTGACATCAAAGAGTTTTTTAGCCAATTCCCACAACCGCGAGTGGTCAGCGCCCATCGAAAAGACCTCAGACGAGATTCTCACAGTACATGATGTAACAGCCGGTAGATTCTTTGGCGTAGGAACAGAAATTAATCGCGCAGGCAGGATGATCAGGAAGACATGGAATGCAGTCGGCTTTACCTGGCGCAGGGATTATCCTCTTGATGACTACACGACCGCAGAAATACAGGATAAAAGCCTCTTGATGGAAGGCTATTCATTGCCGCTTTTCGTGGTTTCTCTTTCTGGGAAGGGCCGCAGACTCAAGATGTTTTCAACTGATGACTTTGAAGATGCTAAGGCATTGCAAAGAGAAGTCATCTGGTTTCTGACAAAGGCAGGGGTATCGACACTGCGGCAGCAGTCCGGGTAAAATAACTACTAACCCCGCGCTATGCACGGCATGCATATAATGCAGGAGGAAATATTGTTTATATGAACAAGAAGATTCTTTTTGTCACACCGCCTTATCACTGCGGCGTTGTTGAAGTTGCGGGCCGATGGGTGCCGCTGACCTTTGTCTATCTTGCCGGGGCTGCAAGAGAGGCAGGATATGAGTCCATCATATACGATGCAATGACGAAGGGCGTTGGCTTTAAGGAAATAGAGCAGAAGATACGGGATGTCAATCCAGCCATTGTCGCCACATCCGCCATCACTTCAACCTTTCCTGACGCCCTCGAAATCCTGAGGCTTGCAAAAGAGGTCAATGAAGATATCATAACCATTATCGGAGGTGTTCATCCGACATTCCTTTACAAGGAAGTCCTGAAAAACGGATGCGTTGACTATGTGGTGCGAGGCGAAGGAGAGCAGACCCTGAAAGAGCTGCTTCTTTACCTTGATACCGGAGGCAATCTGCAGGATGTAAGGGGACTGGCTTATCGCAAAGGGCACCAGACTATCGCAACCAAAGAGAGACCTTTCATAAAAGACCTTGACAAACTTTCAACAGCCTGGGACCTGATCGAGTGGAATGATTACCGTTATTTTGTGATCCCCAAAAGCAGGCTTGGCGCTGTAAGCACATCGAGAGGATGCAGCCACAACTGCACATTCTGTTCGCAGCAGAAATTCTGGCAGCAGAAATGGAGGGCAAGAAGACCCGAAAATGTTGTTGCCGAGATCGAGCACCTTCTGAAGACATACGGCGTTAATGTGATTCTCCTGCCTGATGAATATCCTACAAGCGACAGGGAGCGATGGGAAAGGTTTCTTGACCTCCTGATAGAAAAAGACCTCGGTGTTTACCTGCTGATGGAAACGCGGGCAGAGGACATACTTAGAGATAAGGATATACTTTACAAATACAGAAAAGCAGGGATTGTCCATATCTATATTGGAGTCGAGGCCACAGACCAGACAACTCTCGATCTGATCAAAAAAGATATCAAGGTAGAAACAGGTATCGAGGCCATCAAGCTTATACATGAACATGGCATGATCACCGAGACAAGCTTTATTCTCGGTTTTCCGCATGAAACAGCCGAGACTATAGAGCGGACACTTGCTCTTTCGAAGATTTACAACCCGGACTTTGCGCATTACCTTGCCCTTGCCCCCTGGCCGTATGCGGATATGTACCGTGAGCTTGCGCCATTTATTGTTGAGCGTGACTATCGCAAATACAATCTGATCGACCCTGTCATCAAGCCCGAGCATATGACCGTGCAGGAGATCGACAAGGCTATTATCAATTGCTATCAGAGCTTTTATATGGGCAAGCTCACAGAGATCATGTCAATGCAGGACGCATTCAAGAAGGACTATCTGCTTCGCTCCATGAAGCTGATGATGAGCAGTTCTTTTATTGTCGAAAAGCTCGGGGCCATAGGGACTATCCCTCCGCAGGTCGAGTCGCTGATAAAGAATATCGGCAAGGCTGCAGGTCCTGCTGAGTTTGTTCATGACGACTTCGTTGCTATGGTCTCAAGATCGATCACGATCAATGAGCCGATAGATAAGGTGTTTGCCTATGTTTCGGACCCATTGAACTGGCCGAAATATATCACCGGTCTTGAGGAGATCAGGGACATTTCAGCAGAAACCATAAAGGCGGGAAGCTCCTTCAACTGGACATACAGGATAAAAGGGTTTACCCTGACAGGCGAAGGAAGGGTTGCCGAGTATGAGAGAAACCGGAGGTTCACGCTCCAGATGCACAGCATGATGCCGCTCAGGAAGAATATCCGGTTTGAAGAAGACGGAAAACGAACAATTATGACGGTAGAAGTCGGCCACAAAGCGCCCGGGAAAATCATGAGCTATCTGTTTAACATGGTCAGAAAGTCATTGAATATGATGGAGACAAATGCCATCCTTCAGAGGATCAAAGCGCTCTGCGAGGCGGAGAA
>CAYUNK010000113.1:0-3603 GCA_964446125.1 uncultured Nitrospiraceae bacterium | reverse complement strand
GCTTTGCTCTTTCATTACGCCGACTTTGTTATATGAACAAATTCACCCTGAGGATAAGGGAGATGGCAGGGACAGGCTGAACTGCTGTAAACATAATATAAAGACAAGGGGTTTTCACTGATGCCTGAAGCTGATCTGCTTTCGAATATTGGCCTTGCCATAGTTGTTGCGACCGGGTTTGCGCTTGTTGCAAAGGCTGTCAGGCAGCCGCTGCTTCTGGCATATCTCGCTGCCGGGATTCTGCTTGGGCCTAAGATGGGCTTTTCCCTGATCACGGATGAGGCGAGCATTACGCTGATTTCAGAGATCGGGCTGATCCTCCTTCTTTTTATTATAGGCCTTGAGATTGACCTCAAGAAGCTCATCTCATCAGGCAGAACCCTGATCGTCTCAGGCATATCCCAATTCATAATATCTGTTTCACTCGGCATAGGCTTCTTTATCCTGCTTGGGTTTCAGATCGGAGGCGGCCGGTTTGATGCGCTCTATCTCGCTGTTGCGATGGCGCTCAGCAGCACCATGATCGTTGTGAAGATCCTGTACGATAAATCCGAGCTTTCGACCCAGCCCGGCAGGATAACGCTTGGCATACTCATATTTCAGGATATATGGGCCATCCTCTTCCTTTCGCTTCAGCCCAATCTGCAGAACCCCGCAGTCTCTGCCATCCTGCTCTCAATTATAAAGGGCGCCGGGCTTGTTATGTTCAGTTTTCTGCTGAGCAGGTATCTCCTGCTTCGGGTTTTTTCATTTATTGCAAAGGTTCCTGAACTGATGTTGCTTGCAGCTATTGCCTGGTGCTTTCTGATAGCAGGAGTTGCCGGCGCGTTAGGACTTTCAAAGGAGATGGGCGCTTTGGTTGCAGGCGTCAGCCTCTCCACCTTTCCATATAATGTGGATGTCATAGCAAAAGTGCTAAATATCAGGGACTTCTTTGTTACGCTTTTTTTCGTCGGCTTGGGACTTCAGATCCCTGTGCCCACAGTTTCGCTCATCATGTATGCAGGCGCTGCATCCCTGTTTCTGGTAGCAACAAGGTTCGTCTCCATCTTTGCAGTTCTGTATTTGATGAAGACCGGCCTCAGGACAAGCCTGATACCCTCGATCAACCTGTCGCAGATGAGCGAGTTTTCTCTTGTTATAGCAGCCCTTGGCCTCGGCCTTAATCATATCGGCGCTGAAGTGGTCGGCATACTGACCTTTGTATTTGCCATTACCTCGGTGCTCTCGACCTACCTGATACAGTACAACCACGAAATTCAGATGCGGCTGTCGCCTGCACTGAGACGTATCGGCATGCGGGATATTGGGCTCCAATCCTCTGAAGCAGAAGAAACTGAGCAGCCAAAGGATATAGTCTTCCTCGGTTTTTTCAGGGAGGCAAGCTCGATCCTGCATGAAATCGAATCCCTTGATGCTGCAGGCAAGTCCCTGTTGATGGAGAAGATAATGGTCGTTGACTTCAATCCCGAGGTTCATGCAGAATTGAACAGACGCGGAATCAGATGCCTATACGGAGATATCTCGAGCCTGGACACGCTTAAGCATGCACACGTGGACAGGGCAAAGACAGTTGTCTGCACGGTTCCTGACTCCATCCTCAGGGGGACCACCAACGAGCGGCTGCTCAGTCTTGCAAAACGCATCTGCAGCCGGGCGCAGGTGATCGTGACTGCCGGAAAGATCCAGGCAGCGCTTGATTTATATGAAAAGGGGGCTGATTTTGTCTTTGTGCCGAGGATACATTCATCAGGATTCGTTGCAGGACTCATAGGTGAGTCACTGAGCCGGAGTCTTGATCTGTACAGGCAGAACGAGATAGAAGATCTGAAGAAACGCCGTGAAGTAATTGATTAGGGAGAGCTTTTTGAAGAGTTCTGACTATATAAAAAGACACGCTGTTTCTATTTCTCTGATATTTGCAGGCGCTGTCCTGATGACTGATATCTTTACCCCTTTGGGTTCGGCTGAGTGGATACTGTATCTGCTTCCTATATATTTCATCTCGTACAGCCGGAAGATCCGCAATATCTATATCATTGCGGCTGTATGCACTGTGATGGTTGTTATAGGCCTGCTGCTTTCTCCGCAAGGAAAGGAACAAGATTATCCGGGACCTTCAGGAGGCCCTTCGGCAAGTAAGGCAGTTAAGCGGCATGCTGCCGATCTGCGCATACTGCAAAAAGATAAGGACGACAAGGGATATTGGGAAGAGGTCTCGTCATATATCACCAGACATTCTGAAGTCCTTTTCAGCCATGGGATATGCCCGGCCTGTGCGGAAAAGGTGCTGGAGGAAGTGGATAAATCGAATGGTGAAACAGGATCGGAGGCTACAGATAAGGACAGTTTGTCATGAGCCAGCGCCTGTTGCGTTACTTCGCAGCGATCATCTCCTTAAGCAGATCTCCGAGGCGTTTGATGCCGACCCTGATGGTCTCTTCATCAACGCTTGAGTAGTTGAGGCGGAGGGTGTTGACGTCCTTCTTTTTCACATAAAATGGGTCGCCAGGCACAAAGGCCACTTTGTGTTTTATCGCCTCATGGAAGACCTTCATTGCAGACATGCCCTCCGGGAGAGTGGCCCAGAGGAACATGCCGCCTTCCGGATGGGTATAGGAAATCTCTGCCGGAAAATATTCCTGTATCGCTCTGACCATGGCGTCCCGCTGTCTTCCGTACGCATGCCGGATCCGGCTTATATGTTCTTCTATATCATTGTCCTTCAGATACCGGTGTATGATCCTCTGGCCAAAGTAGTTGGAATGCAGGTCAGAGGCCTGCTTCGCGATAACCAGTTTTTCCATGATCTCATTGTTCGCCACGATCCAGCCTATGCGGAAGGAAGGAACAACTGTTTTCGAAAATGAACCAAGCAGAACAGTGTTTTCGGGTATAAGCTGGTAGAAGGATGGCTTCTCTTTTCCGAGAAACCTCAGTTCACCATACGGATCATCCTCCACCAGTATGGTCTTCCTGCCCTTGAGTATCTGAGCGACCGCTTTTCTGTTGTCTTCAGAATAGCTTATGCCCGAGGGGTTCTGGAAGTTGGGCACGCAGTAAAAGAGCTTCACAATATGGTTCGATAAAATCTGGTTGAAGGGCCCGAGTTCTATTCCTTCTTCATTTACCGGCACAGTATGAAAGGCAGACCTGTAGATAGAAAAGGCCTGTATGGCCCCGAGATACCCCGGCTCCTCCATAATGACATTGTCACCATCGTTCAGGAGAGTCTTGCCGAGCAGGTCCATACCCTGCTGGGAACCTGAGGTGATCAGGATGTCATCAGGATGCACATTAATATGTTTTGATCTGTACCTGTCTGCTATCCATTGCCTCAGTTGATGATAGCCCTCGGATGAACTGTACTGCAGAACGTCTTTGCCTGAATCTTCAAGAAGTCTGCTTGTGGCCCTCTTTATTTCTTCAACCGGGAAGAGATCACGGTTCGGGAGGCCTCCTGCAAACGAGATGACAGACTCATCCACTGCCAGTTTCAGGATCTCCCTGATAAAGGATCGCGGCACATCAGATATTCTGTCCGAAAATATACTCTCCAGTTGCATAAATATGCATGAAAAAGCGTCATTAAACACGCGCAAA
>CAYUNK010000112.1:0-3612 GCA_964446125.1 uncultured Nitrospiraceae bacterium | reverse complement strand
CCCTCTACACTAAATTATACAGGGGTCACTGTCTCACCTATGTTGGCAGAGAGGGTCATCTATGTCATAACCCCTCATCAATTCCGTGGTTTCGAGTTTCCTGATCGCCTCAATCACTTCAGGGACAGGATGATCATACTTGAAGGCTGACTGCACAGTGAATGTCTGCACATCAGGATATTCCTCAAGCACCTTTTCTACGGTATCAGGCGATAGGTGTCCCCTGAAGGGCGCAGAACCGGCACCGAGAATAGGATATATTCTTACACCGGTCTCTTCCGAGAGCCTTCTCAGCCTCTGCAGGGCAATCTTATTGCAGAGAATGGCGCTGACCATGCTGTAGTTCATGGCCGGATCAGACCGGGCGATAAAAACCCGCTGGTGTGAAATATCTTTTCCCTTGAGATACTCCCTCATGATGTTGTGCGCTTCGAGCATATGCTCTTTGTCTTCGAATAGAGGGATCACGCTTATTTCACGGGGGCTGAATTCTCCGATCCATTCGGATACTGTAATATCACCCGGATAGAAGGGCTGCTTCTGCTTCCCAACGACAAAGTCTCTGTAGTAATAGTAGACGCGGTTCAGACTTTCCGCAGACATTGTCATGGGGAGAATGACTTCGTGAATCGGCGGCACTTCGCATCCATAAAACAGGCTGGCAGCATCACACGAGCGGGGAATGCTCTCCAGGGTTTCAAGAAGGACCTTTGCCTCGTTCTTTTCGACATCTGGATTTGGAATCCTGAGGGTCAACCGGACATCTTCGCCAAGCCGCTTGTTCTTAAAGAAATGCTCATATTTGGTTAAAAGCTTTCTTACGACAAAATCATCGACCTCTTTGCCTTCGCAGTCCCACATCTGCTCATCACAGCCGAGATGGGAATAGGCATAGTAGGCCTCCTGTATTTCATCGTCTCCTGACATGTCCTGACTCTCAGCGAAAAACGGCAGCTGGACGTTGTCAGGATGCTGGGTGGACATGACACGCGGTATCTTCATCTGTTCCCCCTCATGTCGGCTTCGCTGATAAGTGCAAAGACTTCTTCAGACGGTTTATAAGCATAGATGCTCCCTGTCCCAATGTTATAGTACCAGCCGTGGAGATGAAGCAGGCCTTCTTCCAATGCCCGCCTGACAAAAGAGTAGGTCTGGATATTATGAAGTTGAAGGAGCACATTTTCTTCTTCGGTGATGCGCTGCCTGACTTCAGGAGTGTCTTTATAATGCTGCATAACAGCATCACGCAAAGGCAAGGCAAGATTCAGCCAGTCTCTTAAGTGAGGCATGTCTTTCAGATCGGATTCGTCTTTATAAAGTGCATCTATTGCTCCGCAGTTGGAATGTCCACAGATAATAATATCCTTGACTCTCAGTATCAGAACTGCAAATTCAACTGCTGCAGCAACACTATTCTTATCCTTTATCGCATCATAGGGCGGAATGATATTCCCTACGTTTCTCACGATAAAAAGATCACCGGGCTTGCTCTGGGTCACAAGGTTGGGGTCAATACGTGAATCAGCGCAAGTTATGAATAACACTTCTGGCGCCTGGCCTCCGGATAAGCGTTTGAAAAATTCCTCCTCTTTTCTGAAGTGGGACTCCTGAAAATTCCGTATTCCCTTATAAAGCTTTTCCATGTTTAATATCCTCCCTTAACCATTCAGAGGCGACTGAGAGATCCGGCGCGACGAAATCCGGTTTGACCGACAGATCTTCCAGGTGCTTTTTGCCGTGTCCGCTCAGAAGATAAATCGTTTTTGCAGAGACCCGGCACCCCATCTCAATATCACAAGGATGGTCGCCAATGACATAAGATCGCTTCAGATTAATTCCAAATTCCAGTGCAGCTGTTTTCAGGAAATAAGTCTGCGGCTTACGACAGAAGCAATTGTCTTCTTTGGAATGAGGACAACAATATGTGCGTGTTATGTCAATTCCCTGTTGCCGCAGCAGCCCCTGATAATAGCCATTGAATACCTCAAAATCTTTCATACTGAAAAGATTATCTCCTATTGCTGACTGATTAGTGACGATGAACAATGAAAATTGTGTTTGCAAGATATGCAAGGCATCCAATGAACCCGAGATGAAGCGAAGTTTATCAGGAGAAAAGAGCGGACCGACATCTTCATTGATCGTACCATCACGGTCAAGGAAAATAGCTCCTTTCATTGTCCCAGGAGAAGAAGCCGATGTCCCAGCTGCCCAAAAATGTCTATTCAACTTAACCTCTGTGTTCATCCGAATTCATGGTTACCGAGACATCTTATCATTAACCATATTATATTGCGCATCAGTTATTCTTACTTTCGCGTATTGAAAAGCTCCCTTCGACAAGTTCCATTCTGCTTCAACTTCGGTTGGAATCTTCATGCCATTGTGCTCCTGATAATTCTTGTAGTGCGCTGTCCAGGTCAGCCGCTCTTTCTTGCCGTTTATACTTCTGTATCTGTCATCTGTTGTGACCTTCAATATCTCGCCATTGTCACCGAATGTAAAGACAGCAGATACACTGTATCCACTGTCGTTTATGATTGCCTTCGCCGAATGTGAATCAAGGGCTTTCCATTCAAGGTTCTTTCCTGGAAGCAGTGCTGTCGGGTACCACGGGGCTTCTGTCAGAAATTTCGCGAGTGATGAAAGCTCCATTTCTTTTCCGGAATCAAATACCAGAGGGAAGGCCGAAAGGAGTTTGCCGTCCATGAACCCTCTGCCCTTGTGATAAACATCACGAGATTCTATCCATGTGTAGGGTGTTGCTTTCAGTCGTGCATGCCAAACAAAAGAAGGGCGCTCTGTTGTGCAGTAGTGCTCAGCCTCAAGGGGAACCCAGCGATCAGATTCCTTTGCCCTGAATTCACCGGTCTGCTTCAGACTGGCGGTCCGGATATGTTCCTGACCATCCTTCAGCACATGCCGAAAATATTTTTGAACCGGCTCAGGCACGCCATTAAGTCTGTTGCCCGCATATTTATCTGCTGGCACTGAATTGACTCCTTCGGAAATCTGCCGCACTTCTCTCTTCACCTTTTCCTTGAACCTATCTGCACTTACGTCAACGTAAAGTATACCGGCAACCAAAATTGCGGCAACGATTATCGTTATTTTCTTAAACATGGCATTACCTCCCTTGCTGTTTTTCATGTTAGATCCCTAAGACGTAGTATCTCAGCCATACATAGACCGATGAGATCGCTACGGTTATAATCATGACCGGCATTCCATATGCCAGAAATTTGACAAAAGATATTCTTCTTCCGGCTTTTTCTGCCATGCCTACAACAATGACATTCGCAGACGCTCCTATTGCCGAGCCGTTTCCTCCAAGGCACGCTCCAAGTGCCAGTGACCACCAAAGAGGCATCAGGTCCGGATGGTGCAGGAGCTGAATGCCGGAAAGGTCAGGCCAGAGCTGTCGAGCCATGTCCACAATGAGAGGATTCATTGTTGCAACATAGGGGATGTTGTCAACAATGGCAGAGGCAAAGGCAGAAAACCACATGACGATCATCGAGGTTGCAAACATATTGCCCTGCGTCAGCTCCAGAACCTGGATAACGTATCCTACTTTTCGCACAATTGAATCATGGTGACCTCGAAACTGGT
>CAYUNK010000111.1:0-3621 GCA_964446125.1 uncultured Nitrospiraceae bacterium | reverse complement strand
GAATTCCAATTTTACCTGTCAGTTATTGGCGGTTTATAGTGAGAGGTTACAGCAGGCCTCTATTGACTCATAATCCCTGTCAGAGCCTCCGGGCTGCACAACTGCAGCAATACCCTCTTTTATGCCTGCATCAACGCCGTCCCTGAAGGGGAAAAATGCGTCCGACACCATCGTTGACCCAATAAGGCCGCCCTTATCTTCTTTTGTCTGCCTGTCAATCTCCTTAAGCAGTGCGCCATCCCTCTTGCCCTGGGAAGCCTCCAACTCAAAGGTCTTGTACGGCACCCCGTATCTTCTGAAGCAGAGAGTATCGGCATATTTTGTGTATGCCTTGAAGACAGCAATCTCTGCAACGCCGACACGATCCTGCTCTCCTGTGCCGATGCCGACGGTCACGCCATCCTTCACATAAATCACGGAATTAGAGGTAATGCCCTGCTCAACATTCCATCCAAAGAGCATATCATCATACTCCCTGGAGGTCGGCTCCCTTTCGACAACATACTCTATCCCTTTATAGACGGTCTTTGCAGGCAGGAAATCCTGCCTTGTCCTTATCCTGTTTATCGGCGACTGCTGAACAATTATCCCGCCGTCCATAAGTGACTTGAAATCAACAAAACGGAAAGAACAGGATATGGGGTCATGGGGTCATGTTGCATCTAACTAAACATCCCTTCGGGGACAATGATGATTTAGTTAACTTGTTCATCGTGTCGCCCTCATTGAAATAGCTGTAGTGATAATGCATGTTGATTCTGCAGGCATGCAGCCGCCGGATGCAGTCAGGGCTGTCCTGCCGAACAGGTCTGCTGTTATGTCTATGCTGTTTTTCATGTCCCGATTAATGGGGGGATTGGGCTTCATATCCCCTCCGTGCGTAATTCTACTGAAGAAGAACCGGATTTGTAAAGAAAAAAATGCGGGGAGGCTGGCACTCCTGCAGGAAGGAGGTGATACATACGTTGCAGCCGGTGTATCAGTCGGCAATGTCCCCTTAGACGAGCTGAAGGATGAACTTGTCCGTCCAGAAATCCGGGACGTTGCCAACATAGACAACAGCAGGAACGATTGAAGAAGCCATAATTTCTTTGTGCGCGGTGGGGGCTGGCAGATGTGCTAAAATGAACTCAACATGGAGGTGCTAAATGGCAATACGATTTATTCTAAGTGAATATGTTCAGCAGGCTTTGTCGGAAGCTGTTTATGATAAACTTGAAGACGGCACATTTTCCGGTAGAATTACAGCCTGCAAAGGCGTTTTGGCCTTTGGCCTTACATTGCGTGAGTGCGAAGATCAACTGCATTCAACTCTCGAAGATTGGCTTCTTGTCGGATTGAAACTTGGTCATGCCCTGCCGGTGATAGGAAATATCAATTTGAATAGAGAGCCAACGCTTGAGCCAGTGGACACCTTGTAAGCGACGCGATTTTATAGGTCGATTGCGCAAACTCGGCTTTACTGGACCATATTCTGGCGCCAAACATCAGTTTATGGTTTTCAACCAACATCGCATGGCAATTCCTTTGAATAGTGACTATTCAGTTCCACAACTGAGAATGATGCTCAAAGAAATTGAGGGCCGCTCCGGAATTATCTCTCAGATCCCGGCCTCTTTATGCTTGGGCCTTTTATTTGCCTGAAGCACCTTCTTCCTGAGCCGGATGGACTGCGGCGTTATCTCGACAAGTTCGTCTTCCTTGATAAACTCTATTGCCTGTTCAAGGCTCATCTGCCTCTGGGGTATCAGCTGAAGCGCCTCATCAGCGCCTGAGGCCCGCATATTCGTAAGCTTCTTCTCCTTGATGACATTCACGTCAAGGTCATTATCCCTCGAATTCTCGCCTATGATCATGCCTTCATATACAGGAATATTTTCCTGCACAAAGAGCGTGCCGCGCGGCTGGAGATGAAACAGCGCATAGGTTGTTGTCTTGCCCGGCCTGTCTGCAACGAGCGCGCCGGTCGTACGCTTTGATATAGGCCCCTGCCACGGCTCGTACCCGTCAAAGAGATGGTTCAGAAGGCCGGTGCCGCGCGTGTCTGTCAGGAACTGTGAGCGGAAACCGATAAGACCGCGCGAAGGTATCCTGAACTCGACCCTGACCCTGCCGTGGCCGTTGTTCTGCATCTTCTGCATCCTTCCCCTGCGCATGCCTGCCTGCTGGGTCACGACCCCTACATACTCCTCAGGCACATCTATAACCAGCATCTCCATAGGCTCATGCATCTTGCCTGCAATCTCTTTTGTTATCGTCTCGGGCATAGAGACGGAAAGCTCATACCCTTCCCTTCTCATCATCTCGATCAGGATCGCAAGCTGAAGCTCGCCCCTGCCCATCACCCTGAAGGAGTCCATGCTGCTGAAATCCACCTTGATCGAGACATTATAGAGCAGCTCTTTTTCGAGCCGTTCGCGGATATTGCGCGAGGTGACATATTTGCCCTCCTTGCCTGCAAACGGGGAGGTATTCACAGAGAAGACCATGGATATGGTAGGCTCATCAACCGTGATGCGCGGCAGGGGCTTTGGGTTTTCGATGTTCGTTATGGTATCGCCGATGTTTATCCCCTCGATGCCTGCAAGCGCCACAATATCACCGACTGAGGCCTCCCTGATATCAACCCTCTCAAGACCCTGAAAACCATAAAGCTGAGCCACTTTTGTCTTGACAGTTGTTCCCTCGCTGTTTACAACAGCCACCCAGTCGCCCACCTTCACTGTGCCGGAAAAGACCCTCGCAATCGCAAGCCTGCCTACATAGTCGTTATAGTCAATATTCGTGACCAGTAGCTGGAGCACTCCGCCCTCGTCTCCCTGGGGGGCAGGAATGGTCTTCAGTATCAGATCAAAGAGCGGTTTCAGGTCTACGCCTTCTTCGTTTAAATCAAGCTTGGCAGTCCCCAACTTTGCATTTGTGTAGGCAATCGGAAAATCGAGTTGATCCTCAGTGGCATCAAGGTCAATAAAGAGGTCATAGACCTCGTTCAGCACATCCTGGATGCGCGCGTCAGGCCTGTCTATCTTATTCACCACTATTATGGGCGGGAGGTTAAGTTCAAGCGCCTTCTTAAGCACAAACCGCGTCTGTGGGAGCGGCCCCTCTGAGGCGTCAACGAGCAGAAGTACGCCGTCCACCATCTTGAGCGTCCGCTCCACCTCTCCGCCGAAATCTGCATGGCCAGGTGTGTCTATGATATTGATCTTTGTGCCGAGATAATCCACTGCAGTATTTTTTGCCATGATCGTGATGCCGCGCTCGCGCTCGAGGTCTATATTGTCCATAACCCTCTCCTGCACCCTCTCGTTTGTGCGGAAGGTGCCTGACTGCCTCAGCAGGCCGTCAACAAGCGTTGTCTTGCCATGGTCAACATGGGCTATGATTGCTATGTTTCTTAAGTTCTCGCGTTTCATTGATACCTCATCTTCCATAAAATATCTCCATGGCCATAAGCAGGCAAACATGTTGCAGCGAAGTACAATTCCGGGATTTACGGCCAGGAGTGACTACAGTGTGTTAGTTTACTGGGCCTGACAGGGAAAAATCAACTTACTGCGTTAAGTACTCAGGGTGAATTTGTTCATATAACAAAGTCGGCGTAATGAAAGAGCAAAGCAG
>CAYUNK010000110.1:0-3704 GCA_964446125.1 uncultured Nitrospiraceae bacterium | reverse complement strand
TCTGAGCCAGGATCAAACTCTCATTTGACTCTGGTTTCTCTTAAACTCATTTTAATCAACGGTACGCTACGCACCTTTTTCAGTTCTCAAAGAGCGAGTGAGTATCTTAGACAAATCATTTTAATTTTGTCAAGAGACCTTACGAGGAAATCTTCAATGCAGTTATATCTGACAGTTGTTACTGCGTTTCCCGTATAATACGGACTTATTAAAACAGATTCTCTGGAGAAAAGTAAAGGCATGGAATTCAGGATCAGTTCAAGCGATGGCGCAAGGCGCAGGGCCGAGATTATTACAGCAAGGGGCATGATCAACACTCCGGCGTTTATGTCGGTCGGCACGCATGCAACCGTAAAGGCCATGTCACAGGACGAACTCAAAGACATAGGCGCTGAGATAATCCTGGGCAACACCTATCATCTTTATCTTCGGCCAGGGCTTGATGTTATAAGCCGGATGGGAGGGCTGCATACGTTTATGAACTGGGACAGACCGATACTGACAGACAGTGGCGGATTTCAGGTCTTCAGCCTCGCTTCATTCAGAAAGATAGAAGAAGACGGCGTGCAGTTCAGGTCACATATTGACGGATCGCTCCATTTCATCGGCCCTGCAGAGGCAATGAAGATACAGGGGGCGCTCGGCTCTGACATTGCGATGGCGTTTGACGAGTGCATCCCTTATCCCGCAACCCACGAATACGCTGAGACATCCACCGCCGTTACGTCGCGCTGGGCAAGGCAATGCAAAAGCCTTCAAAATGAGGGGCAGGCCCTTTTTGGCATTGTACAGGGCGGCATGTACAAAGACCTGCGCAGAAGAAGCCTTCAAGACCTGCTCGATATAGGATTTGATGGTTACGCAGTGGGCGGAGTAAGTGTCGGAGAGCCCAAGGAAGAGATGCATGAGATCATTTATTACACAGCCCCCCTGCTCCCGGCTGACAAGCCCCGCTACCTTATGGGGATAGGCGATTTCGTGGATATGCTTGCAGCAGTATATGCCGGTTTTGACATGTTCGACTGTGTCATGCCCACGAGAAACGCCAGAAACGGCACACTATTTACAAGCAGGGGCAGGCTCAGCATCAAACGCGAGGAGTTTAAGTTCGATAAAGGCCCTCTCGACCCTGACTGTAACTGCTACACCTGCAGGAATTATTCCAGGGGATATCTCCGCCATCTGTTTATGTCGCGGGAGATCCTTTCGATGAGACTGAATACCCTTCATAATCTTTATTTCTACCAGCACTTCTTCAAAATGATGCGCGCCTCAATCGAGGAGGGGAGATTCGGGGAGTTTAAGGGAAAGTGGGACGGAATATTCGGCCAGAAAAAGGGTGAGGAAGAATAACATCTGCATTGAAACAACTATATGCAGCCCCGAACAATCTGCAGACGATTACTAACCAACCTGTTCTGAAAAAGGCATAAAATTGTTTCGGCAGGCCATCAGATGCTATTTGTATAAATGTATAGCTGTCTCCCTGCCTATAGCACTGAAATGCCTGTCAAGAGTATAGATAGCTGCTTCTGAGGCCTGTGCAGCCACAGCAATATAACAGTCGGACAATCCTGAAGCCCTTCCTTTCCTCTGCAGTGAGAAGGATAATTCTCCCGCCTTCTCCCACAACTCCGGCGTTTCAGGCAGAAAATCAAATACATGCAGAAATTCCTTGAGTGTACTTAGTTCCTTCTCCGACTTTGCACCCTGCAGTAGTTCTGCAAGCACGATCCCGAGACAGCAGATGCGATCATCGTCCATCAATTCGGAAACAACATGATAATAGGGATCTCTCTTTCTGAAAAACTCTATCCAGGCAGAGGTATCAACAAGTACCTTAGCCAAGCCGCCTGTCCTTATGCCGCAATTCTTCGGCGCCAACAGTAAAATCCATCTTGCCGGCCATCGCCTTTATCTTTTCCTTCTTCCTCGCCCTGATCTCATCCTTGATCGCCCATATCACGGCTTCGGTCTTGCTTTTGGCATCCAGCTCAGCCATCAGTTCGTTTACCAGATCACCAGGGAGTGTTATGCTCGTTCTTGACATGACAAACCTCCATGAACTTTATGCATAATAATAGTAATCTTTTTTATGCGTATATGCAATACTGCCAGGACAGATGAGATAAATTGATCAAGAGCTTCTGGAGATACATGGATGGTCTTAGTATCTTCTTCGTTCAGCGGTATGCGTCTTTCTTCAGTTTTCTGACCATTGCCTCGTAACTGACAAGCGGCTCCGATGCTCTTTCCTCAAAGGCCGAGAGGTCTTCAGCGTCTTCAGCAGGGGTGGGGTTGGTTTTTCGGCCGGAACAGGTCTGAAGATGAGGATCAGGCATAGGTAGCTTTTCCCAGTCTTCGGGACCGCCAGGCACCACTCTGAAGAGTGGATGGGGTTTCAGCCCTGATATTGATGAGAGTTTGTCGTAGTGAGCAGTATCCCGTATCTTCAGCTTCTTCATAAGGCGTGAAAATTCATAGTCGAGCTGGCCTCTCCTGAGTTTGATCTTCGCACAGGGACCATCCGGGGCTATCTTTGAGCAATCGAAACGATACCCCCGCCTCTCGGCCTCCTTCAGAACTTCCTGCAGATAGCAGTCGATTGCGGCAATGGGCGACATGGCCAGGCCGAAAAGTCTTTCGCCTCGCCCGCCTCTTCCTTTCGCGCGAAATCCTCTCGATGAGGCTCCATATTGCCCGTTTCGCCTATGTTGTGTCATAAATCCCCTAATTGGAATACATATTGCATTGAAAAAGAATCCTGATAGTTCTATTATAGAAGCATGAAAACATCAATTGATATTCCTGAAGAAGACCTGAAAGAGATAGTAAAGTATACCGGAGCGAAAACGAAAAGGGAGGCCGTCGTGTACGCGGTCAAGGACTTCAACAGACGCCACAGGCTTGAGGAGCTTGCCAAGTCACTCGGCACCTTCAAAGACTTTATGACCCAGGAAGACCTTCACGAGATGCGGGAAGACCGGAAGTGGACGAAGGCGAAATAGTTCTGATAGACACCTCCAGTTGGATCGAGGCGCTTCGGACTTCCGGCAGGAACGACGTTCGTGACCGGGTGATGCGGTTGATGGTGGGCGGACGTGCTGCATGGTGCGACATGGTTCTTGTGGAGTTATGGAACGGCGCCCGGGGAGATTATGAAAAGCAGAAATTGGCTGAGCTTGAAAAAGAAATAACGTGTCTGCCTACGACTGCAGAGGTTTGGGACACCGCTCGTGCGCTGGCACGGAAATGCAGACAGGCCGGGCATACCGTCCCTACCGCAGATATTGTAATTGCAGCATGTGCCCTCACATATCACGCCGGCATGGAACACTGCGACAGCCATATAGAGCTTATTCTGAAAATGCATTCCTCCGGCAGGCAAAAGAAAGCCTGAATTGCTTTCAGCCAAAAACCCACTGACGGCATCTGCCTTACCCCCTTAACAGGCTGACGGACTGATTGAAATACAACATCTCTCATAACGCAAGTTGTTTATGTCGGCAACTTCCCCGACTTGCCGACTTTTATGGCAGCTTCAGCAGACGCTCGCTCCTCCAGATGCGGATAATGCGCACCCTGCTTTTTTCATGGCGATAGACGATCCGAAAAGGGGGCGAAATGATCTCGCGCAGATGTTCGACCATAAACTCAGGGACAATCCGACCGCTTAACGGATGGCTGCTCAATCGCTCGATGCT
>CAYUNK010000109.1:0-4190 GCA_964446125.1 uncultured Nitrospiraceae bacterium | reverse complement strand
AATATTATCACATGGTTTTCAAGATAGGGGGTTCTTTAACTGCGGTTTTCAGGTTCATAAGACGTATGCAAATTCAAAGGCAGCACGAAACCATTCCCCCCACTTCCCTGCAATAGATGATTTCCGGGAGCTGATGGATATTGCTGATCGCAGTTAGGGCCGAAGGTCAGGCAAGCCTCTCAGAACAGGATTTTCCGCCTAAATAATGCTTGTATTTGCTGTCCTTACCCATTATGATTAAACAGTTTTTCATGGGGGAGGATAAGGCGGTTGACACCTGAAGGAAAAGCCCGGCAGCAGATAGACAGACTGATCGAGCAAGCGGGCTGGGCAGTGCAGGACTATAAGCATGTCAGTCTTACTGCGTCAAAAGGCATAGCGATCCGCGAATATCAACTTCCCGGATACGGCGAGGCCGATTATCTCCTTTATATAAACGGCAAGGCCGCAGGCGTGATCGAGGCGAAGAAAGAGGGATCGACACTTATCGGTGTCGAGATACAGTCTGAGAAATACAAAAAAGGTCTTCCCCAAAATCTTCCTGCATGGCAACGGCCTCTGCCCTTCTGCTATGAATCCACAGGACTTGAGACGAGATTTACAAACTTCCTTGAGCCTGATGCCCGATCCCGCGAGGTATTTTCTTTCCATAGGCCTGAAGCGCTCTCTGCCTATTTTGATGGTCAGCAGGAGGCAGAAGTCAATCTCGCGGCAGACGATGCTGCAGTGTATGACAGCCCAGGCAGAACACTACGCGAACGTCTCAGGCGCATGCCGGAACTGATCCAGGAAGGGCTCTGGCCTGCACAGATAAAGGCCATAACAAACCTCGAAAGATCCCTGACAGAAAACAGGCCGCGTGCTGTTGTGCAGATGGCGACCGGCTCAGGCAAGACCTTTACCGCAGTCACCTCCATTTACCGGCTGCTCAGATTTGGCGGCGCAAAGAGGATACTCTTTCTTGTTGACCGCGCCAATCTCGGCCGCCAGACGCTCAAGGAGTTCCAGCAGTACCAGTCGCCGTATAACTCCTTCAAGTTTACGGAAGAATACATTGTCCAGCAGCTCAGCTCAGGCAGGATAGACACAACTGCCCGCGTCTGCATCTCGACCATACAGCGGCTCTACTCCATACTGAAGGGGGAGGAGCTTCCCGAGGAACTTGATGAGCAGACCGTTGCCGGATTCGAGCAGGTGTACAAGGAAGTGCCGCCCATCGAATACAACCCTAATGTGCCGATAGAGACTTTTGACGTGATCGTAACGGACGAATGCCACCGCTCCATCTACGGCCTCTGGCGGCAGGTGCTCGAATACTTTGATGCGTTCCTTATCGGCCTTACTGCTACGCCTAACCAGCAGACCTTCGGATTCTTCAACCAGAACCTTGTTATGGAATACCCTCATGAGCAGGCCGTGGCAGACGGCGTAAACGTAAACTATGATGTGTATGAGATACGTACACGGATCACCGAGGGCGGCTCAAAGGTGGATGCAGGATACTTTGTCGACAGGCGTGACCGCGAGACCCGCGCTGTTCGCTGGCAGAAGCTGGACGAGGATTTCGAATACGCTGCAGACCGGATTGACAGGGATGTTGTGGCGCCGGATCAGATACGCACTGTTGTCCGTGCCTTCAGGGACAGGCTCTTTACAGAGATATTCCCCGGAAGGAAAGAAGTGCCAAAGACGCTTATCTATGCAAAGGATGACTCCCATGCAGAGGACATTGTCAAGATCGTTCGTGAGGAGTTTGGCAAGGGCAATGATTTCTGCCAAAAGATCACGTACAAGACAACCGGCGCAAAGCCGGATGAACTCATAGCAGCATTCAGAAACAGCTACTTCCCGCGCATTGCCGTAACCGTTGACATGATCGCAACAGGCACGGACATCAAGCCGCTCGAAATCGTCTTCTTCCTCAGGCAGGTGCAGTCCCGCGCTTACTTTGAGCAGATGAAGGGCAGGGGTGTACGCGTGATCAACGAGACAGACCTGCAGTCGGTCACGCCTGATGCAAAGACAAAAGACCATTTTGTGATCGTGGATGCGGTCGGCGTCTGCGAGGCAGCAAAGACAGACTCCCGGCCTATGGAGCGGGCGAGGTCTGTTTCGCTCGAAAAGCTGCTTCTGGCTATTGCACTCGGCAGCACAGTCAGTGATGTCATATCTTCTGTAGCTGCCCGGTTCGCCCGACTCGAAAGACGGATATCGAAAGGGGATGATGAGGAGATCAGAAAGGTCTCTGGCGGCATCGGTCTCAGGGAGCTTACAGGCGCGCTCGTGCAGGCGCTCGATCCTGACAGGCAGATCGAACGTGCCCGCGCCGAGCTCAGCGAGTCAGGCGGGGCAGGCGACCCGACTGATCAGCAGATAAAGAAAGCTGCCGAAAAGCTGATACAAGAGGCAGTCAAGCCGCTTCATGACCCAAAGGTCAGGGAGGCCATACTTGCGATCTACCAAAAGACTGAGCAGACTGTTGATACTGTGAGCAAAGACGAAGTTACGGCAGCAGGCTTTAGTGAGGCTGCACTTGAGAAGGCGCGCGGCATGGTGCAATCATTCGAGCAGTTCATCAAAGAGCACAAAGACGAGATTACTGCGCTCCAGATACTCTTTAGCAGGCCTTATAAACAGCGGCTGAGGTTCGAGCAGGTGAAGGAGCTTGCAGGGCTGATCGAAAGGCCGCCCTATTTCTGGAAGGTGGACAACCTCTGGAATGCTTATGCCTCGCTCGAAAAGTCAAAGGTGCGCGGTGCAAGCGCGCCGCACATACTTACCGATCTCGTCTCGCTCGTCCGCTTTGCGATGCATCAGGACAATGAGCTTGTGCCGTTTCCAGAGCGCGTGCATGCGAACTTCAATGCCTGGCTGGCCCAGCAGGAAGTTGGAGGCAAGAAGTTCTCGTCCGAGCAGCGGCAATGGCTCGAAATGATCCGCGATCATATCGCAGCAAACCTCAGCATCGAGGCTGATGATTTTGATTATGCGCCCTTTGCCCAGCAGGGCGGTCTTGGCAAGGTGCATCAGGTCTTTGGGGATGAGCTGGGGGCGATTATTGAGGAGTTGAATGGAGCGCTTGCAGCGTGACAAGGATATCCCTTGCACGACTGTAACAATAAGTATATACTGACAATATATATTTAATGAGGTGACCAATGAAAACAGCGAAGCTTTTTCAAAACGGGCAAAGTCAGGCCGTCCGTCTGCCTAAGGAGTTCCGATTTGATGACGATCATGTGTTCATAAAAAAGTCCGGCAACGTCGTTATGCTTATCCCTGCAAAAGGCTCCTGGGACGCGCTGATGAAGAGTCTGGACAAGTTTTCTCCTGACTTCATGTCAGAAAGGAAGCAGCCGAAGACGCAGAAACGGGAGTCTTTTTGATGAAATACATGCTTGATACCAACATCTGCATATATCTTATCAAGCAGAAGCCGGTGAAAGTTCTTCAGCATTTCAAGTCCCAGTCCATGGGAGAGATCGGTATTTCGTCCATTACGCTTGCAGAGCTCAGATTTGGTGTAGAAAAGAGCCAACAGATTCAAAATAACCGTCAGGCCCTTGAGGAGTTCGTTCTCCCTCTCGAAATTGCGGATTTTGACGAAAAAGCGGCTGTTATTTATGGGGCTGTTCGCGCTTCACTGGAAAAGGCCGGAACTCCTGTGGGCTCCATGGATATGCTTATCGGTGCGCATGCGCTGAGTCTTGGGATAACCCTGGTTACAAATAATACACGTGAGTTCAAGCAGATAAAGAGCCTCAAATGTGAGGATTGGAGCGTATAGTCGGCAATGGTATGGAATTACCGCGTAATTAAGACGGACAAGGTGTTTGCCATCCACGAAGTCTATTACAATGAAGACGGTACTATCTGTGCCATATCCGAAGACCCCATGTACCCTCATGGAGAGAGCATTAAAGAGCTGAAAGGCGACGCAGAGCATTTCCTCCTGGCTTTCAATAAGCCCGTTTTAAAGAGGGAGAAGATAAAGTTTGCGCCTATGGATTCGGAGAATACTGGTATGAAGAGGGGCAATGCAAAGAAACTGGTGGAGGAGATATTCGGGAAAAAACAATCGGTGAAGAAACGAGCCAACCGTGGGTGATGAGCTGGGGAAGATTATTGAAGAGTTGACCCTAATGTTGCATAAAAATCATCATGCAGCTTGTTTGAGGCGGTTGAGATAA
>CAYUNK010000108.1:0-4406 GCA_964446125.1 uncultured Nitrospiraceae bacterium | reverse complement strand
CCCTTGCAATGCTTCCGCGATGCTTTCAGCAAGCCTCGGCCAAGCGCCCGGAATTACTGAAAATATCATAGGATGTAAAAAAACATCACTTTAGTATAAAATTGTTAATTGACATATGGTTATAGATTCGAGGCATATACAAAGAGGAGCTAAGAAAAGAGGGGATAATTCTCATGGCCCTTGAGATATCATCTTCAATCCGGGATAATCAGGGAAGGGGAAAAGTCGGGGATTTTCTCAAAGATAAAATTCAAGTTGGTTCAAAACTCTCCATCGTTTCTGCCTACTTCACAATCTATGCCTTTGAACAATTAAAGGAAAAATTTCAGGGCATTGATCATCTTAATTTCCTCTTCGGTGAACCGCGATTTGTTAAGAGTCTCGACCCGAACAAGACCGATACAAAGTCATTTAAGATCGAAGACGAGAAGCTTGCGCTTAGCAATAGACTCCGGCAGAAGGCCGTTGCAAAAGAATGCGCTGACTGGATTCAAAACAAGGTTGATATCAAATCCATCAGGCAGGCCAATCTCCTGCATGGCAAGATGTACCATGTTGATAACGGGGGGATTGAAAAGGCCCTTGTCGGCAGCTCAAATTTTACTGTCAGCGGCCTTGGTTATGGGAATGTGCCGAACATCGAACTTAATCTTGAGGTCGTTGATGACCGGGACCGGGCAGACCTGAAGAACTGGTTTTATGAGATATGGAATGACGAGCAGCTTGTTGAAGATGTAAAAAGCGACGTACTCACGTATCTTGAGCAACTCTATCAGGAGAATTCCCCGGAGTTCATCTACTACAAAACCCTCTATCATATATTCGAGAAATTTCTTGAAGATCAGGAGACTGGAGGGTTCATAGACGAAAAGACACACCTCTATGACACAAAGGTCTGGCGGATGCTCTTTGACTTTCAGAAGGACGGGGTGAAGGGTGCAATAAACAAGATTCTTCGCCACAATGGCTGCATTATCGCTGACAGCGTTGGTCTCGGAAAGACGTTTGAGGCCCTGGCGATAATCAAGTATTTTGAGCTTTTCAATGACCGGGTGCTGGTCTTGTGCCCAAAGAAGCTCCGCGATAACTGGACAGTCTTTCAGGCCCACAATAACAGCGAACTGAACATTCTTCTTGAAGACAGATTCAGCTATACCGTTTTCTCTCATACTGACCTGAGCAGAGACAGCGGCAGGTCAGGGGATATTGACCTTGAGAAGATCAACTGGGGGAACTATAACCTTGTCGTGATTGACGAGTCCCACAATTTCAGGAACAACACAAAGGGGAGGAAGGACGAGGAGGGCAACACCATCAGGACCAGCCGCTACGAAAGGCTGATGAATGATATTATCAGCAAAGGCGTCAAGACAAAAGTGCTGATGCTGTCGGCAACACCGGTCAACAATAACCTCCGCGATCTCAGGAATCAAATCTACTTTATCACCGAGGAAAGGGACGATGCTTTCAGGGAGTCTTTCAATCTTCCGAGCATCGGTGAGACACTGAAGGTTTCGCAGAACAAATTTACCCACTGGTCAAAAAAGCCCAAGCAGGAGATAAAGGACCTGCTGGAGAGCTTTGATTCAGGGTTCTTCAAGCTGCTTGATGAATTGACCATTGCCCGTTCCCGTCGGCATATCCAGAGATATTACAACCTCAAGCAGATCGGGGAATTCCCTAAACGGGAAAAGCCAAAATCTATATATCCTTTCATTGATCTCAAGAATGAATTCATTTCATATGACCAGCTGAACAAAGAGATTCAGAAATACAAGCTTTCCCTCTTCAGCCCGTATCAGTATGTCCTGTCTCAATACAGGGAAATCTATGACAAAGAAAAGGTCGAGAATTTTACTCAGGAAGACAGAGAAAACTACCTCATCGGCATGATGAAGGTGAACTTCCTCAAGCGGCTCGAAAGCTCAGTAAACTCCTTTGCCATCTCGATGAGCAGGACTATCAACAAGATTTCAGAGCTTGAAGACAAGATCAATGAATACAAAAAGAAAAAGACCAAAGTCGCTGAAATAGACCTTGATGATCTGCAGGTGGCTGACGGTGACGAAGAAACCGAAGACGCCTGGGAGGTCGGCAAAAAGGTCAGGTACTCCCTCGATCATATGGATGTGGACCGCTGGCTTAAGGATCTTGCCAGAGACCGAGAGCAATTACAGAGTCTTCTTAATGAAGCAAGCGCGGTGACAGTTGACAGAGATGCCAAGCTCGCCGAATTGCGGGAGCTTATCAAGGAGAAGTCTTCAAATCCTACTGTCAACAAAGACGGGAAGAAGAACCGCAAGGTTTTGGTATTCACCGCTTTTGCTGATACGGCGGATTATATTTTTGAGGCCCTCAAAGATCGGGCTATAAAAGACTTCAAGGTGAATATCGCTATGGTATCCGGCGGCTCAAAAGAAAACAAAACGACATTTGGCAAGAATGAATTCACGAACATCTTGACCAATTTTTCGCCGGTCTCAAAGAACCGTGACAAGATCAAGGCCATGAAGCAGGATGAAGATATTGATATCCTGATTGCAACTGACTGCATTTCAGAAGGTCAGAATCTTCAGGACTGTGACTGCCTTATCAACTATGACATTCACTGGAATCCTGTAAGGATCATACAACGCTTTGGAAGAATAGACAGGATCGGCAGCAGGAACGCAAAGGTCTTTATGTTCAACTTCTGGCCCACAAAAGACCTCGACAACTACATAACCCTGAAAGAACGGGTCGAGGCACGCATGGCTCTTGTGGATATTGCTGCAACGACTGACGACAACCTTCTGTCGCAGGATATCAAAGACCTGATTCAGGAGGATCTGAAATACCGTGACCAGCAGCTTAAGAAGCTGAAAGAAGAAGTGCTTGATATGGAGGATGTCACAGACGGTATTGCGCTGAGTGAGTTTACACTCGATGATTTTCGTATTGAACTAATCAACTATATAGAGGCCAACAGGGAACTCCTTGAAAAGGCCCCTCTCGGACTTTATGCTGTTGTGCCGCCGCCGGCAGACAGTCAGATAATCGGCCCCGGTGTGATTTTCTGTCTCCGGCAGATCGGCGACACTTCCGGGAATGAGGCGGTCAATCCGCTTCAGCCGTGCTATCTCGTCTATATCAGGGAAAACGGCGATGTCAGATATAATTTCACGAATGCAAAGCAGATACTCGAAATCTTCAGGATGCTTGCAGCCGGAAATGACAAGGCATATGAAAAGCTCTGCGACATCTTCAATAATGAAACTTCCAATGGAAACGAGATGAAAAAGTACGACGGGCTTCTTGAGAAGGCGATTAACGAGATCACAAAGACCTTCAAGAAGAGGGCTGTCGGCGCCCTTCTGTCCGGAAGGGGAGGCAAGCTGCCTACTCAGACGCAGCAGGTCAAGTGTGCGGGCGATTTTGAACTTGTCACATGGCTCATTATCAAGGACCAGGAATGCCAGAGCTGAAGCAACAAATACAGGAAGCCCTTACCGGCTTTAGCAAAGGGAAACTTGCTGTCAGTACTTCGGAACTGTTGAATGTCCTTGGCTATGAAAGCGACCGGACAGTTCAGCTTTCGCCGAACACATATAAGGGCTTTTCCGAGCTGTTTCAGGCCGGGCCTTCTAATTTCGATCAGGAAAAGGCAAAGGTCAAAGACTGGCAGACCATAGACATTATCTTTCAGCTTACCGAAGACGACATAAAGAAAAGCCATTCCCTCTTTGAGGCAAAGCAGTATAGCGACAAGATTATAGAATCCTACCTTTTCTTTGCCCTCTCCCTTGCCGGTGAGAAATACACCCGTGGCGATCTGGTAAGGATCACGAGGGAGATCAACAAGCTCACGCCCATGCCGGCAATGATATTGTTCAAGTACAACAACTATCTGACCGTCTCGGTCATTGACCGGAGACTCCACAAGCGGGAAAGCACAAAAGATGTCCTCGAAAAAGTCACGCTCATTAAAGACATTAATATTTCAAAACCCCACCGGGCGCATATCGAGATACTCCATGACCTTTCTTTTACTGAGCTACAGGACAAGCACAGGTTCACAAACTTTGTTGAGCTTCATAATGCCTGGAGAAAGACACTCGATACATCTGAACTGAATAAGAAGTTCTTCCGCGAGCTTGCCAACTGGTACTTCTGGGCTCTCCGCAACGTTGAATTCCCGGATGATGCCGAAAAGAACAAAGACGTTCGCAATGCCATAAGCGTTATCCGCATGATAACCCGGCTCATCTTCATCTGGTTTATAAAAGAAAAGGGATTAATCCCTGATGACCTCTTTAATCAGGCGAAGCTCAAAGGCCTTCTCAACTATAAGGACAAGAACCATAGCACCTACTATAAAGCGATCCTCCAGAACCTCTTCTTTGCCACCCTGAATACGGAGATGAACA
>CAYUNK010000107.1:0-4529 GCA_964446125.1 uncultured Nitrospiraceae bacterium | reverse complement strand
GTTCCCATGCCAACCATATCCCATTGTTTTTTAACGATTCCCCCTCCAATTAACCATGCAGTTCCGCAAATCCCCTTTGCAATACTGCAAAAAAAAGAGGTGGATGCCTGATAGTCAGAAATAGATGTTGACGCATGCTTGAAAGAGCGATAAACTATAGTCAGAGATGAGGTGTAGGGAACTCTGAACCGGAGGTTGAGCGGTTGGCGAGTTAAACACGGGAGAAGATTCCGATGTTAACGTCAAGGACGGCTCCCCCGCAGAGCAGAAATCAACCTCTTGTTCGGAGCTTGCAGATATTCTGGAGCCATTGAAGGGCATAGGGTCAACCGACAGCATGGTTGCCCCTGGATTTCTACCTGATATGGCTCTTTTTATTGCTTTCTGCTGACCGCTTTTCTTCGGCATATTTCCCTGCAATTATGTCTTCTTCTGACATAGAGCCTTCAGGCCTGTTCACGAGCCTCAGGGCCTCTGTTATTGGCGGCAGTTCAGTTGGGCCGGTCGTTAACTGTTTATGCAAAAGGTTGCATCAGGTAGAATAGACCATGCAGATCGAACTTCAGGGCCAGCTTGAGCGGATCACCTTCCATAGCGAGGAAAACTACTTCACCATCGCAAAGATCAAGGTAAAGGGGCAGAGGGAACTGGTCACTATTGTCGGCAGCCTCCTGTCTGTTGCGCCGGGTGAGATTGTCAAGGTTACCGGCTCATGGGACAGGCATCCGAGGTTCGGAGAGCAGTTCAAATTCACCTCCTGTGAAATCGTTGCCCCTGCCACCCTGCATGGCATTGAACGGTATTTAGGCTCAGGCCTGATCAAAGGCATTGGCCCGGTAATGGCAAAAAGGCTTGTCGGGAAATTCGGCATGGAAACGCTCGATATAATCGAAGATCAGCCAGAACGTTTGAGTGAAGTGGAAGGTATTGGAGAAAAAAAGCTTGCGATGATCAGGTCTGCATGGCAGCAGCAGAGAGAGGTGCGTGATGTGATGCTTTTTCTGCAGAGCCATGGCGTGAGTTCCGCGTACGCGTCAAAGATCTACCGCCAGTACGGCAGGGCATCCATCGCGGCTGTAAAGGATAATCCCTACCGGCTTGCCACAGACATCTTCGGCATCGGCTTCAGGACAGCAGATATTATTGCAGCGAAGCTGGGCATTCCGAATGATTCTCTGCTGCGCGCAGAGGCAGGCATCCTCTATGTGCTGCAGCAGTTTGCCTTAAACGGGCATGTCTATTATCCACATGACAGGCTTATAGAGGAATGCCGAGGGATTCTGCGTATAAACTCTGAAATCATAACTAATGCCATCTCGGCTATTGCTGCAGAAAAGAGGATTGTTCTTGAAGAAGAGGCTGTGTACCTCACGGAATATTATATTGCCGAAAAAGGCATCGCCGAACACCTCGGAGAACTCAATAAAACCGGGCGCAGACTCTTTATGGCTGACCGTGACAAGGCCATAGAGACAGTGCAGAAGAATTTAAAGATCACTCTTGCGGAAAACCAGGCAAAGGCGGTCATCGAATCTCTTGATGCCAAGGTGATGGTGATCACCGGAGGGCCGGGCACCGGAAAGACAACTATTATCAAGGCGATTATAACACTGCATCAGCTATCAGGCATGAGCATCCTCCTTGCAGCTCCAACAGGCAGGGCAGCAAAGAGGATGGCAGAGGCAACCGGCCATGAGGCCAGGACCATCCATCGCCTGCTTGAGTACAGCCCTAAACATGACCAGGGGTTCAAGAGGAACGAGAAGAACCCGCTCAATGCCGACCTGATCGTTCTTGATGAGACATCCATGATTGACACAGTGCTGATGTATCACCTGCTCAAGGCAGTGCCAAGGCAGACAACGCTGATCCTTGTGGGCGATATAGACCAGCTGCCCTCGGTCGGGGCAGGCAATCTGCTTAGGGATATCATTGACTCAGAAGAGGTGCCCTGCATAAGGCTGAACCGGATCTTCAGGCAGGCGCAGAAGAGCCTTATCGTTATTAATGCCCACCAGATCAACAGGGGCGATTTCCCGATCACTCAAACAGAAAAGGGTTCAGATCAGGACTTCTACTTCATTCAGATGGAGGAGCCTGAAAGGGTGCTCGAAAAGATCCTCGAGCTCTGCGCCAAAAAGGTTCCTGAGAAGTTCGGTTTTGATCCGATGAACGATATACAGGTGCTTACACCCATGCACCGGGGAGTTGTCGGGGCTTCAAGCCTGAATGAAGAGATGCAGAAGCATCTTAACCCGTCCGGGGATGAACTTCACAGGGGCGGAAGAATCTTCAGGCGCATGGACAAGGTGATGCAGATAAAGAACAACTATGACAAGGATATATTTAACGGAGACATCGGCAGGATCTCATCCATAAACAGAGAGGAGCAGGTCCTTATGGTTGACTATGACGGCAGGATAGTGGCATATGAATTTGCCGAACTTGATGAACTTATACTTGCGTATGCCATCTCTGTGCACAAATCCCAGGGCAGTGAATATCCTGTTGTGATCATGCCTGTACTTACACAGCATTACATGCTGCTTCAGAGAAACCTGCTCTATACTGCGGTCACCCGGGGCAAGAGGCTCGTTATCCTTATCGGCACAAAAAAGGCGGTCGGCATTGCGATAAGAAACAACAAGCCATCAGAGAGATATACAAAACTGAAGGAAAGGCTCAGGCAACGCAAGTAACGATCCGGCTGACTTCTGAACCTTTACAATTGACCGGCGCTCATGGTAGATTTTCCTATGAAATACGGCGAAAGGTCTATACAAAAGGCGAAGCTCGAGATATGGGACAACCCCAATCCTGAACGCGATTATGAGGTTTCCATCAGTTATCCTGAGGTCACCTGCCTCTGTCCGAGGTCAGGATACCCTGACTTTGCAACAATCAATCTGAGGTATGTCCCGGACAAAAAGATCGTTGAGCTTAAGTCCCTGAAACTGTTCCTTAATGCCTTCAGGAATATCCATATCTCGCACGAAGAACTGACCAACAAGGTGTTTGCTGAACTCCAAAAGAGACTGAAGCCGAGGAGCCTTGAGGTTGTGGGTGACTTTAATCCCAGAGGCAATGTGAAGACCCTGATAAAAGTCAGCTCAGAAACTGTTTTAAAGCAGTAATCCAGCCGTTTCCGGATTTATTTTGAACAGTATTGGGCTACCTTTTCAGTTTTCTGCCGGGCATATGCACTGCCCTTTTTATTTCCGCTTGCCTGTATAATACCTCCCATGCATTCAGCCGCCTATTTTATCCTTGCTGCCTATATCCTGACCCAGTGCGCTGGATACTGGCTGGAGTATATCAATATCAGGCATATGAAGGAAAAGGGCCTGGCAATCCCTCCGGGGTTTGAGGGCCATATAGATGAAGAACTGCTCAGGAAGACGCATGCGTACACGATCGAGCGCAACACTGCAGGTCTCGTCGAATCCGTTATCAGCAATATAATCACCATTGTCTTTATTTACGGGGGTCTGCTCGCGTTTTATGCCGCATGGATCAATTCACTGTCATCATCCTTTCTTATCCGGGGCATACTTTTTTTTCTTATCCTGAGTTATGCAGGCTCCCTGATCTCGATCCCCTTCAGCCTGTACAGCACCTTCAAAATAGAAAATAAATATGGCTTCAACACCATGACTGTGAGGCTCTGGATCACGGATCTTGTAAAATCAACTCTCATATCAACCGTGCTTATGGCCGTTTTGATCTCCTGCGGTCTATGGATCATCCAGAATAGTCCTGAACTTTGGTGGCTCTATCTCTGGTTATTCTTTTTTGTCTTCAGCATCTTCATGATGTACATTTCACCCTATGTTATCGAGCCGCTTTTTAACAAATTCACCCCTCTTGAAGACGATTCCCTTGAGCAGAAGATCAAGTCAATGATGGCAAAGACCGGCATAAAGATAAGCCGTGTTTTCAAGATAGATGCCTCAAGGCGCAGCAGGCACACAAACGCCTATTTTACCGGCATAGGAAAGACAAAGCGGATCGTGCTCTACGATACCCTGCTAAACAAGATGGATGAGGATGAGGTGCTTGCAGTGCTGGCGCATGAAGGCGGACACTGGAAGAAGAGGCATGTCATAAAGATGCTGGTGGTCTTCGAGGCGCTTTCACTGGCCGGTGCATACATAGCCTTTCATATCCTTGGATCAGGCGTCCTTGCAGAGGTCTTCGGCATCACCGGCAATACGTTTTTTGCCGAGCTTGTTATCCTGAGCTTTGCCTTCAGCGTCGTCTCGTTTCCCTTTACGCCGTTATTCAGCTTCTTTTCCCGCAGACACGAGCGGGAGGCAGACCGGTTCGCAGTAGAGCTTGCGCCAAATCCAGATGCGCTTGCCACTTCGCTTATCAGGCTCTCAAAGGACAATCTTTCGAACCTCCATCCCCATCCTCTATACGCAGCCTTTCACTATTCCCACCCGCCGGTTGTGGAGCGTGTCAGAAGGATAAGGGCACGGTAAATTTGTTCTGGCATTTTCATATTGCCTGGCGAAGAGTATGAGAAG
>CAYUNK010000106.1:0-4577 GCA_964446125.1 uncultured Nitrospiraceae bacterium | reverse complement strand
CGGGGGTGGAGGAGGAGGCGGTGGTGGTGCAGGCTCTGGCTTTATCTCGGCCACAGGTTTAGGTGGACAAAGGGCCTTAATCATAGTAGTCGCCTCTTTTGCCTTATCTATAGCTTCCCGGTCGAGGCATGCCATGTATAGCTCATATGACCTGTCTATCATGTCCTTTGCAGATTTGAATTCTGAAGGGCATTCCCTTTCCCTGCCTGCTGCCCTGGCCTGTTTCAGGATCTCGTCAGCATCAACCAATGCAGATGGATAGTACAAATATCCCGGCAATCTCTCGGGCGTTGCCTTCTTCATGCCGGCGCACCCAAACGTCAAACTCATCGCAAATATGGCAATTACAAAAATGACAGATCTCGCTGCTGCTGTTGCCTGCATCTTCACACCTCCTGCTGCATTTATTGCTTATTGATCTACAATCCGGACAATGTCACGCTGCCTGCCAATACCCGGAATATAAATATAGGATTCCGTTATCTTCCACGGTCACCGCGCCTGTCATCCCTGCGGTCCCGCCTGCTGTCCCTTCGGTCATCTCGGCGGTCATCCCTGTGTTCCATTCGGTCACCTCGGCGGTCATCCCTGCGGTCCCTTCGATCATCCCGCATGTCATCCATTCGGTCCCGCCTGCTGTCCCTTCGGTCGTCTCTATGCTCATACCTGCTGTCCTGTCTGTCATGCCTGCGGTCATGCCGATAATGATCATGACGATGCTCTTCCCTGGCCTTTCGCCACCAATCGTATCTGTGTTCCCACCAGCGTTCCCTGTTCCATCTCCTCCAGTTCCTGTCAAGATCGTAGTGAGGTATTCGCATATATACAGTGCCGCGTCGGTAATCCCTTGGTAGGCGCAAAAGGGGCGCCGGCACAAATCTTGGGCCTGCAAGATACCAGGGACCATTGTACCCCCTGGCCCAGTACCAGCGGTCGCCCCAGGGCCGATACCACCGGCCATCATAAAATATAATGTCCAGATCAATATCTGCCACATAATAGGCATATGTGCCTGGTATCGGGACGAGGTGAGGCGGAGAGTGCAGGAAGAAATACGGCAGGTCTATATGTATGCCTACATTAACACCGGCCTCAGCAGGCCGGTGAGCAAGCGCAAGCAGCAGGATCACAGCCATCAGTATCGCACCATTCCTAAGCTTATTCACAATCCCAATAATGGTATTCTCCTTTCATAATATGTTTATGCATTGCGTTATGGATCTTTTGCGCACAAAATGAAGCGTAATCCCGTTTCAGAGGCGCACCCTATAAAAAGTATATCAGCATTTTGAGAATTGTCCAGACAGTATTTTGCGGGAGGGTGAGGCCTGGCGGGCAGGATTTTATCCTTATACAGGGCAAGCAGTTGACATACAGGCTTACAAAGATTAACCTGATGTTTTTAAACGATATATTCTACAGACCCTGTATGATGCGCTCCACCTCAGCCCTCTCAAGGCTCTCTTGATTGATCAGGGCCTCTGCAAGGGCGTCAAGGGTATGCCGTTTCTTGGACAGTATTTCGGCTGCCATGGATTCTGCATCCAGGATAAGCTTCTGTATCTCCTGGTCCATGACCCAGGCCATCTCTTCGCTGTAACGCTTGGGCAGGGACAGTTCCCTGCCCAAAAACGGATGTTCTTCACCGCGGCCAAGATTAACCGGGCCGACCTTATCGCTCATTCCCCACTGTGCAACCATCTTTTCTGCCAGGGCTGTTGCCTCTTTCAGGTCGTTTTGAGCGCCGCTGCTGATGTCGTCAAAGACGATCTTCTCTGCAACGCGGCCTGCAAGGGCTATGCACAATTTATTCATGAGATAGGTTTTCGGATAATAATGCCTGTCCTCCTCCGGCAGGAGCTGGGTAACTCCCATGGCCATGCCGCGAGGGATAATGCTCACCTTGTATATAGGATCAGCCCCCGGCAGGTCCCATGACGCAAGGGTATGTCCTGCCTCATGATACGCAGTGATCCGTCTTTCCTTGTCGCTTATGGTCTCTTCCCTTACAGCGCCCATAAGGATAATGTCTCTTGCCTCCTGAAAGTCGCTCATGTCTATAGTTTCCTTGCCCTTTCTCAGGGCTACGAGTGCGGCCTCGTTTGCAAGATTTTCGAGGTCAGCTCCTGTCATGCCGGGAGTGCCCTTTGCAATGAGTTCGAAATCCAGATCATCTGAAAGCAGCTTGCCCCTTGCATGGATTTCTATGATTGCCTTGCGCTCTTTCCAGCCGGGCCTGTCAATGACCACATGCCTGTCGAATCTCCCCGGCCTCAAAAGCGCAGGGTCGAGCACATCCGGTCTGTTGGTGGCAGCCATGACGATCACCTCTGTGTGGGGATCAAACCCGTCCATCTCACTCAGAAGCTGGTTCAGCGTCTGCTCCCGTTCATCGCTGCCGCCCCCAAGCCCGGCGCCTCGTGTGCGGCCTACTGCATCTATCTCATCAATAAAGATAATGCTCGGATGGGTCTCCTTTGCCTTCTTGAACATGTCCCTGACGCGGGAGGCGCCGACCCCCACAAACATCTCGATGAATTCGGATGCGCTTATGCTGTAAAAAGGCACAGCCGCCTCCCCTGCTGTTGCGCGCGCAAGGAGTGTCTTGCCTGTGCCGGGAGGGCCGATCAGAAGCACGCCCCTGGGCACTTTTGCACCGATCTTTACAAATCTGGAGGGGTTCTTCAGAAACTCTATGGTCTCTTTCAGCTCTGTCTTGACATTGTCCATCCCTGCAACATCCTTAAATGTGATGCCCGTCTTTTTTGCGTCAAAGAGCCTGGCCTTGCTTGCGCCAAAGGAAAAGAGCCCTCCGGGGCCGCCCTGCAGCTGCTGGCTTCTCTTCATCCAGAAGATCCAGAGGCCGATGATCAGAGCCCACGGCAGGATCCCGATCAGAACCTGCATCAGGAAGCCATCCTCTGCTGATTCTATGTTTATGATCACATTCTTTTCCTTAAGCTGGGACAGCAGCTCTTCGCCCTGAAAAGAAGGCAGGACTGTCAGGAAATATTTGACGCTGACCGGCTTCTGCTGCCCCTGAAACTGCAGACTGATTTCCTTTGACAGTTCTCCTGTTAAAACCAGATTCTTTACCGAGACAGATTTTATCGTTCCGGCCTCAAGCTGTTCCATGAACTGCGTGTAGTTTATCGTATAGCGCTGCGGCGGACCGATGTTGAAAAAGCTGCTCCATATGAAGATAAGCACTGCAGCGGCAAGCAGCGCCCCTATGTATCTCCAGTACATGTTTGGGATAAGGCCCATGCCTTCTTTATTTTCTTCAGCCATGATCCATGCCTCTTATGATTTTACACGCCCTCTTTAATATTCATTCTACTATACTTTCTTGCCTTCTCTTTAGGGCCATTTTCGACTGCAGGCAATAATTCAGATGACGGAATGTCCGGGCAGAGGGCTGTTGTCTGTAATGATCGTCGTCAGAAGCGCGAAGTAAACAGATCACACAGATTTTTCCTGATCCAGTTTCTCAGACTCTCCATTGCCGTTTTTTTTGTCATCCGGCAGTGCGCCGAATATGCCTGGAGAATCCATAGAAGGAAGGCACATCCAGTTCAGAACCATCCAGGCCTATGAGGGCTATCGTATACAGGTCGCCGACTATTCCATAGTCGCTGATTTTCTTGTACATGCCTGTTTTCTCTGCTTATATGCGCTGACAAGTTTTTTCGCGATCAGTGGAAAGACGCCCAGCAGTACGAAGGACAGTATCAGCCCCGGCGACAGGATTCCTGACAGTGATTCTATCTTGCCGAGCTCTTTGCCGGCATTAACATATACGATTGTTCCTGCCAGCATGCCGACCTGCGAAACCCAGTAAAAGGTCTTAAGCGGCATGCCGGTCAGACCCATAACAAGATTAATGAGCCAGAAGGGAAGAACAGGCATCAGCCGAAGAGTAAACAGATAGAATGCCCCTTCCTTTGCAATTCCCTGATTAATCGTCTGCAGTTTGTCTCCAACCCTCTCCTGTACCCAGTCCTTCAGGATAAACCGGGCAGCCAAACAGGCCAGTGTTGCGCCTATTGTGCTGGCAAATGACACGATTACTGTTCCGGCGACAAGACCGAACAACGCTCCTCCTGCAAGGGTCATGATGGTAGCCCCGGGCAGGGACAGCGATGTGACGACAATATATAACGTCATATATGCAGCAATTACAGGAACAGGGCTGGCGTCGTACAGGGCCTGAAACCTGTCCCGGGATTCCTTGATATAGGAGAGGGAGAGATAGTCGCCCATATTGAATATGTTAAATGCGGCAATAAGAAGAATTATGGCTGCGACAACCGCGACTTTATATATGGTTGCTCTGTTCATAGTTGTATATCTTTCAGATATCAGCTCTCCGCCGGGCGTGAGAGCGGACAGAAGGCTCCTGGCTACGGATTATTTGTCTATTGGAAAAGACGTAAGGAAATCCGCCAATGGAGACGCTCCTATGAATAATGCTCGAAAATATCTTCAAAAGATGAAGCAATCTTTTTAAAAGCGTTGAGGACAGATGGGTCGAAATGTCCGGGCATGATCTTGTCATCACCTGTTGTTATTATCTC
>CAYUNK010000105.1:0-4650 GCA_964446125.1 uncultured Nitrospiraceae bacterium | reverse complement strand
TCTGAAAATATGAGGGATATCTTCAGGCTTGATGCCGATGCCGGTGTCTTCCACAGTGATTTCGATGTAATCGTAATCACTGTGGAGTTCGGAGTTTTTTCCAGAAAATCCCCCTTCATCCCCCTTTGCCAATGGGGGAATTTCCCCTCTTTGAAAAAGAGGGGTTAGGGGAGATTTTTCTTCTGTCTTTAAGCTCCGAACTCCCAACTCCGAACTCCGAACTCTCCGCGCGCCCACGCGCACCGAGCCCCCCTCCGGAGTGAACTTCACGGCGTTGCTCAGGAGAATGAATATTATCTGATTAAACTTTTCTGAGTCAGCTTCTATCTCAATGTCCGCCTTAGGCTCTATTTCGAGGTCCAGTTTCAGATTATGCTTAACTGCCTCTTTGTTAAATACCGTCATGGCTGACTTCAGCGCATCTTTAAGAAAAAATCTTCCCAGTCTAAGTTCGATGCTTCCGGAAATCGCCATTGAAAAATCAATCATCTCAGTGATAAGGGTTAACAAATGCTGTCCGCTGGTCAGAATGTCGGATACATACTCTCTCTGTTTTTCGTTCAGGTTCCCGAATAATTCGTCCTGAAGTATCTGTGAAAAGCCGATAACGGAATTCAGAGGCGTTGTCAGCTCATGACTCATATTTGCAAGAAAATCAGACTTTGCCTTGTTGGCTGCCTCGGCAGAAAGTTTTGCTTCCTCTAAGTCAGTGATCTTTTGTCTCAGCGCTGTTTCTGCTTTTTTCAGGCGAATCATTGCTTGAACACGGCTCAGGAGTTCATTGTGTGAAACAGGACGAGCGATGTATCCGTCAGCCCCTGCTTCGAGTCCGTTGACCTGGCTCTCGGAAGATGTCACTGTGCCGGAGATCAGAATTACATATATGTCCGACAATTCAGGGGATGCCTTTATGCGCCGGCAAACATCGATCCCGTTTATATCGGGAAGATTGACATCGAGAAGGATCAGGTCCGGATGTTCCTGCTCTGCTGTTTCGAGACATTCATTCCCGGTCGAAGCCTCAATAACCTCATAGCCCTCTGAGCGCAATATTTCTGAAGTAAGGGAAAGCAGCTCGGGATTGTCGTCAACGCACAGAATGTTTGCTTTCGAACCGTTCATAAAATTCCTTTCACGGATGACTTTCCCATAATTTTTCAGTGCAGATACGGCTCTTCATCCTCCAACGACCCTTTTAATCCCGTTCTGATACGGCATCATGACGTCGGTTATAATCAGGTCAAAAAACGGGTCTCCTGAAAGCATGTCCATTGCCTCTTCTCCATTGTTTGCCGACACAACATCAAAGCCCATTGCGCTCAGATGCGCTTCAAAAATACCCCTGCTCTTTCTGTCGTCGTCAACCACAAGCACGCGTTTATTATCTGAATCCATATCATTTCCTCCATGCCTTCTTCCTGTTCCTAACTATCTGCCTCCTGTGCCTGCCGTATTGGTATCACAAATGTAAATTTGCTCCCTTTTCCGAATTCGCTCTCTACCCATATCTTGCCACCTTGCAATTCGACCAGTTTCTTTGTGAGTGCAAGGCCGAGGCCTGTGCCTTCATACTGTTTTGTGTATGCGGACTCAAGCTGCGTAAATTCGCTGAACAGCTTCGTAATATCTTCGGGTTTGATGCCTATGCCGGTGTCTTCCACAGTGATTTCTATGAAATCCCTGTCTTGTAGGGGCGAACCTGTGTGTTCGCCCTTTTTGGGGCAGCCACATAGGGCTGCCCCTACATATTTCCGTGCGCCCACGCGCACCGAGCCCCCCTCCGGCGTGAACTTTACGGCATTCGAAAGAAGATTGAACACTATCTGCTTCAGCTTGCGCTCATCGGCCTCGATCTCAACGTTCAGCTCGGGAGTTATTTCCAGGTCGAGGCTTATTGCATGCTTCATCGCCTTTTCCTTCATTAGTGACAATGAAGATCTCAGGAGACCAGAAACCATAAACCTGTTCAACTCAAGCTCCATCTTCCCGGCCTCAACCTTGGACAGGTCAAGGATATCGTTTATCAGGCTCAGAAGGTGCTGGCCGCTCGTATATATGTCGTTCACATATTCCTTCTGGTTCTTGTTCAGTCCCCCATAAAGTCCGTCCAGCAGTATTTCTGAAAAGCCGATGACAGAGTTAAGCGGTGTCCTGAGTTCATGACTCATATTGGCCAAAAAATCAGACTTTGCCTTTGTGGCGGATTCTGCCGCATATTTGGCTTTTCTCATCGCACTTGCAGTTTCGAGCGCTTGTTCTCTTGCTTTTTCCACCGACAGCAAAAGCAGAAAAATAAGGATGCTGATTATTATGCCCGAAATCAGAATGCCCCTAGGAAGATGTCTGTCGGAAAAGGTCTCGAAATCAGGCAATGAGGAAAAGAAGAGCGTCCAGTTGTGGCCATGAATTTCTATTGTTTTTTTTATGCTGAATAAACGCCGGTTATCGCCGTATAAAGCATATTTTTTGTCATCAAGATCATACATAAAGGAAGTCTCTGAAATTTCGCCGCCGTCATATATCTCGAGATCAATATCTCCCAACTCACCCCTGAAAAGCGCATTCATCAGGTCCTTAATTCGGAAGGGACTGTAGACATAGCCGAGCAGGGCTTCTCTCCTCTGCTGAACAGTTTTGACCGGCATGTCCTCTTTGTAAACCGGAACATAAATCAGAAATCCGGCCTGGACGTCAGCTTCTGTTTCCTGGAGCAGCTTTACCTTTCCAGACATCGAAGCCATACCGCTGTCTCTGGCCTTCTCCATTGCAGCACGCCGCACAGCTTCGCTGAACATGTCATATCCGAATGCCCGCTGGTTTCGCCGGTCAAAAGGTTCGAGATAGATGATCGAGGTGAACACTTCACGCATGCCTTCAGGCCGAACAGTATAAGCCGGGAAACCCTCTGCCCTGATTTTGGCTATGTGGGACTTTAGTTCTGACGGCCTTATAAGCCTCGAAAATCCGACACCCTGAATTCCGGCATAGCGCTCGCTCAGGCGCAGATTCTCGACATATGTCCTCCATTGCTCCCGGCTGACATTGCCTTTATTGGCGGCAAACAGAGCTGCTCCTCCCTGAAGTATCGCCCTCTTGCTGTATATCCTTCCAGTTATCGAATAGATGATATGATCAGTCCGGCTTATAAACCGCTCCCGGACTTTTTCTGTTGTGTAAGAAGAAGTCGCATGCCATGCGTATGCGGTCAGAAGCAGACAGCTCGCTAAAACAGCATACGGCATAAACTTTCTGTAGTCTGTCTTTGCCATTAATAATTCACCAAATACTTCTTGATGAGTTCCGGCAGCGTTCTCGTGTTGATCGGCTTAGAAATATAATCGTCGAAACCTGCTGCCATTATCTTTTCCCTGTCACCTGCCATCGCAAACGACGTAAGGGCGATCACCTTAATATTTCTCGTCTCCGGCGCCTCCTTCAGTATCTTCAGCGCGGCGAAGCCGTCCATCACCGGCATCTGGATATCGAGAAGGATGAGGTCAGGCAGGCGCTCCTGCGCCGTCTTCACGCCCATAGCCCCGTTTTCTGCCTCCAGCACTTCATATCCGTAATAAAGAAGTATGTCTCTAAACAGCGCCAGGTTCTTTTCATTGTCTTCAACAACGAGGATCTTTTTCATAACAACCTCCAAAAGGCAGAATCCGGAATTCAGAAGCCAGCATTCAGAATAACTGACAGATAAGCTTCAAGGAGCTTGCTGACTTCTTCCAGGACTGCGTTTAATTCTCCTGTTTCGCCATAACCCAAATCCTGAGCAAGTATCAAATAATAACGGCATTCTTCAAGAGACCCTTGAGCTATATTGAGGAATCTTGCTTTATCTGCCTTGCCTTTCTTTTTAAATCCTTCTGCAATATTTGCCGGCACTGAAATAGCTGCCCGTCTTAATTGCGAAGTCAATCCATAAAGTTCGGCCTTCGGAAAGTTGTCGCTGTATCTGTAAACCTCCAAAACAAAATTATGAGCCTTCTGCCAAACAACCAAATCATGAAAGCTTTTTGCAGGCTGCCTTTTCATTCTGACTTCTGACTCCTGAATTCTGACTCCTGAATTCTGGATTCTTTATCTTGTGTTCTCATTCTGACTTCTGAATTCTGGCTTCTGAATTCCGGATTCCGAATTCCGGATTCCGAATTCTGCTTCACCGGTATCACAAATGTAAACCTGCTGCCCTTCCCGATTTCGCTCTCTACCCATATCCTGCCACCATGCAATTCGACCAGTTTCTTTGTGAGTGCAAGGCCGAGGCCTGTGCCTTCCTGTTGTTTTGTGTATGCGGACTCAAGCTGCGTAAATTCGCTGAACAGCTTCGTAATATCTTCGGGTTTGATTCCGATGCCGGTGTCTGAGACGGAGATTTCTACGAAATTTCTATTAGTCGTTAGTGAATAGTCGTCAGTGAATAGTTCCTTTTTTTCTGATTTACTATTCACTATACACTGTTCACTATTCACTAAGCGTGCGCTTACGCGCACGGAGCCTCCCTCCGGCGTGAACTTTACTGCATTGCTCAGGAGATTGAACATTATCTGTTTGAATTTTCTCTCATCTGCCTCTATCTCAATATCAGCGTCAGGGGCAAGCTCAAGGCTCAGCTTTAGGCCGTGCTTCATTGCCTTTTCTTTAAGTATT
>CAYUNK010000104.1:0-4942 GCA_964446125.1 uncultured Nitrospiraceae bacterium | reverse complement strand
TCATACTCTTCGCCAGGCAATATGAAAATGCCAGAACAAATTTACCGTGGCCTGCATCTTATTTGTCTGTTAAGTATCCTTCAAAACGCGGTTCAGGCTTCCGCTTCTGAATCCCTCAAGATCAAGGCAGACAAAGCTGAAGCCGAGGGCCCTGAGCCTCTCAGAGACAGCCTGCCTGTTTCCAAGCAGCAGGTCCATCTCATGCTCAGGCAGCTCTATGCGGGCCAGATCATTATGGATTCTGACGCGCACGGTCCTTATGCCGATTGAATGCAGGTAATCCTCTGCCTGCTCAACCCGGCGAAGACAGGGCAGGGTTATCCTCTGTCCATAGGGAAACCGTGAAGATAGGCAGGGAGAAGAGGGCCTGTCCCAGGTGTTGAGTCCCAATTTCCTCGAAAGCTGCCTGATCTCCTGCTTCGAAAGCCCTGCCTCTGCAAGGGGGCTCTGTACGCCATAAAGCTCTGCAGCCTTTTTCCCCGGCCTGAAATCCCTGAGGTCATCTGCATTTGTGCCGTCGAAGACAGCCCCAAAGCCCTCTTCCCGGGCGATCTTCCTCATTCTCAGATACAGGTCCTGCTTGCAGAAAAAGCACCTCTCAGGCGGGTTATTCAGAAAGGATTCGTTCTTCATCTGGCCGGTTGCGATCACCCGGTGTTCTGCCTCTTCCTGCAGGGCAAAGGCTATGGCCTGTCCGAGGTCCTTTGCAGGGACTGTCTCTGATCTTCCTGTTACTGCAAGAAAGGGGATGCCTGCGATCTTTAATGCCTTAAGCAGGAATGAACTGTCAACACCGCCTGAAAAGGCCAGCAGGGCAGACTGTGCATCCTTTATGCGGCAGATGAGGGAGGCAAATTTCCGGTCGAGGATTTCAGGATCCCCTGAGGTCACAGGGAGCTCACCTCATAGTTTTCCTGGTGCATCTTGCTGTCAGGCCTGATGATCACCTTTACGCCGTACTGTTTTTCTACATCCTCAATGCCGAGCATCTCCTCGTCAGAAAGCAGTTCAGCAACGAGCGGATGGGCAGTAATAACGAGCTTGGTGCTGCCGTGGCGGGCCATCTTCTTTATGGTGCGGAGGATCTCGTAGGAAAGCGTATCAGGCGATTTTATGAAACCCTTGCCTTCACAGTAAGGGCAGGTTGTGCAGAGCGTTCTTCCCAAGCTTTCCCTTACGCGCTTGCGGGTCATCTGGATAAGGCCGAGCTCTGATACATGAAGGATCGTATTCTTTGCGCGGTCTTTCTTCATCGCCTCAGAGAAGGCATTGAAGAGCTTTTCCCTGTTTTCGATATTGTCCATATCAATGAAGTCTATGATGATGATGCCTCCGAGGTTCCGGAGCCTGATCTGGTAGGCGATCTCCTTGACAGCCTCGAGATTTGTCTTCAGGATCGTATCTTCAAGCCCATCCTTGCCTACGAACTTGCCTGTGTTGACGTCTATGACGGTCATTGCCTCTGTCTGGTCAACCACAATATAGCCGCCCGATTTGAGCCAGACCCTCCGGCCAAGCGCACGCGCAATATCAAGCTCTATGCCGAAGGACTCAAAGATCGGCTCTGCCTCCTCATGCAGCTCGATCTTGCCGAGCAGCTTCGGGAAATAGGTCTTCACAAATTCGCCCACCCTGCCGTATTCCTCACGGGAATCTATCACGAGCCGTTCAACATCCTGGCTCATGAGGTCGCGGATTGAACGGGTCACAAGGTCAAGGTCGCTGTAGAGCAGGCCGCGCACAGGCACACGGTCTTTTTTCCTCTGGAGGTTTTCCCATAGCATCACGAGGAATTCGAGATCGTTTTTGAGGTCCTCCTCAGGGGATCCCTCGCTTGCAGTGCGGATGATAAGGCCGTAGCCCTGGGGCTTTATGCGCTCAACAATCGCGCTTAGCCTGCTGCGCTCCTCTTCGCTTGTGATCCTCCGGGAGATGCCGACATGCTCGACATTCGGCATCAGCACCAGGTATCTGCCCGGAAGCGTGATATAGGAGGTCGCCCTTGCGCCTTTGCTGCCTATGGGGTCTTTGGATATCTGAACCAGAAGCTCCTGGCCGTCCTGCAGCACCTCATCAATTGGGGTCTCTGAGCGCGCCCTTCTTGGGAAGATATCCATGGATGAATCCTTCTCCTCGAACATGGGGGCATATTCGTCCGCATCTGTCTGGATATCTGCCACATAGAGAAATGCGGCCTTTTCGAGGCCGATATCAATAAAGGCAGACTGCATGCCGGGCAGGATCTTGATAACCTTGCCCTTGTAGATATTGCCGACAAAGCCTGCCTCCCGCCTCCGCTCGACATAGAACTCTATTACCTGTCCGCTCTCAAGCAGCGCGACCCGTGTTTCGCCGTGTGTTATATTGATGAGTATTTCACTGCCCATTGTTTACCCCTCCAGAGGCTGTCTCCAGCCATTGTCCCAGCCATACATGGCAAGCCTTGTTATCTCAAGATCATCAGCAGGCAGGCCAAAGACAAGCGGCAGGAGTTCAGTAAGCCGAACCTTTATATCTCCGAGGTCTTTCACCGTGATGACTGTTGAGTTGTCTGCTGTCTTTATGACCTCCTCGACCATATCAGAGACCCGGAACGAATTCTGTCTTCTCTGTATGACCAAATCCCTGTTTTCTTCATAGGCATCAAGACAGAGCCCTTTGCTGCCTGTGATTTCGTATGTATATCTTACTACAAACCCTGTGAGGGATTTCTCGGCCTTATTGATCGCCTTCATTGCAGATGCCTGAAGCCCGGCAGGAAGACAGCCCTGCAGCCTCAGGAGCCCTGCCTGGATATCAAAGGGAGGGATCAACTCCATGTCGAGATATTCCTTCATCCCTGCTGTGCCTACGCTTAGGGCAGGGCCAAACGACGCCTTTGGGCCGGGATGGAAACCCTCGGTATATTTAAACGGAAACCCTGCCCTCTTCATGCCTCTGATCAGCGCGGTCGTGGTCTCAAGATGAGAAAGATACCGCAGCCGGCCTGTCTTTTCATACTGCAGCCGCACCTTTATTGATACGCCTTCCATCGGAAAGGATTTCCGAGCCTTTTGTCCTTCGGTCAGGCAGAGGGCGCCCTGGTCTGACTGCGGCCTGTCCTCAGGCCGGCATTTCAGGCCGCAGCCATGGCAGGTCTGCCTGCAGTCCGGGGTGAACTGCCCTGACAGGGCTGTCTGATATTCTTTGAGGAGAAATTTCTTTGTGACTCCGATATTGATGTTATCCCATGGCAGCGCATCCTCAGGCCCGAATACGCGCTCTGCATATTTGGCAGCCTCAATGCCTGTCTCCTGCATCGCCTGCCTCCATCTGGCCATATCAAAGTATTCTGTCCATGCATCCAGCCTGCATCCGAGGCGCCATGCCTTCTCGATAAGCAGAGAAAGGGCCTCGTCGCCGCGCGCAAAGGCCGCCTCAAGCAGGGACATCTCAGGGTCATGCCCCCGGAACTGTACGCCCTTTCGCAGAAGCGCACCCTTAAGGTAACGGTTTTTCTCTATGATAAGGTCAAGACTGTTCTGTCCATACCACTGAAAAGGCGTATGCGGCTTCGGCACAAACGGTGAGACGCCGACACTCAGCGTTGCGCGCCTGCCTGTCAGCCGCTTTGAGGTATTTATGGCCTGCCAGACCATTTCAGGGATTGCGGTGATATCCTCGTCCGTCTCTGTCGGAAGGCCGAGCATGAAATAGAGCTTGAGAGTCTGCCAGCCGGCCCTGAAGAGCCTCTCTAATGCCTGGGCATAGGTGTCTGCCGTGAAGTCCTTGTTTATGACTGCTCTCAGCCGGTCTGTGGCCGCCTCAGGGGCGATCGTAAAGCCTGACTTTCGGACAGCCCTCAGTTCATTGAGCATCCCGTCGCTTATCGAGCCTACGCGCAGCGAAGGCAGGGACAGGGCGACCCGCTCATGGCAGAAGCGTCTGTTGAATTCCTTCATCAGGGGGCCGAGGCATGAGTAATCGCCTGAACTTAGGGATGTGAATGAGACCGAATCATATCCGGTTGACCTTATGGACTGCCCTGCGATTTCGAGTACCTTATCTGGGGACCGCTCGCGCAGAGGCCTGTAGATCATGCCTGCCTGGCAGAACCTGCAGCCCATTGTACAGCCACGCGCAATCTCTATATTTATCCTGTCATGCACGATGTTCGTAAACGGCACGACCGGGCTTGAGGGAAACAGGGCATCATCAAGAGAGTCTATATACCTGCGGTTTACCGCCCTGTCCCTGCCAAAAAGCGGCACGAATACGCCCGCTATATCGGCAAGGCCTCGAAGAAGTCCTGCCTTATCGCCTGAGCCGTCAAGCTTCCACTTATGATATAACGAGAGGATTTCGATGATCGCATCTTCGGCGTCGCCCACAAGAAATGCGTCTATAAAGGGAGACATTGGCCAGGGGTTTACAGTGCAGGGGCCGCCTGCAATCACAAGAGGCAGGTCTTTCTGCTCCAGCCGCTCCTCAGTCCTGAGCGGCAGATGTCCGAGGTCGAGCATATTAAGTACAGTGGTATAGGCAAACTCATACTGAAGGCTGAAGCCCACTATATCAAAGTTGCGCAGGGGTTTTCTTGACTCAAGGGATGCAAGAGGCTCGCCCTGCTTTCTCATCGCCTCCTCAAGATCAGGCCAGGGCGAAAATACGCGCTCTGCAGAGGCATAGCCAAGCCCGTTTATGATTGTGTAGAGGATCTTCAGCCCAAGGTGGGACATGCCGACATCATAGATGTCCGGAAATGCCAGGGCAACGGATACAGGGGCCTCTTTATGCAGGGCATTATACTCGCTGTTTATATACCTGCCCGGCTTCTGAAAATGCAAAAGATTCACCCATAACGATACCACTGGCAAAGAGGCTTTGGCAAGGCAGGCATGTCTGCGCACAGGGTGAATTTGTTCATATAACAAAGTCGGCGTAATGAAAGAGCAAAGCAGCG
>CAYUNK010000103.1:0-5016 GCA_964446125.1 uncultured Nitrospiraceae bacterium | reverse complement strand
TTATCACATGGTTTTCAAGATAGGGGGTTCTTTAACTGCGGTTTTCAGGATTATACCACGGGACAATAACTCTGCCTGCTTATATGCTATTTCTGCAGTATGACCGAAAAAGGGTCCGGATTTCAGTGCAATCGTTCCTGATAAAGCGGTCAGTTCTTTAACAATAATTTCCTTGCATCGCCTATGCGCAGAGTTACCCTGACCGCGTCGAGGTGTTCGAGAAACGGAAGGGCGAACTTGCGTGATGTATTGAGAAGATCGCGGAACTCAGCCACGGTCATCTCCGGCTTCTTTGCATAGAAGGCCCTCAGTTCATTCAGCATCCTCTCATATGCAGCCGCAGACAGGTAGATGGATTCGTTGACCCTCACAACAGAACGCTCCTTTGCGAGGATATTAAGGATGTCGGTGATCTGTTTATGATCCATCCCAAGGGTCTCGGACATCTCTGACCTGGTGGGCGGCAGAAATTCTCCCTTTGTCAGAAGAGCCAGAATCTTTGCCTTATGAACCTCAGCCGCGCCTGAAAGAGCCACCCTGAAATCCTTCAGCCTGAGCAGCTCTTTTTCGACGATCACGTCTTTAAGGGTTGACAAGAGGAAATTGAAAAGCCTTGGATCACTGCCCAGGATTGTCCTGACTTCTTCCTTTGGCATGCCGGGCTTGAGCGGATGCTCTTTATGAAATGCCCTGAGCAGGGTCATCACCCTGGTGTTGAGGAGGTCAAAGGCATGTTTATGTATAAGCAGGTCCTCGTGCCTTATGATCAGGCCAGACTGTTTGAGACCATTGACTGCGTTCTGTACTGCCGTAAGATCAGCATTTATCCAGCCATAAATCGTATGCGCAGTGATTCCGGAAAGTCCTGCCTTCTCGATCTTCAGCGCAAGCTTCTGATCGAGCCCCCCTGTATGCAGCAGGTTGAGGTCCTGAATGCCGTCTTTTCTTTTTCTTCTTGCGGGCGAGGGGTCGAGGACTTCACCTCCTCCGAGCGTCTCAAGAGGCGAGAACCTTCTTATAATATACCGGTCGCCTGACATGGCGATAATTGGCGTCTGCAGCCTGAACTGGCAGAAACAGCTTTCACCCGCCTTCAGTTCTTCCGTTTCATAGAGTATAACGCGTGCAACAGTCTCGGAAGTTCCGGCATAGAAATGCACAAGACTTCTGTTTTTCAGAGCAGGCACATCTTTGAGCATCTCAAGGAAGAGATCCATGGTTTTTGTCGGAACAAACCTTGAAGGAGCAACAGCAACATCTCCCCTCTTGAGGTCATCCTTTTCTACGCCCTGAAGATTGAGCGCTATCCTCTGCCCGGCATAAGCCTTGTCAATGGCCCTTCCATGGCTGTGAAGGCCCCTGACTTTGGTCGTAATTCCGGCAGGCAGGATCTCCACCGGCGCATCTGATGCAATCATGCCGGATACAGCAGTGCCGGTAATGACCGTGCCGAACCCTTTAAGTGTGAAGACCCGGTCTATAGGAAGCCTGAATATTCCATCTGATGTCTTGGGCCGGATGGTAAGCGCAAGATCTTTTATCTGTCTCTTCAGTGAATCAAGATTTTCTCCTGTTCTTGAAGAAACAGCAATAATGGCTGCCTGCTCAAGAAAGGTGTCTTTTACAAAATCCTTGATCTCGTCCTGAACGAGGCTGAGCCATTCTTTCTCTACAAGATCAGATTTTGTAATAACGATTATGCCGGATTTGATCTTGAGCAGATCGCATATGGCAAGGTGTTCGCGGCTCTGGGGCATGATGCCTTCGTCAGCAGCAATGACCATGAGCACCATATCTATGCCCCCTGCCCCTGCAAGCATATTGCTTATCAGCCTCTCATGGCCCGGAACATCGACAATGCCGACGGTGAGACCGTCCTCAGGATATGCAATATCGGCAAACCCGATATCTATTGTTATGCCCCGTTCCTTCTCCTCTTTCAGCCGGTCAGGATCAATGCCGGTGAGGGCCTTTACGAGCGAGCTCTTGCCATGGTCTATATGTCCGGCAGTGCCGAGGATGACGTGGCGCATATGTTTATCCTGTCTCCTGCATAGGCAGTATTATAATATTTTTTCTGCAGTGCTGTATTTTTTTGGTATCATAAAACATTCCGGGAAAAAGGCGCATATAAAAAATAACTTAACGGGAGAGGTAATTTATGAAGAAACAAAACTGCTGGGAGTTCAAAAAGTGCCGACGGGAACCGGGCGGCGAACATGAAAAGGATATGGGTGTTAGCCCTGTTACTATAGCCTATTCATACGGTCTTAGAGCAGCAGATACGATCCTGGTGAGCTCACTGATATCCTGATCCTGTACTGTTCTGGCATCAAGAAGCAGGGCATTGTCTTTTATCCTTGCGATAACCGGTTTCGTGCCAGTCCTTAAACGTGTTTCGAGATCATTGACGCTGATATGTTTCGGGCTGAGAGAGACCGCGTAAGTCTCAAACTCGGCCTCAGGCAGGGAACCTCCGCCGGCCTTTGAAGAGTCCTTTATCTGTGCTATGTCTGCCCCGGTGATTTGGTGCCTGCGAAGTTGTGCGGCAATCTTTCTTGCCCGCAACCTGATGGTTTCGAGGGGCTGGAAGAGCATCCTTAGCACCGGTATCCTCTCGACCGCCTTATCCTGATCAAGATACTCCATAAGCGTTGCCTCAAAGGCCGCAATCGTCATCTTGTCCACCCTTACTGCTCGCGCAAGCGGATGTTTCTTTATATGTTCGACAAGATCCTGCCTGCCTATAATGATGCCGCCCTGCGGTCCGCCAAGCAGTTTGTCGCCGCTGAAAGTAACAAGATCAGCGCCGGACTTCATAATCTCCTGCAGAGACGGCTCTCCGTGTATGCCATAGGGTTTCAGATCAACCAGACATCCGCTGCCGAGATCGTACATGACCGGAATGTTCTGCTCTTTGCCCAATGCTGTCAACTTATCTATTGAGACATCCTCTGTAAATCCCCTGATCTTGTAGTTGGACTGATGGACCTTGAGGATAAGGCCTGTCTTTTCATTGATCGCCTGTTGATAATCACGGAGATGCGTCTTGTTGGTTGTGCCGACCTCGCGAAGGATTGCGCCGCTTGCAGTCATCACATCAGGCACCCTGAAAGAGCCTCCGATTTCTACGAGTTCGCCTCTTGATACGACAGCTTCCCTGTCCCTGGCAAGCGAGGCGAGGCAGAGGAATACTGCTGCTGCATTGTTGTTTACTATAAGTGCATCCTCTGCCCCAGTAAGCTGCCTGAGTATCCGGCCTGTGTGGGAATGGCGCTTGCCTCTTCTGCCTGCATCAAGATCATATTCGAGGTTTGAGTACCCCCTGCTTGCGGCAATCACATTTGCCGCTGCCCGTTCGGAAAGTACAGCCCTGCCGAGATTCGTATGCAGCACGATGCCTGTTGCATTTATTACAGGAAGCAGGCTGAAGGAGGACCGTTTTGCGATGGTTGCGCTGATCTGCAGGGAAAGCGCAGCAGGGGTGATGACAGGATCTTTGCCTGCAAGCATCTTTTTCCTTTGTTCATCAATGACATCCCTGACCGCCTGGACCACAATGGCCCTGGGGAATGACTTAACCCATTGACTGCCGTCAGGGCCCTTCAGGAGTTCATCAACAGAGGGAAGTTCCGAAAGCCGAGATGTATTGATACTCTTTTTGGTCTTCATATGGGCTTTTGATCCTTTGTCAGCATTTAATATTATCTCTGTTTAGCGCCACAGTATTATGTATTATCATCTCCGGGATATCAAAGGATCTTTTATCCCAGCTTCCCTGAAGCCCTTTCTGCGAAGCCTGCAGCTGTCGCATTTACCGCAGGGCATAACGTCAGCATGATCGTCAATTCTTCGGCGTCTACTGCCTTCTGTCCTCTGAGCAGTTGCCGGCTGTGGATCATAGCAGCTCCAGGTGAGGCTGTAATCGAGCCCCAGTGCGACCCCCTTTTTTATAATCTCTGCCTTTGTCATCGCCAGAAGCGGAGCCCTGATATTCAGATGAAGACTTCCCTCAACTGATGCCCTGGTCGCAAGATTTGCCATCCGCTCAAATGCCCTGAGATATTCAGGCCTGCAGTCAGGATACCCGCTGTAGTCTACTGAATTGGCCCCGATAAAGATGTCCCCTGTCTCAAGCACCTCTGCCCAGGCAAGAGCAAAGGAAAGAAAGATTGTATTGCGTGCAGGGACGTACGTTACAGGTATTATGGGTTGGGGCCCGGGCCCTGGTCTTCTTTGTTCACGGCCATCCGTCCCCGGAGAACTGATCCCTCTCTTGGGCACCTTCATCTCCGATGTAAGCGCTGAACCGCCGATGTCGCGCAGGCTGAAATCAATTACGAGGTGCTTTTTTACTGCTAATGCGGCTGCAACAGAACGGGCTGATTCGAGTTCCCTCGCATGTCTCTGCCGATAATCAAAGGTGATGGCATATAATTCATAGCCCTCTTCTTTTGCGATAGCCATGACAGTTGCAGAGTCGAGGCCCCCACTCAGAAGTACAACTGCCTTTTCAGGATCTCTGCTATCCTGCATGATCAGTATACGTCATCTTCTGTCCCTTCTGTCATGTCCGGGCCTGAGCTTGCAACAATGAATCCTTTATCCGAAACCAGGTAGAGATATGGACGACCCCAGGGGTCTGATTCAGCGGTTATTGAGGAGAGAGAGGGAGGATAGGATTTGTTTTTCAATTTCTCAGCCTCAACAGAGAACCTGATCTGCCGGATCCTCTTTGAGGCGTCATACACCCTTAATGTTTCATCCTTCTGCATAAACACTACAACAAATGAAAGAACAAAAGATGCAGCAACAACCAGATAAGGAAGATATTTGAGCGCAGTTGCAGCCTTCTTCCCTTCAGTTGGGCCGGAAGGAAGCATAACAGGTTCAGCTGTCATGGCATCTACCAGCCCCTTTTCCATAAGCGAAAGCAGGGCCTTGGAGACTACGTAGCTGTCCTTGCCGGTGAGATCGATTATGGTGCTGACATCGTTTTCGCCGTCAACACAGGCA
>CAYUNK010000102.1:0-5089 GCA_964446125.1 uncultured Nitrospiraceae bacterium | reverse complement strand
GGTGCAGATGAGCAGGACCTTTCTGATTATCTCGAAATTCTCAGATATTAAGCACGCCGGCAGACCATGATTCACCGTCAAACAGAGTTATATTTGCACGGAGACGGCATTCTCACTCATTCCTGCCTACCGCAGGCAGGCTCGCTTCGCTCCGAGGCACCGGGCCGCCTTACCTATGAAGTGAGGCAATACGGCCCGCTGAAACCGTTCGAATGCATCCCCGTGCAAAGTTGATGGTGGATTCCGGCAGACACAACTTCAATTGCTTTTTCCCGGTACAATCCTGTATGTTATACAGTTCGGGGCGTAGCGCAGTCTGGCTAGCGCACCTGCCTTGGGAGCAGGGGGTCGGAGGTTCGAATCCTCTCGCCCCGACCAGTTAACCTCTTGATAAATAACAATTCTTTCATTTGTCATTACTAGGCGGTTCTGGTTTTGTGGTGGTTTTGTGGGAAGGTTCAATGATGTAATGCTTCCGGGACATTTCCCTGCTATGGCCGAGTTGTTTTGATATGCGCTCAAGAGCCTCTTCTTTTGCTCTCTTCATCTCAAGTGAGGCCCACGAATGTCGGCAAGCCTGATATAATTCAATGTGCTTGACCTTGGCATCTGAGCAAGCCTTGATCCAGACTTTTCTGAGCCTTCCGTACCCGTAAGGCTTGCCGTTGATGGTAAATATAAAATCATCAGCGGTCTTGTCCTTGACATGCGCTCTCAGATCGTCAAACAGGTAGTTAGGCAGGGGGTAAAAAACCTCTCCTCCGCTCTTCCTTTTGAGCTTGAGCGTGTCTGTAAGGGATTTCCATACCATAACGCCATTATCGGCTATGTCATTAACCTGTAAGGCCCTGAGTTCACAGGGACGCATCCCAGTAGTAAGCAGTATGTCTATAGCAAGCCTGTAGCCGTGTCTTTCAGGGATATGCGGGGCTATGGCTATCTGGCGTTCTATCTGCAGCCGCTGTTTTGGCCTCTTTACAGTGACGTTCTGCCAGCCTGCGGGAAAATCTGGGACCTCAGCCCTGTATTTCAGAAATATCCCTTTCAGGCAGGCCATGATATGCTTAACATAGTTATCGCTGTAAGATTTCTCTAACAGGCCATAGTAGAAGCTGTTAATCTGCTCTGCTGTGATTTTGCGGGTATCATGCCCTGTAAATGTTGGAATCAGGAAATCGTTGATAAATGTCTCGATGTGTCTGTAATAGCCCTTGGAGAGCTTCCCACGCTCATGCCTGATTTTATATTCATCAAGGTATTCTTTGGCCTTATTTTCAAAACGCTGCTCAACTACCTTTTTTGGCTTCCAGTCATCAGGGTTAAACTTAACCTTGCTATCATCCCAAGCCGTACGTATGGCTGAAAGCAGGCGGGAAGCCCTTTCATAACTGTCAAGGACATTACCCTGAGGTGTAGAGTAAATCAGGGGCAGTCCTGCAAACTTGGCCTGTACAACGTATCTGGTAGGTCTTACATGATGATGATTCTCACAGCACAGGCCGTAAGAATCCTGATTTTTAAATAGACTTCCACAATAGGCACACTTCTGCAAAGAAATGATTGAACCTAACATACATAACCCCTCAGTTGAGGGTATTATAGCCTGAGCGTCTGATTTTGTCATTAGAAGATAGTCAGAAATCAAACAACCCTCAACCACCGAAGGATTCAAAATCAGTTAGGGCCTGCTTTATTTCTTCGGCAAGCAGTTGATTGCATTTATGAGGATCATTTTCCGCAGCCAATATTGAGCTTATACGGTTCGGAATGTTCTCCAATGCGTCACGCATTCTGCGACCGGCCGCAAAAGCAGTCTTCTTAACCTCGTCAGCATCTAAAAGCTCTTCCCGCTTTTTTCTGAGATCCAACTCAGCCAATTCGGCCTGCACCTTTTTCAAACGGATCCGCTCTTCCGTCAATGCCGAACTCTGAATTCCTTCTATGAGGGTCCTCTGATGCCGGTAAACGGACCGGACAACCTCAACAATGTTGAGCACTCTGTTGACCGGCTTTGAAATTATCTCATCGCTTATCCAGTCCCGAATTGTCTGCTCAGTGACCTCATACAATTCAGCAATAACGGAAACAGGCAGCCAGTTCCCCGTTTTGTGATCAAACTCAGGCAATCCCTGCTGAACTTCCGGGAATATTCCATTCAGATTAGTTTTCAAAAAAAACCATACCCCGCTGAAATTTTTCTGTCGCTACCGGATTGCTGCGGCTCGCGCGTTACCCGCATCTGATTGCCCTGGAAGGACCCGTAACTTTTTTCTTTTAAGGAGATAATGATTTCGCCGTCCTCATTGCGTCAGCAAATGCTTTGTTAAAATTTTCTTTGAATCTTTTTGAAACAATCCTCCCGCATGTTTGATAGAAATGAAGCCTCGGGTTTATCCTGGCCTTCGGTATCAGCGCATACATAAGCTTGAGCGTTCCCCGGCCCCTGCCTGTCCGCTGCCAGATGCCCTGCTTCATAATAAAGCCCCTTCTCTTTGCCTGATGCAAAAGATATGAAGGTCTCTGGTTCTTAAGTATTCTGTCCTTCTTTGATCTTCTGACATTCGATGTCGGCACTGCGATCATGTCACCTTTTGGGGTCTTAATTCCGCCTGTCTCTTGTAAAGACATAAACGGCGCCCTGGTATAGATTTCGCTCTGTAGCTTTGTTTTCGTTGCAGGAGTAATCTTGAAGCCAAGAGGACTTGAGGGTTTATACCACGCGGTTCTTAATGTAAACTGCTTCGGTAAGGACTCCAGAACTTCAGCCTGAGCGTCTTTGGCTGTCACAGTTAATGCCTTTGCAGCTGCAAAGGGTACTTGTCGCTTACCGATGTCGTTAAGATTCTTTAATACCTTATCGAGGCCTTCAATCCTCATTCTGAAGTCCATATCATTCCCCCTGATTAAGCTGTTTCAAGGCTGTCCTGAGCAAGCCTGAAACATCTTTTATGTCCTTGCCGGACTTATCCTCTGAATTCATGAGAAGCTTTATCAGCTGACTGAGAGGGCATAAGTATTTATATCCAGGGCGCTCCTCGAATTCAATCCAGAGCTTCGTAGACTTGTTCAAAAGCCTCTCCTCTCAACACGAGTCCAGTTATCGGAAAACATCAGCGGCGCGATCCCTGTCGGACCGAACGGACGGTTTTTCCGGACTTCACAATCAAGCCATCTCTCGCGGCCCTCACCCTTCACGCGCTTCAGCCATAAGACAATATCAGCGGCAGCGGCCAGCTCTCCGGCGCCCTTCAAAGCTATGAGTTCGCTGTTTGTCTTAACTGCCTCATTCGTGACCTGGGAGAGTGCTATCACAGTTACGTTTAAATCCTTCTTCATCCGGTCAAGCTGTATGCTCGCAAGCCGCATATCAGCATACAGATCCCCGGTACTGTGAATATTCTGAACGTAATCGATGCAGACCATGTTTATACCGTCCTGGATTTTGTGCTTTTTTGCCTTAAGGCAAATCTCCTCAATCGAATAAACATCGTCATAAACGATAGGATTCCAACCCTTGACAACCTCTGCCGCTTCTTTTATTTCCTCTTCATGCCCTGTAATATCCCCCTGGATAAGTTTCATCTGCCGGATATCTGAGATATTCGATATCAATTTCATAACCTTTTCTTCCCGGCTGTCCTCGAGCGAAAATATGAGCGGCCTTGCCCCTGCAGTACAGACATCTGCGACAATTTGATTCAGCAGCGAAGATTTTCCGTTGCTGGTATAGCCGCCGATCATGAAGAAATGCTTCGGGAAATAACCCGGTATGAGCGAGTTAAATTTCTCGTCGGTCGGAATATATTTTTCTCCGGGCCTGCTTTCCGTCCAGCCGCTCAAAATATCCCTGACAATACCGCTTACAAACGGGCTCCTTTTTTCCCTCACCATTTGCGCAAGATCCACAAGGTCCCTCTCGATTTCTGCAACCCAGTGCCTGATATCCTCAATCCCTTCATCTGCCCGGGCAGATAATCCGGAGGCCCACAACTTAACCCTCCTGAGAATAGATTTTTCCTTGATCAACTTCGCGTGATATCTTGCATTTGCAGAAGTTGGAGACAGTGCAGCAAGCATTGACAGATAACCAACCCCCCCGGCCTGATCAAGCCGGTTCTTTACCCTCAATCGCTCTGCAAGGGTTAAGAGATCCAGGCTTTCCCCGAGCTGGTAGATATCAAGGCTCGCTTCAAAAATCTGCCTGTGCTGCTCCCTGTAGAAGTCTGAAGGGTCGATGATATCTGAAGCGATCAGGAGACTGTCTGGATCAAGCAGAATCGCGCTTAAGAGAAACTGCTCGGCTTCAACATTTTGAGGCTGCAAGGTTGTTTTCATACGTATTTCAACACCCGGCCCGCTGCGTCAAATGATTTCGGCTGCGGCGTCTCTGTCTTGCCCGAACCCTTTCTCCCCTGCATCTGCTTGACAAGGGTATCAAACTTCTCCCGCAGCTTCCGACCGGATAAGATGTTAGACCCCCAGAAGCCGTCTTCGGTTGCAAACCGTATGACTTCCTCGACAATCGAGGGTTCTACCTGGTCCTTGCGTATGAGAAGTTCAAAATTATTAGCCCACGTCTGCAGAGTTTTTTCTCTCTGACCGTTCTGAAAACTCTGCATCCTGCTCAAAGGATTTCCCTTGAGAATGCTGTTAAACAAAAGCTCTGACAAACGATAAGCCTCACTGTCATGAGTAAAAGCCTTCTTCTCTTTAGAAGTTTTTTTTGAGGATTTTAAATCAGGAGACGTTGCAGATTTATCATCTGCAACTTTCTTTTTTATTTCCCTTTCCCTTTCCCTTTCCTGATTATTGCAGTCAAAAACCCCCTGAGTTACAGAGTTAATGTCAACATTAATCAAGTTTTTGTATGCAGAAACGTCAATGAGCATAATTTCAGGCAGATAATTTATCTTTTTGCGTCTTGTCGAGGCTTCAAAAAAACGTTTTTGAATACCACGTGAAGTAAGGATTTGATAGCTCTCAAATGTTTTTTTGTCGAATAAACCGATATTAATGCTGTCATTAATGACATTCGATCATTAGTGTCCGGTAAAGATTTATAGAAACGAGGTCTGTTCTTTATACTTGA
>CAYUNK010000101.1:0-5441 GCA_964446125.1 uncultured Nitrospiraceae bacterium | reverse complement strand
TGAACGAAAAAGAGCAGATGCGTTCTAAAGACAAGAAGGAAAGAGATACATTCCTTGCAACCTTGAAAAGTTATCAGCAGGGCAGCGCAAAATGAAGAAGGCAAACAGAAAAAAACCAGCGCCTTCTCGTGAAAGTATTATTTCCATCCTGAAGAAAGAACTTCCGCATCTTAAACAGAAATACGGGGTTGAGAGAATAGTGCTATACGGGTCATTTGCTGAAGGCAATCCGAAGAGGACCAGTGATGTTGACATCCCTGTAGATATTAAAAAATCTATCGGTCTTGAGTTCGTTGCCCTTGCAGATATGCTTGAAGACAAACTCGGCAGGAAGGTTGATATCGCCACACTGTCGCATTATAAACAGAGCTTCGGCAATCCACGCTACAGGCATATTGCCGAAGATATCAGAAAGAGCATGATTTATGTCTAAAGGAGGAATCATATGAAAGCATATGAATATTATGCCGAGGTGTTGCCGGACGGCCACTTGTCAATTCCGGCAGACTTGAAAGACAAACTATCAGGCGAGTCAAAAATCAGGGTTATGCTTTTGCTTGAAGATGAGGCAGCCCAATGGAACAATTTTACAGTATCTGAATTTATGAAAGGTTACTCTGAAAAGGACGCTATGTATGACGGCATATAGCTTCGGCGATATTGTTCTTATCGGCTTCCCGCATACCGACCTTCAGGGCGTCTCGAAAAGGCCTGCTCTGGCGCTTTATGATTCGGGCGATCAGGATATCCTTGTAGCCAGGATAACCACGCAGGAATATGTCACAGACGCTGATTATAAAATCGCTGATTGGCAAAATAGCGGGCTTCTTGCCGTGTCATTTATCCGGCTGGGCAAACAGGCAACAATCGAGAAAAAACATATCATTCGTAAGTTAGGTTCACTGGCTGAGCCTGAGACAGTAAATGTAAAGTCTGTTCTGAAACGAATATACAGGCTGAAATAAGGCGATGATTTTACATGGCAATACCAAATGCATATAGAAAAAAGATGTTATTATTTCAACAGGTTAGGATGTTTTTACTTGTTCAGCGAACTACCGAAAAGGATAGCCCATGTCGCTTGCCGTTGATAATCCTATCCTGAACAATCCCTTCGAGGAGCCGAAGGAATACTGGATATATGACGAAGGCCAGCCCAGGAAGATGTCAGGCAGACGCCCTGCCGGGTATTACTTCAGGACAGGGAAACGGTCAGATGCACAGGTAGCCCTTTTTGTAGAGGAACAGTTCAAAGAGCTTGAGCTTATCAATAAGATTCGCCAGAGGATAAAGGAATGGCGTGATGGTGGATATAAAGGGGTTACTGGGGTCACGGAACGGCTGCTTCAGCACTGGAATTCGGACGATAGGGAACGGAAGCTGTTCTTCTGCCAGATTGAGGCGGTTGAAACAATCATCTATCTGACTGAGATTATGCCCAGGAACCCAAAGGGCATAACCATACCTCCTGACCTTCCTGCTGAATCCGACCTTGCCAAAGGATACAAGGCGCTTAAGAGATACGGCAACAAGATGGCAACTGGCAGTGGCAAGACCCTTGTTATGGCGATGCTGGCCGCATGGTCAGTTATCAATAAGGCACAGTACAGGCAGGACAAGAGATTTTCTGATGCTGTACTGGTGGTATGTCCGAACCTGACGGTAAGGGAAAGACTGTCCGTTCTTTATCCATCGAATCCTGACAACTACTATGAGAAGTTTGACCTTGTCCCCCGCTCCATGCTCGAAATGCTTTCAAAGGGGAAGTTCTTTATAACTAACTGGCATTCCTTCCTGCCTGTTGATGACAGCAAGAAAAGAAGCGTTATACAGCGCGGGGAGGAAAGCGAAAGGTCGTTCTGTAACAGGGTATTGAAAGAGTTATCAGGGAAAGAGAACATCCTTGTCTTTAACGATGAAGCACATCATGCGTATAGACCGAAGGAATATGCAATTTCAGATTTAAAATCTCAAATATCAGCCGAAGAGTTCAAGAAGCTGAAGGAAGAAAAAGAAGAGGCTACTGTCTGGATAGGCGGACTGGACAAGATACACTTTGCCCGTAAGATTAATCTTTGTGTTGACCTGTCTGCTACGCCCTTTTACATTCAAGGCAGCGGATATCCTGAAGGTTCCCCCCTGCCGTGGCTGGTGTCTGACTTCGGCCTTGTGGATGCGATAGAAAGCGGTATCGTCAAGATTCCGAGAGTTCCTGTTGATGATAATTCAGGCCAGCCCGACCCCAAGTATTTCCATTTATGGAAAAAGATAAATGAAGCTCTTCCTTCATCTGAGAAGGCAACACAGAAAAGAAAGCCGAAGCCCGAATCCGTATTCAGGGAAGCGGAAGGGGCGCTTACCATGCTTGCGGGTGAGTGGAAAAAGACGTATAAGGACTTTAAGAAGGATGGCTTCCCTGTCCCTCCTGTGATGATATGCGTATGCGATAACACGGACCTTGCCGAACTTATCTTTGAATATATCAGCGGTGAGAAATCTGTGATCTCAAATTTGAAATCTGAAATTTCAGATGCCAGGAAAAAGAAACAGAAAATATACTCTACGGGCAAGTTATTCCCAGACCTGTTGGAAAATAGCGAAGCCTTCCAGCCCACCATGAGGATTGATACAAAACTCTTAGGTGAGGCGGAGAGCGAAGACGGAACACAGACCAGACAGGAAGTCGCAAAAGGTTTGAGGTTGAGGGTCGCAACCGTAGGCAAAACAGACTGGGAAGGTCAGGGAGACCCACCAGGTAAGGATGTGCGGTGTGTTGTGTCTGTGGGCATGCTTACGGAAGGCTGGGATGCTAACAACGTAACGCAGATATTCGGCCTGAGGGCGTTTACATCTCAGCTATTATGTGAGCAGGTGGTAGGTCGTGGACTGAGAAGAATGAACTATACCCTTGATGATAACGGGATGCTTCCAGAGGAATATGTTGATGTCTACGGTATTCCCTTTGAGGTCATTCCAGTCAAGAAGAAGGGTAAGGGTGCGACACCGCCACAGCGACCCTCAACACTCGTGCAGGCATTAAAGGACAGGGTACATCTGAAGATGGAATTTCCACGAGTGGAAGGGTTTGTCTTTGATGTGAAAAGCAGGATTAAGGTTGATATGTCAGGGTTAAAGGAGATTACTGTTGACCCCAGTAAAGAACCGACAAAGGTTGTGGTCAAAGGCGCTGTGGGTTACAAGATAGGGTTTCCTACAAGACTTGGCCCAGGCAAGGAAGCCCTTCAGGACAGGAACCCCTTCCATGAAACAAGACGGTTGAAGGAAATCATCTTCGAGATAGCAAAGAGGATAACGAATTCGCTTAAAGACAGGGAGAAATTCCAATGGCAAGCAAGAGAGATTCTTTTCCCTCAAGTGCTGGCGATTGTCAAGAAGTTCATAGAGGAGAAGGTCAGGTTTATAGATGCCAAGCCGAATGAAATAGCCCTTGAGAAGTATATCCAGCTTATTGTGGAGAGATTGCTGACAGCCATTGAACCTGCTGTTGATGAGGGTGAAGCCCCGCTACTGCCTATCATCGAAAGGTTCAGGCCGAAGGGGTCAACATCAGAGGTGCTTTTCCGAACCGTAAGAAAGGCGCATCCAACACTAAAGAGCCATGTCAGCCATGTTGTTACCGATAACCGCTCATGGGAGCATACTGCAGCATTCTATCTTGAAGACAATCAGAATGTTGTTTCATTTGTGAAGAATGACCATCTTGATTTCTCAATCCCTTACGACTTCCTGGGAGTCAGGCATTATTACTATCCTGATTTCCTGATTAGGTATACAACCGGCAAGGATGAAACAATGGTTATCCTTGAGGTCAAGGGTTATGAATCAGAACAGGACAGACAGAAGAGAACCGCTGCTGAACGCTGGGTGAAGGCGGTAAATTATCATGGCGGTTATGGCAGGTGGCAGCTTGTGGAGTGTAAAGACCCCCGAACCATTGATAAATTGCTCAACGGCTTGTTTAAGTGGCAAATATAGAGCCTTTTCCAATAGAATTCATCACTGAGCTTTTCAAAGTTGCTTAATGAAAAGCAGTCAGATGAGCTTGAAGGCAGGAATGAAAATGACAAAAAAACAGATTGCAACCATTGCCAAAGGCATAAAACTCCTTATCCTGGATGTTGACGGCGTACTCACGGACGGCTCCATTATCCTGGACAATGAAAACAATGAATACAAGGCATTCCATGTGAGGGACGGCCACGGCATCAGGATGCTCGGGAAGGCCGGAATCAGGGTCGCCATCATCACAGGCAGATATTCAAAGGTCGTGGAACGGCGGGCTCACGAACTCGGCATTACAGACCTGTTTCAGAAATGCCTCAAAAAAAATACAGCCTATGCAGAACTCTTAACCCGCCATTCACTCAGCGACAATGAGGTGGCCTACATAGGAGACGACATTATTGATGCGCCGATCATGTCAAAGGTCGGTCTGCCGATTGCTGTTGCAGATGCTGATGATACGGCGAAAAACTTCGCAGTCATAATCACCAGGAACCGGGGCGGCAGGGGAGCAGTGCGCGAAATAACGGATTTTATACTTAAATCCAAGGGGCTCTGGAAGGGCATGATCAATGAGTACTTTGAAGCTTAACCTCCCGACAAGCCTGACCTTAAGCAGGATCTTTCTGATTCCGTTTTTTGTCTTCACTGTCCAGAGCTATCCGATACTCGGCGCTATTGTCTTCAGCGTTGCATCCATCACCGATTTTCTTGACGGATATCTGGCGCGCCGATCGGGCCAGATCACAAAGTTCGGGATTATCATGGATCCACTGGCAGACAAGCTGCTTGTGATTTCAGCCCTTATCGTGCTGGTGGATATGGGGCGCATTGATGTTGCAATTGCGATTATTCTGATTGTAAGGGAATTTCTGATAACAGGGCTGAGAGTGGTTGCACTGTCAAAAGACATTGTAATCCCAGCTGAAATGGGGGGCAAACTCAAGACAACTGCCCAGATCACGGCAGTTCTCTGCCTCGTGCTGATAGGCACTTTTTTTGATAATCTGCCTTTTGATCTGTACGACATCGGCACCGTCTTTCTCTGGGTTGCCCTGGTCTTGGCTGTTACCTCAGGCGTGCAGTACACTATCTCATTCTGGAGAAGGGTTTGAGCCTCGTTATTTTGTCAATTGCCGCTTTTCTGATCGGCTCCGTGCCTTTTGGGCAGGTTATTGCGCGTGCCAGAGGCATTGACCTGCAGAACGTCGGCAGCGGAAATATCGGCGCTACAAACGTGCTGCGCACTGTCGGAAAACTGCCTGCGCTCTTCACCCTGCTTGGGGATTATGCCAAGGGAATGGCTGTTATCCTGCTCGCTCAATATCTTGATATTGGGCTATTGTCTCAGGGCATCATCGGGATTATTGCGGTGCTCGGCCATAACTTCTCGATATTTCTGAAATTCAAAGGAGGAA
>CAYUNK010000100.1:0-6132 GCA_964446125.1 uncultured Nitrospiraceae bacterium | reverse complement strand
CAAAGGACTACGGGAATGACGGCTTTAGAACGAGACCTTTTTGCAACGATAGGGTTTTTGTCGGAGGTTCGAATCCTCCACGGTTCACCAATAAAAACAAGGGGTTAGGTTTTCTGCCTAACTCCTTGTTTGTTGTACTGTGAAGTAAATGGGAAGTAGAGTTCTCGTTAAGCTCTGAAGCAGGGATAGTAACGGCCTTTGCCATCTGAGTACATTAAGATACGTGGCATTGGTATGCTGAAGCCGTGCCTGGCGCTGCTACTGGCAGGCCCTTCCCCTCAGATTGAAGAAGAACCTGAGCGCCTTCTTCACCTTGTCAGAAAATATCTTGCCTGAAAAGTAGTTGCCCACTACCCGCTTGTTTATCTCGGCAAGAGTAGGGTAAGGATGCACTGCTCCGGCAAGGGTCGAGAGCTTTACTTTTCCGTTTAGCGCCGCAATCCATTCACTGACCAGTTCCCCGGCATGCAGGCCGAGGATCTGGACTCCGAGAGGTCTTTCCTTTCCATCGAGGATGAGTTTGATCCTGCCGAGCCCTTCACCTTCAGCCAGACCCCTGTCGTTGTTTTTGAACTCCTCAGTCCAGACAGCATGCTTCAGCCCTGCCTCCTGTGCGGCGGTTTCGTTCATGCCGATATTGGCAAGCTGAGGGTCAGTATAGGTGCACCATGGGAAAAAGGTGTAATCAGTCCTGCGCGGCAGATGAAGGACTGCATTTGTAATCACAATGCCGCCCTCATAGCCTGCAGCATGGGTGAACTGATATCTTCCTGTAACATCGCCGGCCCCGAATATATGCTTTTGCGTAGTTCTCAGTCTGCTGTCAAGAGTCAGACCTTTGGTGTCATAGTCAACCCCTGCATTTTCGAGTCCAAGCCCCTCTGTGTTCGGCTTCCGTCCGAGGGCAACGAGGATTGTCTCTGCCCTTAAAGTCACTTGTTCCCCGTTATCTGAACTGATCGTCACCTCCCGTTCTGCGCCGAGGTCTGAAACAGAGAGGATGGAGGAATTAAGATAATATTTCACTCCTTCAGCAGAAAGGTTCTGCATGACCTCATCAGCCATGTCCCTGTCCTCTCTGCCGAGGATCTGTCCGCTCCGCTGAATGACCGTGACTTCAGTGCCGAGTCTCGAAAAGGCCTGCGCCATCTCTGTTGAGATGGGGCCTGCGCCCAGCACAATCATAGATTTTGGCAGGCGCTCGAGATAGAAGATATCCCTGTTGGTCATAAACGGCGTCTGCCTGAGCCCTTTGATCTCAGGAACTGCCGGAGATGAACCGGTAGCAATCACCCAGTTTTTGGCTGATATGTCTTTCCCGTTAAGACTGACTGTATGTTCATTCCTGAACAGGGCATTTCCGAATTCTACCTTTACCCCAAGGCCGCAGAATCTTTCAACAGAATCATGCTTCTGAATTGAGGCGATAACCGATTTTATGCGGACTGAGACCTCTCTGAAATCCACAGGCATGATATTGTGGCGGGGAAGACCGAATTTCGGCGCATTTTTCAGGAGATGATATACATGGGCGGTCTTGATCAATGTCTTGCTCGGAACACAGCCAAAATGCAGACAGTCGCCGCCAAGCTTCTCTTCCCTGTCTATAAGCAGTGTCTTTGCGCCGAACTGGGCTGCTCCTGCCGCGATAGTAAGGCCGGCTGAACCGGCGCCAAGGATGCCGATATCATAATCAAAGCTGCCCATATATGCCCCCTTTTTCCAAATAGTTATCCCTGGCAGTGATGCTGGATGGCGCTGCTATGCACAGACAGCCGGCCTGAATCCTGACCGGCCCAGGACGGATTTCAGGGGGCTCAGGCTTTGCCTGCAACCCCTTCTTTGCATTCTTACAGGTTTATTGTTATGTATGCGGCTCTGAGGCCTTATTAGTATCAGAAAGGTTCAAAGCCGAGCCGCTGGCCTCCCACGCTTGCCTCGACCATAAACCCTGCCTTTGGCCGTATAAATACAGCCACTCCATCTGAGTATGTGCCGGCTGTGGCTGCCCCTGCCTCCACAATAATGGCTGACAACTGTGTTCCCAGCTCAACCTGGCCGTCTTTCAGGGAATCGGCCTGCTCCTTGTCTCTAAAAAAAACAATCTCCTGGTAAGCCTGCCCGCCTATCTGAAGACCTGCGCTCAGTTGAGTGAGGCTGACCCTCCCGACGGCCTTGTTGTTTTCAAAATACAATCCCTTGCCATATCCTATACCCGCAATGAAAGCGCCCTTGCCGACGGACGGGAATACTGCGTATGCGTATGACTTGTCAAAATATATCTGCATGCCCGGATCTATTGAAAGGAAGACGTTGATCGTATCTTTTGCTGCCGACTCTTCATTCTCTCTTTCCCTCGGGTCCCATTCTGCGTAAGCAGAAGAGAGAAAGATAATAAGAAAGAATGTCATGCCTGCCCTGATAATTCTGTTCATTGTTCACCTCGTTGACTTGAAATGGGTTCGAGTGATTATCCTTATGATCACTTAGTTTCATTATATGCGGGTCATGGCCGGCTGTCAAAGCCGTTTTGCAGGGATGTCCGGAAAATCATCATTTTGATATGCCGTCCTGATTCCAAAGTATCTCTATCAGCAGGCGGGTGGCTTGACCGGCTTGCAAATGAGACATTGCGTGATAGAATGTCTTTAATGAAACGCAGTAGTTCTTTCTCTGCTTATGGCGCCTGTTCTGTCAAATAGAGATCATATGAATTTTTTACATGAAAGCAGCAATCAGAAGATGGCCGGCAGGGGTAGCATGTTTGCCGCAATTAGAGGGTTTGGGAGAAGTACCGGAGGGAGTGTAGATATTATTTGACAAGAAGACTTATTAACTGATATATATAATCAACAGAGAGTTTGTATAATTGTAAAGGTGAATAATATGCAGAAATATAAGGACATAGGGCTGAAACTGACTCCACAGAGGCTGGCGATATTGAGCTATCTTGAGGGCAATACAGACCATCCTTCTGCTGACGACATATATAAGGCTGTCTCTGTACAGCATCCGACCATGTCTTTTGCTACAGTGTACAACACGCTTGATACGCTCAGGGAAAAGGGATATCTGAGGGAACTTTCGATTGATCCGGCCAAAAAGCGGTTTGATCCGGACACCCGGCTGCATCATCACCTGATCTGCACCTCCTGCAGGCGGGTCAGGGATGTTCATCTGAAATTTGCCCTTGACCTGCCTGATCAGATGAAGGGCAAATTCATGATTACCGGAAACCATATCGAATTCTACGGGATCTGTCCTGTATGCAGGGACTGACCCTGACAAGGGAGGCTTATTATGCATCTATGTTATAGCTCCTGCATAGGGCAGGCAGCACGTTTGATATCAGCATCAGGGCAATGCCCCAAAGACAAGCAGATGGTCTGTATGCAGGTGTGGAGGAATGCAGATGCAGGACAGTGATCTGAAGCAGAAAGGCCGCCATAGCAGAAAGATAATTCCCTATCTGGAGTTCATTTCCTGCATAATATGCGGCAATGAGATAGAGCTGTGGTCAGCAGAGGACGAAACGATCTGTCTGGCCTGCGGCCATAAGGTGTTTAAGAAAGAGACCATAATTCACTGACTGCCTCGTACCAGTCAGCATCCCGAAATCTTGGAGCATGCAATGGATATAGTAATTGAGAAGATACCCGGCGGCATCAGAGTTGACGGCCTGGATCTCAAAAACGGAAAGTGCGGCTGCACTTCAGTCCTTCCCTGCTGTTACAGCTGGACAAAGGCAAAGATAAGCGGAAATATCATAAGCTTTTCAGGAAAAGCTACCGGGCCTGAATCTGTTGAATTGTTCAACTGGGGCTATACGGTCCGAAAGCATGATCTTACTGTACAGGTCGCCATGGAGGATACGCGCGACAAGACTATATTTGCAGGGTATTATCCGCCCCGCCTTGAGCAATGGACAGCCAAAGGCTGGGAGGTTGTTTCAAAGACTGGTGAACGGGAAGACTTTGACCTTTGGCGCTGTGCTGTATGCAAATGGCTCTACAAAGATCAGGATCAGTCTGTCATATTCAATGAGCTGCCTGATGACTGGAAATGTCCGGTCTGCAAAGCACAGAAAAGCTCGTTTGAGCGCATCGGATAGCAAATAATAAAAATTCGGAGGTTGTTATGAACAAACATGATTCTGAGCCTTTAAAACACCATGTGCCGCTGCCAAAAGAGACCCCTGCATTCATCTGCGCGAACTGCGGCGCTGTGGCCCTTGATGCAAACAATATCTGCAAGGTGATGGGAAAAGGGAAGAAAGCAGACTGGTGCGGCTCCAGGTCAGCGCTGCCGCCGTCCTTCTGCCATAACAGGGTGCATAACAACCGCTGGCAGTGCAATAAGTGCGGCCAGGTGTCGGTAAACCCCGAGCTTCTCTGTGAACCAAGAAAACTGGAGCAATAGCTAAGCAGCATCAGCGAAAACCATCACGATTGTGCTGCACTGACAGCGTCTGTGGACTGACGATGACCGACAGCAATACTATTTCATAAGGAGGAAGCATCATGGCGACAAAGTCGGAGAAGAATCTGAAAGAGGCGTTTGCCGGAGAATCCCAGGCAAACAGGAAGTATCTCGCGTTTGCCAAAAAGGCAGAGGCAGAGGGATACAGTCAGGCAGCAAAGCTGTTCAGAGCGGCTGCTGAGGCCGAGACAGTGCATGCCCATAATCATCTAAGGGAGTTTGGGGGAGTCCAATCAACGAAAGAGAACCTTGAGGCTGCTTTGAGCGGCGAGGTCTTTGAATTCGAGAGCATGTATCCCAGGATGATTGATGAGGCAAAGGCTGAAGGCAATGCGCCTGCAGAGAGGTCTTTTGTATATGCAAACGAAGTGGAGAAGATCCATGCTGCACTGTACAAAAAGGCGATCGAGACACTGGGGAAAAACGCCGAGACAGACTACTATGTCTGCCAGGTATGCGGCAATACAGTAGAGGATCATGCGCCTGATGAATGCCCGATCTGCGGAGCAAAGAAGCAGGCATTCAAAAAGATAGATTAAGCCATGAAGGTCATCGCATTTCAGGGCAGTCCCCGTATTGACGGCAACACCGAGCTTCTTCTTGGTGAGGCTGTAAGGGCGGTTCAGGAGCAGGGTCATGAGGTGAAGACGTTCAAGCTCAACTACATGAATATCAAGCCCTGCCAGGACTGCGGCGGCTGTGACAAGACCGGTCTCTGTATTATCAACGACGACATGATCGAAATCTATGCGGCGATCAGGGAGGCAGACAGGATCATCCTGGCCTCCCCGATCTTCTTCTTCGGCTTAAGCGCCCAGGCAAAGGCAATGGTGGACCGCTGCCAGTCGTTCTGGTGCGAAAAGTATCTGCTGAGGAGACCTGTTGAGGAAGGTCCGCAGGGAAGAAAGGGGCTGCTGATCCTTGTGGGCGGCATGAAGAAGGATATAGGCATACAATGCGGCGATGCCGCTGCCAAGGCCTTTTTCAGGACAGTGAGTGTTCCTCGGCATGAGGCGCTCGGTTTTCTTGGCGTGGACGCAAAGGGCGCGATCTCTGATCATCCGACTGCGCTTAAGGATGCGTTTGAGGCAGGCAGGCGGCTTGTCAGGGCAGAAGGAGATTAACCTCGTTCGATTTGGCCCGGCCGAAGGAAGACCAATGGGGTCAGGTCTTTCATGTTGAATCTAACTTGTCTTTCGCCTGAGCATAAGATGTTGCCTGAGTTGCCTTGTTTTGATGAAGAGGCGGCAGGTCTTGTTTATGTGCTGCTTTTAGGCGCACAAGCAACTGTGATAACATATGAAAAATACGTCAGAGGTGCTGTATGACGAAATTGCTTGAAAAAGCCTTTAAAGAAGCATCAAGATTGCCGGTTGTCGGTCAGAACGCGATTGCGAAATGGCTGCTTGAAGAATTAGAGTCAGAGAAGAAATGGGAAGTTAAGTTCGCCGAGTCAGAAGACATTCTTGATAAACTTGCTGACCGATTACGATAAATTACTGCGAAAACTTCAAAAGTGATTCGTCAGATGGCGGGATTACATTCCAACCACACATACAAGCGGGCGAGCCGCTTAACTCATCGGTGAAGGCCTTAGGCCCACGGTAAATTTGTTCTGGCATTTTCATATTGCCTGGCGAAGAGTATGAGAAG
>CAYUNK010000099.1:0-6303 GCA_964446125.1 uncultured Nitrospiraceae bacterium | reverse complement strand
AGATACTTCCCGAATCCGTCAACAGGTCTCTGCTTAAAAGCAGCCTGTCCCGCAGATACGACAGATACGAATGGATGCCCAGTTCCCATGTATCACGGTATGCCTTTATCTGTTCAGGCTCCCGCACCATGAATTCATCCGAATCCTTAACATCCCTCTGCCTTACCGAAGGCTGGAAGTTTGAGGAGAACTTAACGCCATACGGGGGGTCAACAAAAATGGTCTGAACCTTGCCGCCCATCATCTCACGCTCAAGCAGGGAATTCATTACCAGCAGTGAATCACCGAGTATCAGCCTGTTAGTCCAGTCCATCTCATGCTGATAGAACTCTACCAGATCCTTCAGCGGCATCTCAGGCTTTGCGAAAAGGTCTATCTGAGGGTCTTCCCTCTTGATCGCTCGGATAATAGCCTCCGGGGCTATTCTTTCGTGTATATGAAGGGATACGGTCGGGACTTCAAAGGAGGTATGCTCTTTCTTGCCTGCCCATACCAGTTGTGGGTCAAGATGCGGGTCGTAGTCGTATTTTTTCGGCTTCGGCTTTGAGGTGTCATAGGATGCCAGGCCTACGGGCACTGCATTCTTCCTCTTGTCTGCCTCATGCCTGTAGGCTTCTATGTCTTCACATTTCTTTGCAGTTTTTGTCTTCCTTGCCATCCACACCCCTCCGATTCCAACTATTGCGCTCTGCAGCTTTTATAGTCTCTCAATATACTCACGCGATCCCCTTTTTCAAAATGTCATGGAGGTGGATTATTCCGACTGTCAGGCCATCTTTGTCTGCAACAACCAGTGACGTTATTGCCAGTTGTTCCATCACGCTTAGGGCCTTTGCCGCAAGCTCATCTTCTTCAATCATCCTGGGATGTTTTGTCATAACCTCTCCGGCTTTCATATCAAAAAAGTCTTTTCCCCATTTTTCTATCCCCCTTCTGACATCGCCGTCTGTGATAATGCCTGGTATGGCTCTGTCTCTTTCAGCAACAATGGTTATGCCCAGGCGCTTTGAAGAAATTTCTATGACCGCCTCAGTAAGCGACGCATCAGGCCGTATGAGAGGCAGGGAACCGCCTGAGTGCATAAGATCCTTCACCCTGATGAAGAGCTTCTTCCCAAGGCTTCCGCTTGGGTGAAAGGAAGCAAAGTCATCCTGCTTAAAACCCCGTTTGGTAAGAAGGGCAACAGCAATGGCATCTCCCATCGCAAGAGCCGCTGTTGTAGAGGATGTCGGCACAATGCCAAGCGGACAGGCCTCCTCCTGCACGGATATATCGAGATTCACCTCTGAAGTCCGCGCAAGCGTGGAGCCGGTGTTGCCGGTCAGGGAAATAAGCTTTACATTAAATCGCTTGAGGAAGGGTATAATGCTTATGATCTCGTCTGTCTCGCCGCTGTTTGAGATCGCAATGATCACATCATCAGCTGTTACCATTCCAAGGTCCCCGTGGCTGGCCTCAGCCGGGTGCATAAAAAAGGCAGGTGTGCCGGTTGATGCAAGCGTGGCAGCGATCTTCTTGCCGACCAGCCCTGATTTGCCCATGCCGGTCACAACTACCCTGCCCCTGCTGCCGAGAATGATCTCAACAGCCTTCTCAAAGGTCTGGTCAATTCTGTCAATCAGATTCAGCAGGGCATCTGCCTCTGTCTGGAGGACCTTCTTTGCAATCTCGATGCTTTTCATCCGATCCATACCGGCCTAATCGAACTGGCACCTGAGCCAGCCCGGACGTATCCCCCTTCTGTGAGCCTCATTTTCGATATCATTGAGGTCTTCCTCAGCAGACGCGAGACTCTCTTTTGCCTTCCTGAGCCTGTTCTGGAGAGCGTCTATTTTCTTGCTGGTGCGAACAGTCTTTGACCGCTCTTTGGATATCTCCTCCTCCTGTTGCCTGACATTCCTTTCTGCCTTTTCGATATTCTTTCCGGCAACAGTTGCCCTCTTGCACCAGTATTCCTGTTTCCCTTCGTCCCGGGCCTTCCTGTGTTCGTCCCTTTTCACTCCTGGTGCAATGTCTTTCTGCTCTTGCAGCCTGGTATCTGATGAACTGCGGTATTTATCTATGTCGGCATTGGTAAATAGGGGTGGAGCCTCGCAGAAGCCTGAACCGGCAATAAGAAAGATAACAACCGCAATCAAGGCAACCGGGAAACAGGGCCCAAGAAAGCCGTTCACGCTGCAGAGCCCTCTGGTTTAGACATCTGTAATGAGACAAGGTCATGCACAGCCTTGACGCGCTTGAGCATTCCCTGAAGATCATCCAGCCTGATCATGTTCGGGCCGTCACATAAAGCCTTATCAGGCTCAGGATGGACCTCCATAAAAAGGCCGTCAATGCCCGCCGCCGCTGCCGCCTTTGCCATGGGCTCTGCAAACTCCCGCTGGCCTCCTGAACTGCTGCCCTGGCCGCCGGGAAGCTGCAGGCTGTGCGTGACATCAAAGACCACAGGATAGCCAAAAGACCGCATGATCTGGAATGCCCTGAAATCTACCACAAGATTATTGTATCCAAATGACACTCCGCGCTCAGTAAGCAGAAGATTCCGATTTCCGGTTGATACAAACTTGTCAATGATATTGTTTACATCCCAGGGAGCAAGGAACTGTCCCTTTTTGATGTTTACCGGCATGTTCGTCTCTGCCGCGGCCACAATCAGGTCTGTCTGTCTGCAGAGAAATGCCGGTATCTGGAGCGCATCAAGCGCCTGGGAGGCAGGCTGGATCTCTTCTACTGAATGAATATCAGCAATCACCGGGATCTGAAGCCTTGACCTTACATCGGCAAGTATTCTGAGGCCCCTGTCAATGCCAGGGCCCCTGAATGAGGAGATGGATGTCCTGTTAGCCTTGTCAAAGGAGCTTTTGAAGATAAGCGCAATGTTCAGTGAAGAGCATATCTCTTTCAGCCCCCGGGCGGTTTCGAAGGTTATTGCCTCCTCTTCAATGACGCAGGGGCCCGCTATCAGAAAAAGGCCCCTGGACTTTAGGGTTGCCGAGCCTACCTGTAGAGTCCTTTTCAATCCTGATTCAGTTCCATAAAATCAGATTTTGCATCAGGAAACAGGGATCCCTTTCCCCTGAGCGATGCCTCAATAAAGGCCCTGAACAGCGGATGCGGTTCAATCGGTCTCGATTTGAACTCAGGGTGGAACTGGCAGCCCAGAAACCAGGGATGGTCTTCTACCTCAACGATCTCAACAAGCTCTCCATCCGGGCTCGTGCCGCTGAACCTCATTCCCATCCGTGAGAGCACCCCCTTATATGCGTTATTGAATTCATACCGGTGTCTGTGGCGTTCAGAGATATCCTTCTGCCTGTATGCCCTTGAGGCATTGGTGTTCTGCTCAATAACGCAGGGATATGCCCCGAGCCTCATGGTGCCGCCTTTATGCGAGTTCTCGGTCCTTTCCTCAACCTTGCCCTTTCTGAAATCGAACCATTTTTCCATTAGATAGATGACCGGCGCCTGGGTGCTCAGATCAAATTCTGCGCTGTTTGCCTTCAGATCGCAGACGTTTCTTGCAAACTCTATCACTGCGCACTGCATGCCGAGGCAGATGCCGAAAAAGGGAATCTTCTTCTCTCTTGCATACCTGACAGACTCTATCTTTCCTTCAATGCCCCGGTAACCGAATCCGCCGGGCACCAGGATGCCGTCAACATCGGCAAGATGTCTTTCTGCGCCATTGACCTCAATCTCCTCAGAGTCTACCCAGAGGAGCTCTACCCTGCAGTCATTGGCAATGCCTCCATGGATCAGGGCCTCAGTAAGGCTTTTATATGAATCTTTCAGTCCCACATATTTGCCGACTATGGCAATGGTAGTCTCATTTTTCGGTTCTTTCACCCTTCTTACAATGTCTTTCCAACGGCCAAGATCCATCTCTTTTTGGGCCAGATTGAGCTTCTTCAGAATAAGCTGCCCTATGCCCTCTGCATTAAGCGCAAGCGGCACTTCATAAATCGTCTCAACATCTATTGCATTGATGACCGCGTCTGTTTCGAGGTTGCAGTGTATGGCAATCTTCTTTTTTGCATCAGGCGGGATGAGCCTGTCTGTTCTGCAGAGCAGGATGTCGGGCTGGATACCGATAGCGCGCAGTTCCTTCACACTATGCTGGGTAGGTTTTGTCTTCAGCTCACCGGATGTCTTTATGTAGGGGACAAGGGTCAGGTGAACATAGAGGCAGTTTTCCTTGCCGACATCATACCGCATCTGCCTGATCGCCTCGAGAAACGGGAGGCTTTCGATATCACCGACAGTGCCGCCAATCTCGACAATTACTACATCGTTGCCCTCGCCGACAGATTTGATCGCCTGCTTGATCTCGTCCGTAATGTGGGGCACAACCTGGACAGTGTCGCCCAGGTAGTCTCCGCGCCTCTCTTTCGAGATGACATTGTAATATATCTTGCCGGTTGTAAAATTATTCTTCTGCGATGTCCGCATATGCGTGAACCGCTCGTAATGGCCGAGATCAAGGTCAGCCTCTGCCCCGTCATCAGAGACAAAGACCTCGCCATGCTGAAACGGACTCAAGGTGCCGGGATCAACGTTTATATACGGATCAAGCTTCTGGATTGTTACCCCGAGCCCGCCTGCCTCAAGGAGCGCGCCGATGGATGCAGCAGCAATCCCCTTCCCGAGGGAAGACAGGACCCCGCCGGTTATGAAGATAAATTTAGGCATTGTTCCACCCTTTCCAGGTCTTGAGGTGTATCCACCCCTATTGTCTCGAATGTTGTTTCCCTGACCTTTATTCTGTATCCGTTTTCAAGAGCCCTGAGCTGTTCGAGTTTCTCGATCATTTCCAGCCTGGACTGAGGAAGGGCTGCCAGTTTCATCAGCACTTCCCGGCGGTAACTGTATATGCCGACATGCCTATAGCAGTCATGCGTGACAGCCTTGTCTCTTGTGCCGGGCTGCCTGCCACCTGCAATAGCGGCTGTCCATTCATCCCTGTGATAGGGTATAGGTGCACGGGAAAAATACCATGCAAAACCCTCAGGATCAAAAACAACCTTAACAATATTAGGGTCGAAGATTTCGCTGCTGTCTCTAACCGGCATTACCAGCGTGCCTACAGATGCCCTGCTGTCTTCAAGGACCGAGATAACTGCATCAATCATCTCCGGTCTTATCAGGGGTTCATCCCCCTGGACATTGACCATTATATCACAATTCATATTTGCTGCAACCTCAGCGATGCGGTCTGTGCCAGACTGATGCTCTGATGAAGTCATAATTGCCTTTCCGCCAAACGAGATTACTGCATCGAAGATGGGCCTGCTGTCTGTTGCAACTATCACCTCAGAGGCCAAAGCTGCATTGATCGAATTCCGGTATACATGCTGTATAAGAGGCATTCCTCTGAGGAGTGCAAGAGGCTTGCCCGGGAAACGGGTAGATGCATAGCGTGCAGGTATCACAACAATAGCGGACATAGCGTATTGGCTGTAATTATATACTAATTGGCCTGCATCTGGCGAAGTCTATTTGATAGACAGGGCTCTTTTGATCACTCTGGCGGAGAGCCCATACAGACGAGTTTGGCGGTATTTTCGTTATTATTGCTGGTCACGACAGACGGGAGGATTATCGGCGGAACGGAAACCATCTGAACAAGCCGAATCCTGGCCAGGCTTTACGCACCTCCCGCAGGCATTGCCTTACCAAGGCCTTCTGATTGGCGCTCATGGGTTTGCATTCTTTGCGGATTGCCAAAACCGCAACGCCAAGCTCACCCATGAGCTCGGATGAAGTTGTCCATGTGCCGTCGAGGATGCTTTCAAGACGCCTGCCTTGAGCAATGAAGCCGCTTTCTCTAAGGGATGCGGCCAGAACATGGAACGGGTCTGAGCTAACAGCTTCGGGCATATTCTCTAATTGCCGGGATTGCGCCAAGCAGTGGGCAACTGCATGTGGCGTGGCTGAGCATTATACAAGAAGCTAAACCATATTTCAGCGTAAGCCTTGCCATTTGCCGCCTCAGTCCGTCTTGTTTCTCTGTTTTATATGCGTTCTTTTATCAGAAGAGGCTTCCGTCTTCCATGGAGTACAGCCAAGACAATAACTCTCTCGCTTTCAAGCAGGTAGATAATTTTATATGGAAATCTCTTGATGTAATGACTCCTCGTTTCTTTATAGCCGACAGCATATATGGCCGGAGTTCTTTCGATAAATTTCAAACCGGCTTCAACCTGCAAAAGGAAATCATACCCCAGTCCCCGTCGCCTATCTTCGTACCAATGAAAGGCTGAGGCCAAATCCTCTTCAGCCTCCGGTCTGATTATAACCTTAGAC
>CAYUNK010000098.1:0-6393 GCA_964446125.1 uncultured Nitrospiraceae bacterium | reverse complement strand
AACATTGCAATGCGGTTTTGTCCTCTCAAATTTTGCCTTTGCCATTTCGCCTCCTTGCTAATCGAGCGGATGGTTTTCAGAATAGACTGGGCTGAACCTTTCCACTGATTACTGTATAACTGATTACTGCTATTCGCCTTTTACTTTTGCTATGATGCCTTCTGCAATCCCCCTTGGCACCTCATCATAGTTCGCAAACTGCATGGTATAGGTCGCCCTTCCCTGCGTCCGCGAACGGAGGTCAGTCGCATACCCGAACATCTCGGAAAGGGGAACCTGCGATTTGATGACCTGGGCCTTGCCCCTCTGCTCCATACTCTGTATCTTGCCCCTCCGTGAGTTAAGGTCTCCGATGACCTCTCCCATATAATCTTCCGGGGTGACAACTTCAACATTCATGATCGGCTCGAGGATAACAGGCTTCGCCTTTTTGGCGCATTCCTTGAAGCCCATGGACCCGGCAATCTTGAATGCCATCTCTGAGGAGTCAACCTCGTGATATGAACCGTCAGTGAGCGTCACCCTGAAATCTACAAAGGGATAGCCTGCAAGCACGCCGCCGTCAGCAGCCTCCTTGACGCCCTTCTCAACAGCATTCCAGTACTCTCGCGGCACTGTGCCGCCGACGACCTTGCTCACAAACTCAAATCCCTTGCCCGGCTCCATCGGCTCTATCTCAAGATAAACATGGCCATACTGACCGCGACCGCCGCTCTGCCTCACAAATTTGCCTTCAGCCTTTGATGCCGACCTGATCGTCTCCCGGTATGCAACCTGGGGCTTTCCGACATTTGCGCCGACCTTGAACTCGCGGGTAAGCCTGTCAACAATTATTTCGAGATGGAGTTCTCCCATGCCTGCGATAAGCGTCTGGCCGGTCTCTTCATTGACCGAGACCTTAAATGAAGGATCTTCCTGGGCAAGCTTTGCAAGCGACTGGGACAGCTTCTCCTGGTCAGGCTTTGTCTTGGGCTCTATCGCAACAGAGATGACCGGATCAGGAAACTCCATGGCCTCAAGGATTACCGGAAGCTTTTCATCGCAGAGCGTATCGCCGGTCAGAGTGGACTTCAGCCCAACTGCAGCAGCGATATCCCCTGCTGAGACCTCTTTGATGTCCTCTCTTTTATTGGCATGCATCTTGAGCAGTCTTCCGACCCGCTCTTTTGTGCCCTTTGTAGAGTTATACACATATGAGCCTGCATTCAATGTCCCTGAGTATACCCTGAGGAATGTGAGCTGCCCCACAAAGGGGTCGCTCATGATCTTGAATGCAAAGGCAGAAAACGGCTCTTTTGCCTCAGGCTTTCTGATCTGCTCCGAATTATCATCCGGCGAAATACCTACAACAGGCGGGATATCGTAAGGGCAGGGCAGATAGTCAACAATGGCATCAAGAAGGTGCTGCACACCCTTGTTCTTGAATGCGGTGCCGCAGATGACAGGCGTGAGGCTCATCTGAACAGTGCCCTTTCTGAGGGCTGCCCTTATCTCACCAGCAGTCACCTCCTGGCCGTTCAGAAACTTCTCCATGATCTTCTCGTCAACATCCGAGAGCGCCTCGATCATCTTTTCCCTGTATTCCTTCGCCTGCTCAAGATACTCATCAGGAATATCACCTTCGACATATTTTGAGCCGAGCGTCTCATCGTCGTAAAAAAAGGCCTTCATCTCAACAAGATCAATAGGCCCCCTGAACTGATCTTCAGCGCCTATCGGGATCTGTATAGGCACAGGATTTGCGCCGAGCCTGTCTACCATGCTGTTGATGCACATATAGAAATCAGCGCCCATCCTGTCCATCTTGTTCATAAAGGCAATTCTGGGCACATTATACTTGTTTGCCTGGCGCCAGACCGTCTCGGACTGTGGTTCAACGCCTGATACAGAATCAAATACTGCAACAGCGCCGTCAAGCACCCTAAGGGAGCGCTCAACCTCTATCGTGAAATCGACATGCCCAGGAGTATCAATGATGTTGATTCTGTTGTCACGCCACGAACAGGTTGTTGCTGCAGACGTAATGGTTATACCACGCTCCTGCTCCTGAACCATCCAGTCCATGACCGCTGTGCCCTCATGGACCTCGCCGATCTTATAAGTTACGCCGGTATAATAGAGGATGCGCTCTGTAGTCGTGGTTTTTCCGGCATCTATATGGGCCATGATGCCGATGTTGCGTGTTGTTTCTAATGGACCGCGTGACAAAATATCTCTCCCTTACTCTCTTTACCATCTATAATGCGCAAATGCCTTGTTGGCATCTGCCATCTTGTGGGTATCTTCCTTCTTCTTGATTGAAGCGCCTGTATTATTGAATGCATCAAGCAACTCTCCGGCGAGCCTCTCCCTCATGGTCTTCTCTCCGCGGCCGCGCGAATAATTTATCAGCCACCTGAAGGCAAGCGCCATCCGCCTCTGTGGCCTGATCTCCACAGGCACCTGATAGGTGGCTCCGCCTACTCTTCTGGCCTTAACCTCAAGGAGGGGCTTAACATTCTCAAGCGCGGCCTTGAAGACCTTGAGCGGATCGTTTCCGGTCTTGTCCTTAATGATGTCGAAGGCGCCATAGCAGATGTTTTCTGCTGTAGACTTTCTCCCGCTCTCCATGATAATCGTCACAAACTTGCTCACGACCTTGCTGTTGTATTTCGGGTCCGGCAATATCTCTCTTTTTTCGGCAACTCTTCTTCTCGGCATTTACCTGCTCCGTTTATTTAGGCTTCTTGGTTCCGTATTTGGATCTACCGCGTTTCCTGTCATTGACACCCTGCGAATCAAGAGTGCCTCGTATAATATGATACCTGACGCCCGGAAGGTCCTTCACTCTTCCACCCCTGATCATGACGATCGAGTGCTCCTGGAGGTTATGCCCGACACCCGGTATATAGGCAGTCACTTCCATGGCATTGGTCAGCCTCACCCTGGCCACCTTTCTCAACGCCGAGTTGGGTTTCTTCGGAGTCGTGGTATATACCCTGGTGCAGACCCCCCTCTTCTGGGGGCAGGCCTTCAATGCGGGACATTTTGTCTTCTTTGTCAGGGTCTTGCGTCCCTGTCTTACCAACTGTGCTATTGTAGGCACATTTCCTCCATAAAAAATAAAAAGTGAACAATGCTCTAAACTCTGGGAAACCTTGCAATCTTACCAGAGCAATTCATTAATGTCAAGTTTTTTTATCCGGCAGCATGAATACTGCAACTTCACAAAACCCGTCAGCGGGAATGCAGAGTATAACATTAAGGGTTGATAAAAGTATATCTTTTTTTGATTTTATTTTATTGGTGTAAGCAACAATGAAAATGAAGCCAAAAGTAGCAGTCAGTGCATAGAGTAAGCATCGCCTTCCGATAAGCTGTCTTAAGATTAAGAGGAGCCAATCAGGCAGTCCCCTGGCAGAGGTAGTTTCGATCTACAGGGCCTCTCACTGAACCTGAGAATCCGGATATCGGCACGGGCGCTTTGTTATGCAGCCTTTCCAATTTCCCTGGCTTCATATTCCGGAAACATTATTATTGCAGGATGGATGTCAAATGATTTTGCCAGTTGTTCTGCGCGTTTTTTGCCGATTTCTACCTTATCATTTTCCAAAAGGCTTATATTTGTCACTCTTATGCCCGATCGGCGGGCAAGTTCAGCCTGCGTCCACCCCTTTAACTCACGAAGCATTCTAATAGTCTCACCAGTTGTCAGCACTGAATGTGACTTCGCCGGACCATATTCTGATTTTAGAGTCCTCATTTTAAATCTCCTAATATTTATGCGGTGTTATTTCCATCACCAAAACAGTAACTATATCTTTTTTCACGCAGTATATAATCCGGTATTGGCTGCTCAAACGTGATGAACGCTGCCCCTTGCGATCTCCTTTCAATTTTTCGTCATGAAATCCGGGAAAATCTCTCAGCTTTTCGGGACCATGCCGAAAAACAATGTTCTTCCAAAGCTCATATTTCTTCACTATCAGCGGCGGCAGCTTAAGACACTGCCTGGCAATATCACGATGCTCTTTAATCTGCCACATTATTAATAATCATAACTTATCATAATTAATAATACAACCCATTATTTCAGCTCGAATTGCCTCATAAAAATATTACCGGGGGAAAAAGGAGAGAAGATCTTTGACTCATAATGGGTGGCTGGTGCAGCAAGACTGACACCGAATGCAATGAAAACTCCAGGTGCGGCGGAAATTGGCAACCGATCAATGGAAGGCGCAACAGACAAAAGGTTGCGCCATAGATTATTATTGGCGCTTGACAGGGAGGCCTTTAATGGGTGACCCTGTAGGCTTTTCCTTTTGCCTTGACAGGAGGCTCTATGGGCTGTCCCCGAAACGACCCATATCTTTCTTGACGGCAGATCTACAGTCAAAGTATGATCTTTACATCCAGCTTCGATATTGCTTACAGGGGGTTCGGTAAGTCCGGAACAGGGGTTCGGTTTCACCGGAATAGGCAACAGATGAAAGAACATGACATATTTGAAGAGATCATTGATGTCGGCAAGCGCGCGGGTGTGCTTACCTACGACCAGATCAATGAGGCACTTCCTTCTGAATACTTTTCACCCGATGAAATAGAGGATCTTATGGGCCTCTTGAAGGATATGGGGGTTAAGGTTACAGACTCTGTAGAGGATGAAACGGCGATCGAGGAGGATCTCGATGAAGAGCAGGTTGAATACGAAAAGACCGAAGACCCTGTCCAAGCGTATTTCCACTCGATGGTAGATATCTCTATCCTCACGAAGGATGAGGAGACAGAACTGGCCAAGCGACTGGAAGCGGGGAGAAACATCATTCGTAATATTGTGGTCGCAATGCCCCTTTACAGGCAGGTTAAAGAACAGCTTGTGATTGACCGGGAGCAGCTTGGCGAAGAAGAAGAGACGGAAGACAGAGAGGTCGAGGAGGGCGAAGAGGAGGAAAAGCCTGATGAAGCCCTAATCAGGAGTCTGAAGATTCTTGATGACCGCATGAGAGAGATTGAATCTGCTGACAGAACTTTTTTCAAAGATATTAAGAGGCTCTTACATGACGAGAAGAAAAAAGATAACAATCCTTTCAAGCTTATTAAACTGACAAGAGAGAGACAGGCTACATACACAAAGATTGAAGCTGAAATCGGGATTAAACTTGACGAGTTGAAAGAGAAATGGGACAGGATTACTAGGGCAAAAGTCCTTGTGCTGGAAGCAAGAAATGAGCTGATTGCCCGCAATATTCGTCTGGTTGTAAACATAGCAAAAAACTACGTTTGCCGAGGCCTTTCCCTGCGGGACCTTATTCAGGAAGGCAATATTGGCCTGATGAAGGCAGTTGACAAGTTCAAGTATGAGAAGGGATTCAAGCTTTCAACCTATGCAACATGGTGGATACGTCAGGCCATTATGCGTGCCCTTATTGACCAGACAAAAACAATCCGCGTTCCTGTTCATATGATTGAGTTTTATAATCGTGTTACCAAGGCTTCGAGAGAGTTGACTCAGGCCTTGGGCAGAGAGCCGAGCAATGAAGAAATTGCTAATAAATTGGGCGTTCCTGCGCGAAAAGTTGAAGAGGTATTCCGCGCCATACAGGATCCTATTGCTCTTCAGACCCCCGTTGGCGATGAAGATACTGAACTGGAAGACTTCATCGGCGACAAGAACAGTCCATCACCCTATTCCGATGCGGAAAGAAGCGAGTCTTCTGACCAGATCCTTATGATATTAAAGACACTAACACCTAAAGAGGAGAAGGTGATCAGAATGCGATTCGGAATTGGTGTTGGCAGGGGCCACACTGTCGAGGAGGTTAGCAGACATCTTTCGATTACCTGTGAACGGGTGCGGCAGATAGAAGCAAGGGCCTTGAGGAAGTTTAAACACCCAAGCCGCCTCAGGGCACTTAAATGAACCAATGGGGTCTTTCATGTTGCATTTGTATCGTCCCAAGATGTCGAGGTATTTCGTATAGTCGTGGGTCTCCTTGAATATCTTCTGTTTCTGGTTGCCACCCGATATATCATGACAGAACGCTCCCTCAAATTCTATCCACGGTTACCATGCCATGGGTCAAGCCTGTCAGGCCATACTCCAAATATCAATAAGCAAGTCTGCCCCCATAGCTTCTATCACCATCTCTATTCCCTTATAAGCCTTTTTGAATCCACTTTGGGGACGGTGTTTCTAACCATGTTTTCATTTCTCCCGTTTCTCTCCGGCCGTACGATTGACCGCATTATACAGCTACAGGATGTCCGTTAAGAGGCCTTGCGTCAGGAGTAGTGAATCAGTGCCTGAATGCCCTCTGGCCGGTAAAGACCATCGTAACCTTCGGATCGGCCTGATTGCAGGTGTAATTTCCCACAAACCTTCGTAATGTAGTTGGCCTTGAATTCCAGAAT
>CAYUNK010000097.1:0-6830 GCA_964446125.1 uncultured Nitrospiraceae bacterium | reverse complement strand
GGAGCAACCGGAGCAACTGGTGATACCGGAGCAACCGGCCCGACAGGTGCAACCGGAGTGACCGGCAACACCGGCCCGACAGGAGCAACCGGAGCAACCGGCCCAATAGGCCCAGGATTAACTGGTTTGACAGCCGGAACGTTGGCTGATGCCATTACGACTACTGATTATGGAACAACGAGTACAAGCTATGGAGACCTTTCTCTTCCGGGCCCTTCTTCTGGTCCTTCTGTTGACGTAGTTGTGCCGAATTTAGGCGGAGGTTTCGGCAAGGTATTGGTCATCCTGACAGGGCGTATAAATCCCAATGGAGCAAATACAGCACATATGAGTTTTGACGTATACAGTGGCAGCCCTGGATTTGGAACACTGGTCCGTGATTCCAATACTCTTGTATCAGGCGTGCGCCGGGGTGACTACACGTCGCTTTCCCGTGTCTCTTTGGCATCAACGTCAAACTCTTTTGCCCCTACCCAGGCCAGCGCCATGTATATAGTCGCTGACGTTCCGGTGACTGGTCCATCGGAGTTGTTAAGATTTAAGGCTGTCTACAGGTCTTCTTCTGCAGGGGTACAGTCAAAATACTCGTACAGAAACATAGTAGTCATACCATTGCCTTAGAGTAATCATCTCAGGCCGGAGACTTATGTCTCCGGCCTCTTTCAAGCAGGCAGGGCATAAAACCCCTGCCTTTTTTTTGTCACTGCCGCGTGCAGATTCAGGTTCTCACCTATTAAACCGGCAATCAAATACTACAATTTTGTCATTCCGGCTTGTCCGGAATCCTTCTTTGTTTTTGGATAGTTACGCCGTCCGAGCCCCGACAAGCGAGGATGACGGCTTGTGATATTTGACTGCCAAGTTAATAAAATGAACCGTATATACAGCGATGTGTCCATGCTTCTTCCCGCGTTTCATTGAAGTCCTTATTAAATATATGGTTAAATACCGGGCCTATGGGGAAGAAGTCTGCCGGAAAGATAAAGAGGAAGACTGAAAGGACAGAGCCTGTGCATCCATCTGTGGCGCAGAGCCGCAGTGTTTTCAGCAATCCCCTTCTTCATGTTCTTGCAATCATCATTGTTGTCTGCATCTCCTATTCAAATACGCTGAATGTGCCCTTTCAGTTCGATGACGAATCGAGCATAGAGATCAACCCTGCAGTAAAGGACCTGAGTTATTTTGCTGATACCTCGAAGATAGACCGCTCCGGGCTGACCCCCGGCACCAAGGCCATCTTCAAGACCCGCTATCTCGGCTATCTGACCTTTGCCCTGAACTACAAGGTGGGCGGCCTTAATGTAAAGGGATATCACCTGGTCAATATTCTGATCCATATCATCAGCTCCCTGCTGGTGTACTGGCTGGTGCTGTTGACATTTAGTACCCCGTATTTTTCTGGTGGTATGGGAGACAGGACTGCATATGTTGATAAAATCCCTCCTATCCTCCCTTTGTCAAAGGGAGGAACTGGGCTTGGCCCCTCTTTGGCAAAGAGGGGCGAGGGGAGATTTATAGAAAATATTTCTCCTAAATTCACCGCCTTCTTCGCTGCACTGCTCTTTGCTTCGCATCCGGTTCAGACGCAGGCGATCACCTATATAGTCCAGAGGTTTGCCTCCCTTGCCACGCTTTTTTATCTGCTCGCGCTTGTGTTATATGTCAGGTGGCGACTGATACAGGCAGGGACAGGGAAGAAGACTCCTTGGGTCAAGTCGGTCCTTTTGTACGTGGCCGGCCTCATCTCTGCCCTGATGGCGCTCAAGACAAAGGAGTTTGCCTTTACCCTGCCTGTTGTGATGGTTGTCTATGAACTCTGCTTCTTCAGGGACGGTCTCAGGCGGAGGTTGCCATACCTGATCCCCTTTGTCCTTCTGATCCTTGTCATTCCCTACTCGCTGATTGGAGGCTCTGCCGGCTTTGGTGCGATGCAGGATCTGGCCACAAAGGCGTCAGGTGCGCTCGACAATATATCGAGAGGAGACTATCTCCTCACCCAGTTCAGGGTCATTGTTACGTACATACGCCTACTGCTGCTGCCGATCAGTCAGAACCTTGATTATGATTATCCGGTCTACCGTTCTTTCTTTACCACTGCAGTGTTCATGTCTTTTATGTTTCTCCTGGCTCTATTTGCCTTTGCCGTTTATCTCTTCCGTTCTTCCCGAATAACGTCTCATTCCTCACTCTTCACTCTTCAACATTCACCATTCACTTATCATTATTTACGTCTGATCGCCTTCGGCATATTCTGGTTCTTCATCACCTTATCCGCGGAATCGAGCATTATACCGATCAAGGATGTGATCTTTGAACACAGGCTGTACCTGCCGTCAGTCGGCTTTCTGATTGCCCTGACTGCATCGGTCCAGCTGGCTGCTTCACGATGGTCGCCCCGGATGCCCTCTGCCTCACAGATGCCTGTGTATCTGATGGCTATATTGGCGCTTGCATTTACCGCCACAACGTATTCAAGGAACAAAGTCTGGAGCGACAAGGTTCATATATGGGAGGATACGGTCAAGGGCAGTCCCAACAAGGCGCGGCCGCATAACAACCTCGGCAATGTCTATACAAAGCTTGGGCGCTATGACGACGCGGTAAGGCAATATCTTGCTGCATTGAAGATGGACATTAACTATGTTGAGGCCCATTATAACCTTGCCTTTGTCTATGCAAGACAGGGCCGCACTGACGACGCCATAAGGGAGTATAAAGAGGCCATAAAGATAGTCCCGGACTATTCCATTGCGCATAACAATCTCGGCAATATCTATCAGGATCAGAACCGTCTTGAAGATGCAGTCAATGAATACAAGGCTGCGCTGAAGAACAACCCGGATTATGCAGAGGCGCATAACAACCTTGCCAATGCATACCAGAGGCAGGGCAGGCTCGAAGAGGCGATCCCGTCCTACCTTACTGCCCTGAAGCTGAACCCCGATTACGGCGAGGCGCGCAACAACCTTGCCAACGCATACCAGAGGCAGGAGCGTTATGATGAGGCGATTGCCGAGTATAAGGCTGCCCTGAAGATCAACCCCAATTATGCAGAGGCCCACAACGGCCTTGCCAACACATACCAGATGCAAAACCGTCTTGATGATGCGATACCCTTATACAAGGCTGCAATACGGCTCAAGACCGGTTATGCTTTCGCACATGCCAACCTTGCGGTTGCCTATGAGAAAAAGGGCAGGTATCAGGAGGCGATCAATGAACTGAAGGAAGTTCTGAGGATCAGGCCTGATGACCAAAATGCAGCCTTGAAGATTGAGATGCTCTCGAAGAAGATCAGAAAATAGGCGTCTTCCGTAATAGGCAGTCCGCGCGAAGGGATGGGGATGAACAATAACACGCTGTTTTTTTCGCCAATGCCGGGATTTCTTTCATGTCTTGGATGCGTTGATAATTAAAAAAATAGTAATTAAATAAAAAATAATGCTTGCAATTTGATAAATTATTGTTAATAATGTAAGCCATACATCATGGAAATTAGCAGATATTCATGATGATCTATTGCAGTGATTTATATGATGAAAAGAACTATACGTGGAGGGAGCATTGTCAATAGGCAGGCAGTCTGACAGAACCTCTGTTTTATTCAGCAGCCTCCTTAAGTCTGCAAGTCCGGCAGTCATTCTGATGTCTGTTCTTCTTCTGTACATGCCGGGGGCCTTTGCAGCAGAAAAGGCAGACAGGAAGGGCGAAGCCCCTGCTGCAGCCCAGCAGAAGACTGCAAATCCCGCGCAGCCGGCACAGGCGGCAAGGCCTGCCATAAATCCGATAACTGAGGCGGCGACAAAGGCAGGCGTCAAGACCTGCGCAGACCGCATTAATCAAACCGCAAATTTTCTGACGTCAAACACCGAGAGCCGCTGGCAGTTGATGCTGCCCAGGAATCAGCCGGATAAACTTATGGTATCAGCATCCATGGAGGTGGCAACCAGTGAGGTGCCGTTTCCTGCGTATGTGAGCGCCAGCTTTGCGCCGAATCAGCTAAACGGCTGTTCAGGCATATATGAAACAGTGGTCTATTGGGATGCCGGATGCCCTGATGTGGCAAAGAAGCAGTTTCCGACGCTCAAGTCAGGCGGAATTCTTCAGAGGAGCATTACGGTGCTCGAAGGCGCTGCCGGCATGAAGGTCTTTCTGATGCCTGCAGGCAAGGGCTGCATAGCGATAAAGAAAGAGCTGATGCAATGAAGATGTCAATATTAATTCAGATAATTCCATGAGGGGGGAATACTAATTATGAGAATATACAGGCAAAATTCGAGAAACTATAATATGCATGAGGAGGAATTGAACATGAAAAGTCAAAAGAGATCCAGGGTTTTCAGGCTGTGGCTGCATCTGCTTCTTTCAGCGCTGATGGTTGTGGGGTTTGGAACAACATCGGTATTTTCTCCGGCAGAGGCGACTATAAGCGGTACTATATCCGGTTGCGTAGGTGCTTGCGATAACGGGGATACGATTACTATCGGCTCCGGTGTGGCTTCTGTTATAACCAACGGCCTGAATGTAGATGGCGGTATTTTCAACATACCCGGCGGACCTGTAGTGATTACCGATGCGCAGGGCTTAGACGTTAATAATGCCCTGAATGTGCTTGGTAACACTACTCTTGGAGATGCATTGGCTGACACTGTTGTCATCAATGGAACTATTTCGAGCGCAGTGGGCGCTGTTACAATAGCAGATGCCCTTACCCAGACCGGGGCCGGCAATCAGGTGACCTTTGCCGGTAATGTTGACGCCAACAATGGCCTGGATGTTACAGGCAACATCACGATGACCGGAAATATATCTACGCCGGGAGCCGGCGCTGTTACCATAGCTGATGCCCTTAATCAGACCGGCGGCGGGCAGGTTACATTCAGCGGCAACGTGGATGCCAACAACGGCCTGGATGTTACCGGGGCTTTGTCAGTGACCGGAACGTCAGATCTCCAGGGCACGATATCCAACTCCACAGGCGCTGTTACCATAGGCGATGCCCTTACCCAGACCGGGGCCGGCAATGCGGTGACGTTCGCCGGCGCAACAACAATTAATAATACTCTCATGGTTGACGCAGGCGGTGGTCCGAATGAATTGACGGTTGCCGCCGGATCTGTAACCGTTGACGGTAACCTGCTTGTGACCGGATTTCTTAATGATCCTTTCTCTGCGGATATTCTTGTTGATGACAACTTTGATATGGATGGCAATGATCTATTGAATGTTGACGACATCACCTTTATAGGGGCTTCGCCGTCTTTGAGTTCCGCGACCGATATCACGATAACCGTTGACAGCGATAATAATAATACCGGCACGTTTACGGTGCAGGGAAGTGGCGGAGCGGATTATATTGTTGCTGATGGCGCAACAGGCAGCCTGACCCTCAGTTCGCTGGCGACGCCTGCGAGTTTAACCAATAACATAAATATCAACCCTGACGACAACCTCAATATCCGACTTGATACCGGTGATGCCGGCGCGGGTTCACTCAACATCAGGGGAACCGGCGATCTGGCCTATGTCACGCTGAATGGTCAGACCGGCAGGTTCGTAATTGACACCAACGGCGGCGCAGGCATTAACCCGGCAACCCCGGGTGTAACTGATGTTGCCGGCACCGGCGGCCTGATAGTGGACGACGGCAGCGCGCAGCTTACCGTCCGCAATGCGACCGATACTGCCTATAATGGCATCAGTATTACTGCCTCTGAGACGGAGATAAGAGGCGGAACTGCCTCAACAGTCGCTCTATTAAATAATGACGGAATTTATGTTTATGAGCCGAACCTTGCCGGCACTGGCGATGATATACCTCATGCACTCAGCAATGTCTCCGGACAGACAGCCCTCGGCTATGGCGCAGGCGGCACTGGCACCGGCGGCCCGGTTGGTGCGCTTACGGACTTGGGTGCAAATGCAACAGCAGTCGGTTCTTTCAGTGCAGCCCCTGGCGCTGCAGCAAGCGCATTTGGATCTGGAAGCACTGCTTTAGGAGATAATTCATCTGCGCTTGGCGAGTCATCTACATCAGCTGGGAATCAGTCAACTGCGGTTGGCGGAGCAGCCGACGCCCAAGCGGACTATTCTACGGCTGTGGGATACGATGCTAATGCTGTCGGTCTTTATTCTACAGCAGTAGGCGCAGGAGATGGGACATCATATTTTACAATAGCAAATGGAGACTACTCCATAGCAATGGGCTTTAATACAAGAGCCTATAGTGAAAATGATGTTGCTATCGGATATCAAAACGTTACCGGCGTAGGTAACGGAGACAATATAGCTGTCGGTATCAGGAATACTGTTACAGACGGCAGCGAAAGCAATTCTGTATTTGGCCGGGCTAATACTGTTACCGGCACAAATATCAATGTGTTCGGCTCGAACAATATTGTAGATCCTGTCTCTAACGGACTCGTACTGGGCGTCACCAATACTGTAACGGATAATGGCACGTTAGCCACACTCGACAGCATTGTTCAGGTAGGCATGGAAAATGAGACGAGCGCAAGCCAGTCCGGCACTGCCGGCGCGAGTTTCGGCGGAGGCGCAGGCGGCGTAGCAGGTGTTGCCGGAGCGCCTAATGGCGGCGTAGCCGGCCCGGGAGGTTTCGCAGGCTTGGGCGGCGTTTCAGGCGGCGCAGGCGGCGCAATATCGGTTGCGACTGTGGATGACGTTGCCCAGCGCGGCGACAGGAATGACCTTACAGTTGCAGCATCAGGCATCGCAGGCGACGGTTCTGCTGGCGGTGATGGCGGCGACGGCGGCGATGGCGGCGACGGCGCCCCCGGTAATACGGGCGGCACAGGCGGCGCAGGCGGTTC
>CAYUNK010000096.1:0-6950 GCA_964446125.1 uncultured Nitrospiraceae bacterium | reverse complement strand
CATTTACCCTATCTCCTGAACCTGCGGGCTTTGCCATGTGTGGCTGGCTCGCCCAGAGACTAAGCCTTATATGCGGTTTCTGTTCGTCGTCTCGCACGTTTGCACTCCGGCTTCCTTCGGACGATTCCTCACGAAATCGCCCTTGCCTTCGGCTCGTACTTTTGATAGTATTCTTCTTAATCATGAATACCTTTCGGTTCTCGTACAGGGGACTTCCTGCCTGCGCGTTGCACGCAGACAGGTCACCCCATAAGTTCACGCCCATGCCGGGCGTACACAATAGGCTCAACCAGATTCGGGGTAACTGTCGGACTTTTTTTATTATTCATATTCCCCTCTCTGGTTAGCTTTTTCGTTCCCATCCGGCGCTGCGCGCCTGATGGGAATGCAGCCATTGTGGCAATCGGATTACAGATAAAGATGTTAAGGTCTGTCCAACTTGCAGGGCTGAATTGTCATAAGGCCATACTTGTTCCATCGCTGAAACAGACAGTGGTTGGTTGTTCCTGGAAATGGTAAAATAACAGCATGGAAATTCAGATAGACCCGCATACTCTGGAGCGCGCAGAAGAACGCGGCACTAATGAGGCCGAAATCCGGGACGTGATCCATACAGGGGCTGCAATTCCTGCAAAGTACGGGCGCATTGGAAGAGCCAAAGTCTATGATTTCAAACAAGACAGGAATAACAAATATTATGATCAAAAAAGAGTTGAGGTATTCTACCTGATCGAGGTGGACAAGATTATTACAGTAACCGTTTATGTTTTTTACGGAAAATGGGAGGTATAGCATGAACATAGCGTATAATGACAAGACAGACCTTCTTTACATCAGACTTGACGACAGAAAGCAGGATGTCATTAACAAGAGGGTATCGGAGGATATTGTCCTTGATGTTGGAGAGAACGATAAAATTATCGGCATAGAAATTCTCGACGCCTCAAAGTGCATTTCCCTTGATAAACTTTTCCCTGTGAAATACGAAATCGCAAAAGCTTCCTGACGCCAATACAAGCAGGATAGAACCCCTAACAAGCGGCTAAACAGATTCGGGGTAACTTTCGGACTTTTTTTATTATTCATATTCCCCTCTCTGGTTAGCCTTGGCGTTGGCAGATAATTAAAATGAAGGCAGATAATTTCTACAAGTGGAAAGTAAGTGCTGGCTTTATTACGTTCGCGCGAGAAGCGCGCGTCTTAGTTCTGTCGTTATCTGCAAAATAGTACTTGATGAATACATATAAATTATACATACTAATACATATAAGTCGGAATGCCAGGAGGATTCATGAAGACGACACTCAACATCGAAGACAAACTACTTGATAGAGCAACACGGCTGACGGGGATTACGGAAAAAACATCTCTTGTCAGGCTCGGGCTTGAAGCTCTAATCGCAAGGGAAAGCAGCAAGAGACTCGCGAGACTCGGAGGAAGTGAAAAGAAGTTAGATGCGATACCTCGTAGACGGTCAGCAGGCGCATAAATGGTTCTCGTCGACACCTCTGTTTGGGTCGAACACTTTCGATACGGCAGCATCGAACTTGAATATCCGTTGAATGAGGGCGATGTTGTTTGTCACCCATTCATCATCGGTGAACTGGCGTGTGGCAATCTTTCAAACAGGTCTGAAATTCTTTCTTTGTTGCAGGCGCTGCCTCTGGCGAAACAGGCAGAACACGAGGAAGTAATGTATTTCATAGAGAATTATAAGCTTATGGGGAGGGGACTGGGCTATATTGATATGCACTTGATCTCTTCGTCTATATTGTCCAAAGTCCCAGTCTGGACACTTGACAAGAAACTCAAAAAGGTTTCTTCAAAACTGGGATTGGATTACCTACAAAAAACCGGCAGATAACACCGGTGTCCAGGCGACAGGTAATAAGCTCGGCGGGTTTGCAGGGGTTGGTTGCCCCTGCGCCCCTCATGCTTGTCGTTGCTAATTTCTCCTGAAAACCGCAAGAGTCGGCCTAACTGAATTATGTGGGCTCGTCGGTATAATGAACATCGCCAGGCCAAAGGATCATGATCGAGGATCATCAGGTGGGACAGAATTTTCTTGAAATGATCCTAAAAACCGCATTTGACCTGGTATATCGAGCAATATCAATGTCATTGCGAGCGCCCAAAAGGTGCGTGGCAATCTCGCCTTAACTCCTTGAGATTGCTTCCCCGGATCGTGTCCGGGGTCGCAATGACAGACTTAACTGCGCTCTTTAGGATTAGCTCTCCCGATCAAGACACTGCACTCTGCCCTGTCGAGAACCCTGCGGGAAACGCTTCCCAACATTCCCTTAATGCCCTTGAGCCCTCTGCTTCCCATTGCAATAAGATCTGCCTGCATTTCCTCAGCATGCCTGAGAATTTCCTGGGCCGGGTCTCCGCCCTTGACCAATCCATGCACCTCTGCGAATCCTTCAGAATACCGCTCCTTTGCCCGGTCAACTATGCTCCCCGCCCTCTCGCTTTCTGCTGTGCGTATCTGTGCCAGTTCAGCCTTAAGGGCATCATCTATTTCCATTGCGTATCTATCTGGTATATCAGCCTCAGCAGACCATGCAATATTCAGGATCGTCAGTGCAGATCCCTTTGGAAAGGGAAGGTTGCCGAGCACTGCACCCGTTGCCTCTGCAGAGCCGGAACCGTCTGTAGCAAAAAGAACCTTCATTGGCCTGCCTGCCCCTTCAATACAAGGCTTGGTTGCAAGTATCGCTCTGTCTGTCATGGCAGCAACCGTCCTGGTCACGCTCCCGAGAAACAGGGATTGCAGCCCTTTTACCCCTCGCGCCCCCATAACAATCAGGTCAGCATCAAGTTCAGAGGCTTTTTTCACAATCTCTTCTTCCGGGATACCCTGACCTTCTTCCCTAAAGAGACTGGCCCTGGTGGCGCCTACGTATTGCTCACAGGTCTTCAGTATCTGAGGGGCGAACCTTCTTATCACCTTCATCACCTGCAGCCGATAATCATCCTCATAGGGCACTTCAGAGACAACATGAAACATATGCACTGAGTCTTTTGGCGTAAAATCAAAGCAGGTCAGAAATTTGGCAGCCTCGTCTGAATAAGCCGAACCGTCTGTTGCAAGCAGGATCTTCATTGCCTCTCCTCCTCTGGATAGGTCTCCAACCCATCTTATCACAGAACAGAATCTTCTGATCAGAAAAGCATATGCAGCAGCTTCAGACCCTGCCTTTTGACAGCCAGAATCTCCGTCCGGCCTGATCAAACCGTTCTATTGCATATCTGAGCATGGTTCGGGGCATCACATCTGCATATTTATCGAGAAAGGTCTCCTCTGTTTTCAGATCTCTCTTGCCGATCTCCCTGAGCATCCAGCCCACTGCCTTATGGATAAGATCCTGCCTGTCATGAAGCAGCATTTCTGCAATCTCGAGGGTCTCTCTGAAGCGTCCCTTTCTGATAAAGGCAAATGTCGCCATTATTGCCATTCTTCGCTCCCAGAGATTTTCTGACTGCGAGAGCCGATATAGCATGGCTGAATCTTCTTCATGATAACAACAGTCGCCGAGGATATTCGGCGCAGAAAGATCCACGAGATCCCAGTTGTTGATTCGGTCGCGATGAAGAAGATAAAAATCAACAATCTTTCTTTTTGTCTGCCTGTCTGACTTCTGATACTGACCTATAAGGATAAACAACGCTGTGAGGCGGTATTCATGTATGCAACTCGACAGAAGATTCTTTATGGATGACAGTGCAAGGCAGGAATATTTCTTTGCTATTCGTCGCTGTGCAGGCACCATGATGCCAAGGAAAAGGTCCCCCTCACCATACTGCCCCCTGCCTGTCCTGAAAAAACTGCCCAGTATCTGAGCCTTTTCAGGATTGGCCAGAGCCTGCATTTCTGCCTTAAGACCCTGAAGCTGCTTCATCTTAAGAGGTCACGGAAGATCCTTATGCAGTTCTGTGCCAAACCGGGAGTTTAAATCTCTGACAGCGAGGATGAACTTCTTCTTTCCTTCGGGGGTCTCAAGATCAACACCCTCCCCTGTCATCTTCTCCTTAAGGCTATCAAGGGCCTTGAGATACAGGTCATCAGGGGCAAGATAGTCCTTTATAAGCTGTGCTTTTTCCTGTTCATCCTTAACATATATTTCTATTCCTGCCATCATGAACTCCTGCTCTTTTTTATATATTTTCTGATAATGACTTATGTTTTTGCAACTGCACAGTTTCGGCCTGCAAATAAAACGAGATTACACTTGACAGTTTTTGTATTCTCAGCTATGGTTTTAGTTGAAGAATAACTTTAAAAAAGGAGAGGTATTGTGCTGAATAACAGACTTACACTGACGCTTGTTGTTGTCCTTTTAAGCATGGCATCTCTTGCTGTTGCCCAGGAGCAGGAGATAAAGGATTACAAGGTGGAGCAAGGAGATACGCTTTGGGATATTTCGCTGAGGGAGTTGAACGATCCATTCCTCTGGCCCAAGATATGGAAAGAAAATCCTGAAATTGCCAATCCGGACAAAATCAAGCCTGGCCAGATAATCAAGATACCGCTCTATCTTATCAGAAAGGCAGAGGCCCCAAAAGAGTCCGTTGTTGAGATAAGGCCGCTGGTCGAGGAGAAACCTGTGGTTAAGGCCGCCCCGCCAATGCCGGCGCCGATCGTCAGGATTACACCGCCGCTTGTTCATCGGAATATCTATACAACGAGCGGATTTCTTGGCTCTATTGACTCTTTTTCCGGCTCTATTGAAGGCCACTTTTCAGAAAGAACACTTTATGGAAACAATGATGATGTCTATGTAAAACTTGCGGGCAATGCCAAAATAGGGGAGCGCTTCTATATATATCGTTCCCTCAGGGAAGTGTCACACCCGGTCACAAAAGCAAAGATGGGCAGTATAGTCGAGCCGGTGGGCGTGCTTGAAATTACCAGGCTTGAACATGGGCATGTAATCGGCCGGATTCTGCAGGCCTTTTCCGAGATATTTGCCGGATACTTTCTGAATCCCTACATTGAAATGAAGCCCCCTGTCATTGAACAGCCATTCAGAAGACCTGAGGTCATGGGCCATATCGTGGCTACCCGGAAGCTTCAGACATGGAACGTTACCTCTGATATTGTTTATCTTGATAAGGGAAGCAAAGACGGTCTTAAGCCGGGCGATCTCATAGGCAGCCTGTCTCAGGCCGGGATTAATGGAAATAAGTATAGTGTGCCAAATGGTATTTTACAGGTTATCAGTACCCAGGAAGGAACCAGCACCGCAATTATTGTTCAGCTCAACGATAAAACAGCTCACAGACTGATCGAGCCAGGCAACCTGCTTATAAAGGCAGAATAGGATTCGTTAAACAGAGGTAAGAACTTTAAGTGCCCTGAGGCGGCTCGGATGTTTGAGCTTTCTAAGGGCCTTCGCCTCTATCTGCCTGACTCGTTCACGTGTAATCGAAAGGTGTCTTCCGACCTCCTCGAGGGTATGGTCCCTGTCAACTCCAATGCCAAAACGCATCCTGATCACCTTCTCTTCTTTTTGCGTCAGCGTCTTGAGGATCATAAGGATCTGATCAGAAATCTCGTTTCTTTCAGCGTCAGAATAGGGAGATGGACTGTTTTTGTCGCCGATGAAGTCTTCCAGTTCTGTATCTTCATCACCAACCGGCGTCTGAAGGGCGATAGGATCCTGGATTGCGCGGAACACCTCTTCAACCTTTCTCATAGGAACACCCAATTTTTTTGCAATCTCTTCATTGCTCGGTTCCCTGCCCAGGGCCTGAGTCAACTCTCTTGAAGCCTTGGTAACCCTGTTATAAAATTCCATCATATGCACAGGCACACGGATTGTTTTTGTCTGGTCAATAAGGGCGCGGGTAATTGCCTGGCGTATCCACCAAGTTGCGTATGTGGAAAACTTGAAACCCTTCTCATACTTGAACTTGTCAACTGCCTTCATCAGTCCAATGTTGCCTTCCTGAATAAGGTCCAGAAGCGGAAGCCCCCGGCCGACATAGTTTTTTGCGATATTGACCACAAGGCGGAGGTTTCTGGTAATCAGCTCATTTTTTGCCTCCATCACGAGAGCCCTTGCCCTGCTGACCCTGTCCCACTTATCTCTCAGTTCATCAATCCTGAGCCCTATTTCAGCTTCAACCTTTTTGTGCCTGGCCTGTATTTCTTTAGCCAGTTCGTTAAGCTTCATCGGATTGATATCTTTCTTCTTCTTGTCGTTTATCAGCTTCTTCAGATCTTTCAGAGAGCCATGCCGGCCGATCTTCCTGTCAGAAGCGTCTATCTCCCGCATGCGTTCATCGAGGATCTTCAGGCTCCTGATTAATGCCTCATCAGGTTTATCTTCACCCTCTTCAGCATCCTCAACCTCTTTTTCTTCTGAGTCTTCCTCATCGCTGACCTGCTCACGCTCACGCTCAAGCTCTTCTTCGACATTCCTGTACAGGGGCATGGCCACCACAATATCGCGGATGATATTTCTTCCCTCTTCCAGGCGCTTGGCAAGTTCAGTCTCCTCATCCTTGGTCAGGATAGAGATGTCTCCCATTGAATGGAAGTAGGCCTGTACAAGATCTTCGGTCTTTTCGTACTCAACCGGCTCTTCCTCGAGATCCTCCTCTATTGCAGCCTCATCCTCTACAGAGTCTGTAACCTTAACCCCCATATCCTGCAGGAGGTCCATAAGATCTTCTATTTCATCAGGGGAAAAGTACTCGGAGGGAAGCGCCTCATTGATCTGGTCGTACGTGAGCACTCCCCGGCGCTTGCCGACATCAATGATCTCTTCGAATATGTCGCGTTCCTTCATCGCTTACCTTTTTTTTGGAGACAACAAAAGGGGGGCTCAACCTCGCCCCCTTCCATATATATCCTTAATCTTACTACGTTTTATTCTTTTGGCAAGAAGTTTTTTAACAACAGGAGGGAAGAGAAGTAAGGGTCAAGCCTCACGGTCAATTAG
>CAYUNK010000095.1:0-7229 GCA_964446125.1 uncultured Nitrospiraceae bacterium | reverse complement strand
GCTGCTTTGCTCTTTCATTACGCCGACTTTGTTATATGAACAAATTCACCCTGAGATGCAGGCTCCGGCTGCTGTCTGATCCCCGGTTGATTGGTTATAATAATTGATGCATAAACAAGACATTCCTGATCTTTCGCGATGCGTTCTCTGCGGCAACTGCAAGGCAATATGCCCGACGTACGAAAACAGCCTCTCAGAGGGCATGTCAGGCCGGGGCAGGATGAGGCTGGTCAGGGCCCTTATGACCGGCAGTCTGGAGCCCTCCCCTCTTCTGAATGATCGTCTTGTCAGCTGTATTCTCTGCGGCGCATGCTCGAGTGTCTGCCCCCTTAATATAAACATCCCGGAGCTGATCCTGCAGGGACTCAGGATGCTCAGGAAACAGGACAAAAAGAGGCGGAATCTCAGATATCTGCTCAAGATAGCCACAACCTGGCCGCAGCTCAGCTTCAGGGTCCTGTCTATGGGCCAGGACTTTCTGTTGCCTTTTCTTTCCCGGCGCGGGCTCCTGCCGTTCAGGCCGGAGATCCCTGATCAGCCGTTTCATGCCCTTGAGCAGGTGCATAAGGTGCAGAAGAAAAAGGGCAGAGTGGCGATCTTTACCGGCTGCAGTGTCAATTATCTCTTCCCCCACCTCGGTGAATCCCTTATCAATGTTCTTCAGTCCATTGGTTACGAGGTGGTGCTGCCGAAGGATGAGGTATGCTGCGGCGCGCCTCTTCGGGGCCTCGGCATGGAAGAGGAGGCAGCAGAACTCGCCCGGAATAATTACCGCGTATTCAGCAGGCTGAGAATAGATGCAATATTGAGTCTCTGCCCCACCTGCACAATGACATTGAAGCATGACTATCGCAGTCTGATCGGCAAGGGGCTTGACAAGGCAATGGACAGTTCTGTTTTTCTGCTGGACAGGCTCGAACGGGTCGAGGCCATTGACAGGACCGTAACCTATCATGACCCGTGCCATCTGCAGTACAGCCTCGGCATAAAAAAAGAGCCGCGCGATATCATCATCAGGGCAGGGCTCGGCCTTGTCGAGCCTCAATCTCAGGGATGCTGCGGATTCGGAGGAACATTCTGCCTCTCCAATAAGGAGCTGTCCGGCGCCCTTGCCCTAAGGCAGGCCGGAAATCTTCTTGAGACCGGGGCAGAGACCATCGTCACCTCATGCCCCGGCTGCATAATGCAGCTCCGCAGGGAAATTCAGGACAGGCCGGTTATCCATTTAATAGAGCTTATTGAAGAGGCCTACTGCCTGCGGAAGCTATATCAGGAGCCGGTGCTGGCCCATAAGGGTTGAGCAGAAAGGACAAAACCGGTTATTTCCGCTATAATACAGCATCAAACCGTTTTGAGGTGAGCCATGAAATTCTTTATAGACACAGCCAATATTGAAGAGATCAAAAAGGCCTGGGAATTGGGCGTCATAGACGGGGTGACGACAAACCCCTCACTTATTGCCAAGGAAGGCAAAGACCCGGTTCAGATCCTTAGGTCCATCTGCGGCATTGTGAAGGGCCCTGTAAACGGCGAGGTTGTAGGCACCACTGCTGATGCCATGCTTAAAGAGGCCAGAGAACTCGCAAAGATCCACAAAAATATTGTTATCAAGATCCCGATGATCGAGGAGGGGCTAAAGGCGGTCAGGAAGCTCTCTTCCATGGGAGTAAAGACTAACGTTACCCTGATATTTTCTGCCAACCAGGCCCTTCTTGCAGCAAAGGCGGGAGCTTCTTATGTCAGCCCTTTTGTGGGCAGGCTCGATGATATAAGCCACCACGGCATGGATATTGTTGAGCAGATCCTGGATATCTATACGAACTACCTGTTTGAGACCGAGGTGATCGTAGCCTCTGTGCGCAACCCGTTGCATGTGCTTGATGCAGCTCGCATGGGCGCACATATTGCAACCATTCCCTACGCTGTCATAACCCAGCTCATCAGGCATCCCCTGACCGATATCGGACTTGAGAAGTTCCTGAAAGACTGGGAAAAGGTGCCTAAGAAGCCGGCGAAAAAATAATAGGGCTTCCCTGATTGTTATGCCGATCTACGAGTATCGCTGCACAGTATGTGAAGAGGATTTTGAGAAGCTCGTCTTTGGAAGCACAGAGGTTGCCTGCCCCAGATGCTCTTCTACAAATGTGACGAAGAAGATGTCTGCCTTCGGCATGAGCGGCGTAAAAAAGCCCTTTGCAGGTTCAGCCTCTTCCGGCTGCAGCTCCTGCAGCAAGACCTCCTGCAGTTCCTGCAGATAAGACGCTCAGAAGCTGCTTATTCCTGCAGCACAAAAGGATTGGCCCGTATAATCCCGGTTACCTTCAGTGGATTGCCCTCCATAACAAAGACGGCCATTCCGCGCTCGTCAGTCTTTCTCCCTGAGAGCATCCATGAGCTTTTCCATGAAATGTTCACGAGCATCTTATCCCCTTCTATCTCGACCCATCTGGGGGTAAAGCTTATGTTAACGCTGTCATAGGCCTGCCTGCCTGCAGTTATATGCCTGAAGCCGGCCTCTGTGGTATTTCTCTGTATGGCGGCCAGATCCTTCTTTACAAACGCCTCCCTGATCGTCTCTGCCAGAGCAAAGGCTTCGGTTGCTGCCCTGGATTCCTGTGTTACCTGTTTAACCGCCTTTTTGCCGCCGCAAGACGCAAGCAGCAGACATGCGAGCAGGATAAGCATTATCTGTTTCATCTGCGTTCCCCCTGAATGATTATATATTCTTTTTTATATTTGCTAATAATAAACATTCACTCCTTTTTTTTCAACATGGACCTGCTCCGGGTGCGACAAATTTCCGGGCAGCGCTGACAGGCGCAGGATCTGTATTGCCGGAAATCCTCCGAGCGGTTACTGGGCATGGAACTTCTGTAAACACACCCCAGCCTAGCCTCTCCGGTATTTGCCTGGCCATACTCGGACTTGCCCTGTCTTCCAGATGATACAACAGGAATGGGTCATATGACGGCCAAATATTATTGTCCGGCAGTACTGCAATCAATCCGGCTGACAGGGAGACGGATTTAAAGAGGTCGTCATCTAAATGGTCAATTTGCTTGACAAATGGTATGGGTGATAAGGAAAATAACAGCCAATGAAAAGAATCAGCCTTTTTTATCCTGCCCTTCTGCTTCTTATGCTTCTTAGTTCACCTGCGATATCATCAGAAGAGGGTATAAATAATGATATGAAGCCGGCAGAAGTGGCAAGGCATGATCTGTCTCTTCAGGCGGCTCCTCTTATTGCGCCCTTTGCCGACAATGCAGTTGCTTCGAGGGCTGTTGACAGGAATATCAGCCTGTTTGCCAACAGGATCAAGGACAGATTTGCCCTGTATCTGAGCAGATCCGGCAAATATATAGATCTTATGCGGAATATACTGAGGAATAATAATGTTCCGGAGGATATCGTCTTCCTATCTCTTATAGAGAGCGGTTTCAGCACGAATGCCTATTCCATTGCCCATGCTGCCGGTCCCTGGCAGTTCATCGCCTCAACAGCAAAACGCTATGGCCTCGAAATCAACTGGTGGAAGGACGAAAGACGCGATCCGGTCAAGTCTACGGAGGCTGCTGCCAATTACCTGAAAGACCTTCACGGAATGTTCGGATCCTGGAATCTTGCCATGGCTGCGTACAATGCCGGTGAAGGCAGGATCATGAAGGCGATGAAGAAGAGCAAAGCAGACGACTATTGGGATCTTCTCGGCACTCAGCATATCAAACTGGAGACAAAGGAGTATGTGCCTCGTTTCATCGCAGCCAGCATGATTGCTGCAAATCCCCAGGAGTTTGGATTTGAGGAGATAGACTATCATGAACCCCTCATTTATGATGAGGTTGAATTAGCCTATCCAATAGATCTGGTAGTGGCTGCTGATTGCGCGGGAACCACCATAGAGGAGATCAAGAGGCTGAACCCTGAATTAAGGAGATGGTGCACTCCTCCTGATGCACAAAGATATCTCATTAAGGTTCCTGCGGGCACAAAAGATCTTTTTTTGGAGAGACTCTCTGCCCTTCCTGAAGATAAGCGCTTCACTATAGACCGTTATACGGTAAAAAAGGGAGATACATTCAAGGGTATATCTCGCAAGACAGGCATGCCGGTACAGGTTATTCTATCCATGAACTCCATGGAAAAGATCATGCCCCTGAAGGCAGGAAGCACTATCTATATCCCGCCCAAGGCACTCTTCAGCCTCGATCAGGTTGACAGGGCTCTCATGAAAAAGGCTTCTTACAGGAAAACAGGAAAATCTGTCGCGTCAGGCAAAAAGAAAGGCGCTGCCGCAAAAAACAAGAGCGCCAAATCCAGAAAGCCGCTACGGACATAAAGAGGACTGTTATCCGTCTGACTTTTTCTCGCCTGATTTTGTCTTTGCTTCTTCAACATATGGTGACTGAGGATATTTATCGGCAAGCTCCCTGTATTTGACTGCTGCCTCCTCCTTCTTGCCGTCCTGCTCAAGCAATCTCGCCTGCTGGAGCAATGCAAAATCCTTGAACATGTCGCCCTCTGAACTGGCTATCCTGTCAAGGGCCTTTAATGCCTCTTCCCTGTTCCCCTTCCTTAGCTGCAGGTTAACCATCTTCTGATAGGCAAGCGGCATGAGCGCCTCTTCCTTGACAAACCGGCTGATGAATTCATCAAGCGTCTTTATGGCTTCATCGTATTTTGCCATCTCTGAATATGAGTCAGCGATAAAGAGAAGAATCCTTGGTGATTTATTCTTTTCATATGCCTGCTGAAAAAGATCAAGGGCCTTTTCAGCTTTTTCCTGGCCGGCCAGAGGTGTTGCCTGATACATGTTGTAATAGGTCTTATACGCTGCATATTCAAGCTGCCGCGCCTTTTCATCAGCGCTGAACCGGTATACTGCTACGCCCCCGATAACAATAGCAGCGCTGAGTGCCGCCAGACCATAGGCAACCAGTGACTTCTGCTTCTTTTCCATTACCTTCTTGATATCTTCAATGCTGTCCTTTACCTGCGCTACTGTGTCGCTCTCCTTCTTATATGTCTGCTTCTTTTTTATTGCTCTGGGCATTGCTCCTCCTTAGGGCTCTATGTACGAGAAATCTGGAATTCTCAAATATTGAATCTATTCTGTCCTCCTCAATGCCTGCGCCGAGCAGGATGCTCCTCGCATGCTCCTTGCTTATAAGATCAGACGGACTATGGGCGTCGGTATTGATGCAGAGAGGCAGATCGAACTTCACAGCCTCCTTTGCCAGATAGCCGTTTGTAAAGGCATGGCCTCTTCGAGCGGTTATCTCAAGAAATACATTATTCTCTTTTGCGCAAAGCATATCATCAATACTTATTAACCCCGGATGAGAGAGAATGTCGGCGCCGGCCTCAATAGCTGACCTGTTTGTCCCTTTTCTGACCGGCTCGGCAATAGTCTCGCCATGTACAACTATAATCCCTGCGCCGAGCATGCGGGCCTCCTTTACCAGGTCAGGGATCAGTTGGGGCGGCGCATGGGTTATCTCGGCCCCTGCAATAACATCAATCGAAACGTGGGGTTTCAGCTTTTCTATGGCCTTTACGATACGTGGTATGATGAAATCAAGATTGGATTCATCCATATGGTCTGTAATGGCGATGGCCTTGTATCCAATGGCCTCAGCCCTTCTTACCAGCTCAAAGGGTATCAACTCCCCATCGCTGAATGTGGTATGCGTATGAAGATCAATCATCCTAAAAAGATACCGCAATAACAGGAGAAATGTAAAGGATGCCCCAGAGGCCGGGTGTGCGACTGATCTGTCCGACTTAGTAGACTGGGATCACATCCGGAAGAGGCGCCTTGACCTCGGGCTGCTTCAGATCGAAGTTGCCGCACAGATCGGCGTCACCGAGTCAACGATATGGAACTGGGGACACGGGACCGAGCTTGTGAACTGATCTGCTTCGATTTTTTGACAATTTTTATATAATATCAATAAGGATGGGCGATAATAAACTCTCTCATATCAAACAGAGGCCGCTATCTAGCCTGAATAACACTTCACAGTTAGAAACTTCTTTAGTCAACTGTAAGATATCTCCTGCCAAACCAACCGAAGTTTACGAAACTTTCTGGCGATTTGCAGCGGAAAGACAAAGAATCTTCTTTGCACGTTTGGAGAATTATCCATATCCTTGGACAGATGATCCTATTCTCAGCACATATAAGTTTACAAATGCATATAGGGCTTCTGATCGTGTTAGTCAATATTTGATTAAGCACGTAATCTATGAGGGGGAGCAAGCGCCTGAGGAAATATTCTTTAGAATAATTTTGTTCAAACTGTTTAATAAGATAGAGACTTGGGAATTATTGAAGAGACACGTGGAGAAAATTCATACAAGCAATTTTACCGCAAAGCGATTCAGCAAGATATTAAGCAGATCTATGAATCAGGGCTTCCGCATTTATTCCGCCGCCTATATTATGCCATCTGGAGGAGCTTCTTCTTCCTTTAATAGAAAACACGAAATGCATTTGAGTTTGTTACATCGTATGTTGCAAGAACAGTTACCTGATAAGCTTGTTGAGGCACGGTCAATGAATGAGGCTTTTTACCTGCTACGGGAATATCCAACCATTGGCGACTTCCTGGCCTATCAATTTGTCACTGACATTAACTACAGCACACTGACGAATTTTTCAGAAATGGAATTTGTTATGCCCGGTCCAGGTGCGCGTGATGGAATCAGAAAATGTTTCAGCGATCTTGGCGGACTAACGGAGAGCGAGATCATCAGGGCCGTTACTGAAAATCAGGCAGTTGAGTTTGAGCGGCTTGGCTTAGAATTTCGCACGCTCTGGGGTCGGCCCTTACATCTTATCGACTGCCAAAACTTATTCTGCGAAGTTGATAAATATGCTCGCATCAAACATCCGCAATATAGGGGATACACCGCTCGTATTAAGATTAAACAAAAATACTGCCTGAACCCTGCTCCAGTCGCGTATTGGTACCCGCCGAAATGGAATATTAATAGGAAGATTGGTCGCTCTAACTCTAATCGCGATTCTTGAGGTGAAACTTTTTTATAAATTTTGCTGACTTCTTTTTAACAGCAAAGATGTTCTTTTTGTGAATCTCTACTAATTTTTGCAGAGCGGTATGTGTTATTTCCGTGCCATTTATTTTCATTATTGCTCTGCAGCCCGGCTCATGTCGAGGTTCAGGTTTATTCCCCAGTCAGGACCAGGTTTATTCCCCACTTTT
>CAYUNK010000094.1:0-7419 GCA_964446125.1 uncultured Nitrospiraceae bacterium | reverse complement strand
AACTGCAAGCTCTTCGACAGGCTGAGCAGAAAGATACTGCCGACAAAAGAAGCCGGGGCGCTTATCGGCAGGGCACAGGAAATCATAGATAAGACCGCAGGCTTTAAGGATCTTCTGAGGGAATTAAAGAAGGATCTTTCAGGCCATCTCATCATCGGCGCAAGCACAATCCCCGGCACATATATCCTCCCCGGACTTACTGCAACATTCAGAAAGAAGCATCCTGCAGTCCTGTTTGAGATTGCTGTTGCCGATTCAAGAGAGATCATCAATAAAGTTGCAGAACACGAACTTCTGATCGGAATCGTCGGAGCAAGGCTGGTGGAGGCAAAGCAGGTGCATTATGAGTCTTTTCTTGATGACGAGCTGGTCACCATTGCGCCGGGCTCTTATGAAGCGACAAAGGGTCTCAGCATAAAAGACCTTGCAGGCCACCCTCTTATTATGAGAGAACAGGGCTCCGGCACAAGAAGGGAGTTTGAAAAGATACTCGAACGCGAGGGGGTTGACCCCCAGCATCTGAATGTTGTCGGGATATTCGGCTCAACAGATGCCATAAAGCAGGCAGTAAAGGAAGGCATGGGCGTCTCGATATTGTCCCGCAGGTCTGTAAAAGATGAGTTGAAATGCGGGCTGCTCAGGGAAATCAAGATAAAGGATATTGACATGAAGCGGCAGTTCTATATCATTACCCACAAGAAGCGCACCCTGCCGCATCTTTACAAGAGATTCCTGGATTATCTGCGAGTGCTGCCCCGATAAATTATCCTTGCGCTGCAGTTGGCGGCAGACCACTTAATGACGACCTATATGACTTCAATTACATCTGCACCCAGGTATAAATCCGTCCAATCCACTGCAAACAAGAAGAGGAAGATCGGCAGGTCACCTGCCATTCGCCAAACGTAGTGGTCTTTTATGGTAAAATGAACAAGATTATTTTCCTGGAGAGAGTGCCTGCGGCCTGTGCATCATAAACTGAGAAACAGCAAAAAACAGAAGCCTTGCCCTGAGCTGAGAACTTCCCGGCAGGGTTCTTATATTCCTTATACAGACCTTTCTGATCCCTTTGACAAATTCCATGAAGAATGCGGCGTTTTTGGCGTGTATGGCCATCCTGAGGCTGCGAATCTGACCTATCTCGGCCTGTATGCCCTGCAGCACAGGGGGCAGGAAGGGGCAGGCATATGCTCATCTGACGCGCGGCAGCTGTATATCGAAAAGGGCATGGGGCTTGTGGCGGACATCTTCAGCGAAAAAAGGTTGAAGAAGCTTCCCGGCCATGTTGCTATAGGTCATAACCGTTATTCGACAGCAGGAAGCAGTGTGCTTAAGAATGTCCAGCCTATTGTCGCGAACTTTGCTTTGGGCGCATTGGCGCTTGCGCATAACGGCAACCTTGTCAATGCCCCTGAACTCAGAAAGACCCTCGAGGATGAAGGCGCGATATTCCAGTCAACATCCGACAGTGAGGTGGTGGTGCATCTCATAGCGCATGCCAGGGGTGATGATTTTTCTGAACGGGTGGCCGAGGCATTAAAAGAGGTGAGCGGCGCATACAGTCTGCTCGTCCTGAGGGAAAAAGAGCTGATCGCAGTCAGGGATCCCTATGGGGTCAGGCCGCTCTGTCTTGGCCGGGTTGATGGCGCCTATGTTGTTGCCTCAGAGACCTGTGCGCTTGACCTGATCAATGCCGTCTATGTCCGCGACATAGAACCTGGTGAAATGGTGATCATCAATGAAAACGGCATAACATCACGCAAGTTTCTGCTCAGCCCCAGGAAGGCATTCTGCATCTTTGAGTTTATCTATTTTGCCCGGCCTGACAGCAATATCTTTGGCGGCCAGAATGTGAATGAAATCAGGAAAGAGTTCGGCAGACAGCTGGCAAGAGAATCAAAGGTGGATGCAGACCTTGTCATCCCTGTGCCTGACTCCGGCGTGCCCGCTGCCCTGGGCTATTCGGAAGAAAGCGGCATACCTTTTGATTTCGGTCTTATACGAAACCATTATATCGGCAGGACGTTTATCGAGCCGAAGCAGAGCATCAGGCACTTTGGCGTAAAGATCAAGCTTAACCCCGTCAAGAGGCTGATAGAAGGAAAACGGCTTGTTGTTATTGACGATTCGATTGTAAGGGGCACAACAAGCAAGAAGATTGTGAAGATGCTGAGGGAGACCGGCGGCGCAAAAGAGGTCCATCTGAGGATCAGTTCGCCTCCGACCATTATGCCCTGCTATTACGGCATTGACACGCCGACCCGTCAGGAGCTTATTGCATCGAGCCATGCTGTTGATGAGATCAGGAAATATGTGACAGCAGACTCCCTTGCGTACCTTGACCTTGAAGGCCTGAAGAAACTGGTGCCTGATGCCGGAAATTACTGTTCCGCATGTTTTGACAACTTCTATCCTATCAATTTCCCCGGGGAACATCTTGAGCAGATGGAGTTCTTCTTTTAGCCGAGGATATGCGTTTTGATGCCGGCAAATAAGTGACCGAAAAATAGATGTCCCTGCAGGCTTTCTTTTAATGGGACATAGACAGCTCAGACAAGGATGGAGCAATCACATGGCAGATTTCGTTATTGTCCTTATCACCGCCCCAAACGAAGAGGCTGCCGCAATGATGGCAAAAGACCTTGTCTCAGCCGGGCTCGCAGCCTGCGTCAATATCATCAGGGATATACGCTCTGTCTATCGCTGGCAGGGGAGCATTGAGGATGAAAGCGAAGCCCTCATGCTCGTCAAGACCAGGAGAGCGTCTTTCGATGTCCTTCAGAGGAGGGTGCGGGAACTCCATCCCTATACAGTGCCGGAGATTATTGCCCTGCCGATCATTGAAGGGTTTGAAGGATACCTCGGCTGGCTTGGGGAGGAAACCTCCGAAGCCGCAGGCATGGCAGGGCCGGACACTAACGCATAAAACTCAAAAACCAGCTGATTTTACAATCAGAATTTCACGTTGACAACCGGGTCGCCCGCTTTATAAAGTTAACGCATACGATGACACAGTCACGATTCTTTCAGATATCCCTTTCCTTCCCGCTGATCCTCTGGTTCCTCGGACTGCTCGTATTTTCTGTTGTTCATAAAGAAGGCGCTGCATTCATACTGAGGCATATGTTCGACGCTGTGAGGGTCTTCGTCCCATATATTCTTTTTGCCTTTATGGTCTGGAGGCTGGCTGCGAATAAGCCTTACAGAGTCCTGATACTTATGGCGTTTGTTGTGCCGATCATATGGGGCATATTTTTTATGCTCTGCTATCTCCTCAACGCAACCATCACTGATCAGGTCAGGGATCTGCATATTCTCCTGATCATGGCCTTTTGGGCGACCGTGGTGGCCTATCTTGCCGAGATCATTCCTCTGATAGTTCTGGCAGTATTTAAGAATGATTTCAGGGCAGAACCCTCTTCTGGGCCGGCATAATAAGTCTGTCACCCTGCCTGACAACTGAGGCTGTCATAGAAAAGACGAACAGATGTCTTTGGCCTGTGGCTGCTGCCCTCAGTCCGGAAGTGAGAAGGCTCGGCAGTATCCGCCTCCTGCCATTTATGCCCATCCCATCTGCCGATGAGGTCGGGCCTGATGACTGCGGAACAGACCCGGTAGAGTGGCATCAGAACTCCTTGAACACCTTTGCGAGGGAATCTCCGGCCACATGCATCTTGAACTCATTAAAATACCCAAAGGGGGTCTGCATCACCCTGTAACCGGTGCGTTCGAGTCTGATAATCACATCATCGAGAAGTCGCCCGGCAAACTCCGGGGAAGATTTGCTTGACGAGAGGTGGTTGAAAGAATGGAGCACAACATTCCTTGTGCCGAATTTGCCGGCAAGCCATTTGACGTTTTTTGCGAATTTTTCGCAGACGCTGTCATGCCTGGCCTCATCTTCTGCCTCACAGTGAAAGAAGATGACGACCGCATCCGCCATTGATTCCTCTGTCTCGATGTCCGGTGAGGTTTCGAGGGTCTTTGATGCAGTCTTATACCACCACTGCCTTGTGAAGAACATAAGGAGTTTCATCTCATGCGCCCTGTCGGATGGTCTGATAATGCGGTTTTACGGCGATTCTCTTTCATAACCCTGTTGCCATCTTGTGAATCTCGGAAGTTTTTGTTCGGACAGCCAACGTCTGCATACGTCAAGGGTTCCTTGCCATTCATTGAGGCAGAGGCACTCATCAGCAGTATGTTCATTGCGATATCCAATGCTAAGGTTGACGCCTGTTATGTCCCGGCAGATAGAGACAATATCTGTGGATGATCTTCGATCAGGCTCTGTATAACCTGTCTTCTGTTCAACGTATCTCCTGAACTCCTCAGTTCCCACTCTGTAGCATTTATAATCATTCCCATTGCGGCGGTCAAACTGAACGACAAACCGGTGGTCTCTGTTTATTTCTTCTGCGATGTCCTGATTTGCCTCCATGAGCCAACTGCTGCCCTGCTGCCCATGTTCTTCCCCGTCAGTTATCAGGAGCGAATGGCCCAAATCCCTGAGCAGCCACAAGATGGCGCATCCCGCCCTGTCATCTGCGCCAAGCCCATAGCGTGAATCCAGGGAACGAATCACCCCTCCAGAGAGTACTGCCCTATGGGGGGCGCTATCAGTATATCCATAATTCTGATCCCAATACGTATCTGCATGTGCAACAAGCAATACTTTATTTTCCCTCCAGCCTCTCGCGTAGAGAAAGCGTTTTAATCCGGCGCCTCGAACAACGGCAGTTTCAATGGAGGAGAAACGTCTGAACACCTCTTCCGATCTGCCGAGCGGGATCTCAAGAAACCGCATGAGAAGATCTGTGTCGCTCATGATCCCTGTCTTGATTGACCCAGCAGCCTCTTAGTCATTGTCTGTTAGTCATGATATGCGCAGATTCTCCTCCGGGCAGGCCCACTGCCGGATCAACGGCTGTATCTTGAGTTGTCCCGGTCTGAATATCCTAATATTCTTCTTGTAATATAGTTGTAGATTGGCTTGAAATAAGCGAGTATGAGTCTGGCAATATAAGATTTGTTCTCTAAGATGTTTCTTTCTTCTTCCGACAGGCCGGAGGCACAATATCTTTTTTTGTTCTTGACTGCATGACGGATGTCCTCCCGTTGGGCAAGCCTGTAAAGAAGTCCTTTTTTCCTGAAGAAACAGGCCAATTGGAAATCAATTATCGCAGCGACATTATCTTTTGTGACCAACCAGTTTTCCGGCTTCTCAAGATCATTATGAACTACACCCAGCGCATGAATTTCGCCCAAAATTTCCCGGGCGCTGTCATAATATTTCAGATCAGATGCATTAATCTTTCTCAGTGAGTCGCCTTCAATATAGCTGCGAACACAGATCCCGTTGCCGAAATATATCAATTTTGGGACTCTATCCCCTTCTATTGACGACAATTTCTTTAGAACGGCAGCTTCTCTTCCGGCCAGGAAATAAGCAATACAACGCACAAAAGGATTTGCGCCTGAAACATTTCTGCAGATTGCCTGTCTGCCGTCCCCTTCTATTTCCACATGTGTAATGGTGCCGAAAATATCCTCTTTTAATACTCTCAATAGCTTTAAATCAGAATGCTTCATTTCAGGTTAATCTTAATCTAACCCTTGAATTGACGGGCGGCAGTGCGCGCACGTCTTATATTTACCGGTTAGCCTTTCGTTTCATATTTTATCTCTGCAACAGAAAAATAATAGCCGGACAGAAGAATAAAAGCAACATTCCGGCGCCGAGCAAATTCCCTTTTTTGGGATTAAAATCTTCGGCTATCCTTCTCCATGAGTAATGAAAAATGAATTTGCCAAAATAGATATCCAGCAATATCATAAGCGCCGTCCAGGTCAGGCCAATGCCGAAACACTGGTACAGATCAGCAGGGCCGACCCAGGACAGGGATAACCATGTGATGGCTGAAAATATCACAATTCCTGTAAATAGGCTTAATTGCTTTGCCCGATGGATCCCGTATCTTCGCTGCAACAATCGTACCCTGATATTGCCGTTAATTATTTCGCCTGCCGCAATAACTGCCCATACCATAAGCGCTTTAATCAACATGCCTTAACAAGAGGCTGATGAGGCGGCCTTGCGCATGAGCGGCGAACGCACCGGGCCGGGGCGGAATCCGCTGCACAAACCAAAACAGGTGTCCTGCATCTGCTATCTCCCAACTGTCTTCCTGTTTCAGCCTGCGCCTGAGATGTTCCTCGGCTTGCCACGGCTGGCTTCACTGTCTGACGCCTGAGATGAAAAATATATGATATAGACTGCCAAAATCATAAGCGGAATTCCTAATTCCAGCACCTCCTCTATTACCATAAATATTTTATATGAATCTTTTGAAAGACTGATTCCTATAATGGCCAGTTTTTTCCGTATGCCATCTATGCTTTTTGTTAAGACAAGCAGCATAATGGTTATTAACACACCAATATGAACGGGTGATAATTTCATGACCTTTGATGCAAATCCTTTTGAATGATTTCTTATGATACATACAACAGAATATGCCAATATTGCAACAACAACCAGGCCGATTAGTTTTTCAATTAACGGCACGTTACTGCTTAAATAGAAGTCAGTCTTGAGCAAACCCATGGTTGTAAATCTCTTGTCGAAATCCAGTTCACGAAGCCCAAATGAAGCAATCAATATCAGAAAATAATTATACCTTCTTATATAAGTCCACTTTCCTGCAAACATGGCCAACAATAAACATGCCAGATAGCCGATTGCCGACAAAGATTCAATAACACCGCCCTCATCAATCAAAAATGGATGTTCATGCACTTTGTAAATCAGGGATAATATCAAGACAATCGCAATTGTGACTGCTGAAAATACTATCGGCAATATTGATGTTAATATTCTGTTGTGCTGTCTCTGCACAAGGTCTCCTTTTTCGAGGCATTGTCGGGGCAAGGCTTATTCCCCACTTTATATATGATTGACCTTAAACCTCATCCAGCGGTCTGCAGGCCTGTATTACAGAGTCTCATTTCGATTCTGCCTGTGACTGGAGCCGCCTTTAATTGGAGATCCCAATGTCCGGCCAGTTTGTCATAATCTTCCGGTTCTGTATCTGCCACCCTGACCATAGCTTTTTCAAATGCAGATCGCCCAAGAGCTGTGAGCACTGAAACCTGCGTGTGAGGCTGATGAGGCAGTTATGCAATTTTTTGTTGGCGCTTGATTATCTCTGCGAGTGATCTCAAGGCCTGGTTTACGGAGTCATGATCCGGGAAAATCTTGGCAACATCTGGTTCAATGACCACGACATTAGTTCCTTCAGCATATCGCTTTGCATACTTCCCCCGGATGCCCTTGCTGAAATCGTATTCCTCAAGCATGTCTGTATACTCTCCAGTTGCATAAATATGCATGAAAAAGCGTCATTAAACACGCGCAAA
>CAYUNK010000093.1:0-8006 GCA_964446125.1 uncultured Nitrospiraceae bacterium | reverse complement strand
CGCTCGCAATGACATTGATTTTGCTCGATATATCAGGTCAATTGCGGTTTTTAGGATTATACGCTATCGCCCGGTTATTGCAAGGAAGAGGTGATTATTTGTCAAGCCAAAGTAGAAATGTCCGGTATTCATTTCTGAGGTCTTATGGCAATCTGTCCGGAGTTGGCCTTCTGTCCTCTACAGGCTGTCTATTGAGAGGTCTTTATCTTCAGTATGATGGAGACAGGTATTACGAGCGCTGCAGCGATAAATAGCCTCATCGCGGATGTTTCGACCGAGAGGATTGATACCGCCCCTCCGGCAAAGATGGCAAAGAGGGCATAGAGTTTTGCCCGGCGCGGCATACTTCTTGTCTCGTGCCACTGCCTGATGAGCGGGCCGAAAGTCTTATGTGAAACGACCATGTTATGGAGCCTCTCTGAAGACCTCGCAAAGCAGGCTGCTGCAAGAAGCAGAAAGGGCGTGGTCGGAAGCAGAGGCAGGAATATGCCGAGCACTGCAAGGCAGACAAAGAGAGCTCCGAGCAGTATGAGAAGAGGCTTATGCATCATCCTTCAGGCTGTAAATAGCCCAGCAGTACAGGGCCGGCGGGTTCACCGTCTGATGTCTATCGTAATCACCGCAGCAAAGGGTCATTACATGCATCCTGATTTCCGAGATGATGATTATTGCCCAGGTCATGACATCTACCTTTCGTAGGCCACACTTATACGGTTACCTCATCTTCCAGCGCCTTCTGAACGAACTGATTCAGGGATAAGCCCATCATCGCAGCTTTACTCGCAGCCTTCCTGTGAAGGTCTGACGGTATCCTTACATTGAAGCTGCCTTTAAAGGGCTTTTGCGGCTCCCTGTTCATCTCCTTGCACGTTTCAAGGTAGTCGTCAACGGCCTCATGGAAGGCCTTCTTTATCTCTTTTACGCTGGTGCCCTCGTACGCTATGAGGTCGTTTATGGCCTCTATCCTGCCATGGAAGACCTCATCTTCAGCGCTGTAGCGGACCGTGCCGATATAACCCTTATACGTCATTGCATCTCTCATTTTAAGACCTCCCTGTCTCTCAATTGCTGTTCAATGTCCCGCAGATAGCATTGCTTCATCACGGTTGAAGGGTGCGGTTTATGGAACTTGATCATATCGTCAAGTTCCGCATTATAGAACGTCATCCTTGAGCCTGAAGTCTTGCCAGTCTTCGCCTCTTCATATCCGAAATGACTCAGAAGCCTTCTGAGTTCTTCAAAGGTAAAGTCCTTCGGCTTCGATAGAAAACGCTGTAACAGCTTTTCGGCTTTGCTCATGAATTCAGGATAGCACGAAAGAAAGGATACTGCAACTGACTTGCAGTTGCAGGAAGGATGAGGGAATGAGAAGCGGCCTTTTTGACATCCCGAATCAGGAGGAGGTTGACTATCTCCTTCTGATTTGTCTTTTGGTGATTTGTCTGCCTCATTATGGTGCCGAAGGGGACTCGAACCCCCAAGCTTATCCCAGGTTACCTTTAATTATCAAATGGTTATGCAAGCTCAAGACCCTAAAAAACCTTCCGTAAACCTTCCGTAACTTCCCATTATCGCCCTGATTAGTTTCCCTGTTTCCATTTGCTTAGAAGGGAAACCCGGAAACTCAATTCCTGTTGCATTACTGGAGAGCCTGTAATTCTTGTAGCTTTCTCGGAACCTGCATACCCTCTCAGCGTCCTGACACACTCCTTCCATTCATCTCCATGTCCCCAATCATCATATTTTACAGCCATTACCAGATGTGCAACCTCGTGATCTACAACAGACAGGCCGAAATCAGGCTTGGCAGCGCAGTCGTCAACATTCATCAGGATTGACCAGCCGGTAAAGGGCTGGTATCTGAGCCTTCCGTAATACTCGCAAAAGCCATTCCTGGTGTAGAAGGGTCTCAGGATCAGTTCATCCGGCAGCTTTGGCTTATAGTTTTTGATTGCGACCGGCAAGAGCTGATTGATCCTGCTTTTATAAAGGTGAAAGAGCTTGCTGGTGCGCTCACAATTCCTATATCTTCCTCCGATTTTTGTGATTATCTTCATCGGTCTCCCTTAATCGTAAAGTTTGTAAAAGAGTAATTTTATGCCCCAGCCGAGATAGGCAAGGCCACATGCTTCCAGAAACGTCCTGAAATATCCTTCAGGCTCGTTTGCTGTCATTGAGGTTATAAACAGCAGCCAGAAGAAATACTCTATCGCCGGCTGTGCCCCGAATGCTACAAAATCACGTCAGTGTGGATTACACCATACTTCTGCCTGAGACGATCAGGCAGGTCTTGCGAAGGGCTCCTGACAGAACCTTTGCTGACTATATCTGGCATGAATGACCTGGCCTGTTGAACTGCAGGATATTGAGTGCCCGCATGATGGGGTTAACAGAAAAAACATGCTCAGGATGACTATCTTCCGGGTTATGCGGCCAAAGGCGCGCCCATGCCTTACAGGGATAGTATCGCCGGGGGACAGGCCCCAGACAGCCACGACTTCCTACTCGTCCTCAATAATAAGCAGCGGCAGTCCGCAGTCAGGGCATTCCCTGGCCTCAGCAGGCGCCGGGAAACTGCAGGCCGGACACTTCCCGGCTTTAATCAATTCGTTGGCATCGCAGAGTTCAGGATTAATTACCATAAAGTATTCCTCGATACTCTCCTGTGCCCTTTCAAGATCTCCGGGGCCGACCATAAGATGGAAGCTATCGCTGCAGCAGCCTTTGCTGCAATTATCTTCAGAGACTATAGTGCTGGGTATCGAGGCCTCCATAAGGACTGCGCGCAGTTCGCTCAGCCATCCAAGATCGCCCTTCCTTACAACAACCCTGTTTTCAATAGCACTGCCCGCGATCCGCTTTATTTCAGTCTGAGTCTTGTTGTACTCTTCCGGCAGGACGAGATCATGTCCGCAATCAGCGCACTTGTCAATATGGTAAAGATACTCCATCCGGCATACAGGACATAGCTTATTCAGGTTCATATGAGAGACATTCTACCACATCGCAATGGCCTGCATGCATGTCATTCTGCCCGAATGGCCTCTGGCATCTTTCCATGGGCAGGATGTCCCTTGGCTGCAGTTGCAGAGCATTGCAGTCAGATTGTGCTATAATCCTGCGATATCAGCAACGAGACTCCAGGGGGGCTATTCTGTGACAGAAGATGAAGCTGTCAGGCGGGCATCTATTTTAGTCGTTGACGATGATACAGTCATGCTTGACTTCATCAATTCAGCCTTGCAGGAGGAAGGCTATCAATGCCAGACTGCCTGCAATGCTGAGGCAGGGTTTGAACTGATCAAAGAAACTCCATTTGACCTTATGATAGCTGACATTGTCTTGCCTGGCACAAACGGGCTGGTATTGACGGAATGGTCAAAAAAAATCAGGCCGGACATGCTGGTGATCATCATGACCGGGTTTGCTGAAGATTACTCTTTCGAAAAAGCGATAGAAGCAGGAGCATCCGACTTTATCAAGAAGCCCTTTACCCTTCAGGAACTCATAATAAGGATACGGCTTGTTGAACTTCGGGAAAAGCTGCTTAAGATGTCTGTTACCGACGAACTTACCGGGCTTTATAATCGGAGAGGCTTCTTTGCCCTTGCCGAACAGCAGCTTAAAATATGCAAAAGGCAGAGAGATGTGTTATACCTGCTTTTTGCTGATCTCGACAATCTCAAGACCATTAATGATATCTCCGGCCACGAAGCCGGTGACAGGGCTATAAGAGACACTGCAATGATCCTGAAAGACACCTTTCGCGAATCTGACATCATAGCCCGCATCGGCGGCGATGAGTTTATTGTTGTATTCGACAGCGCTACAGAGGGCGGCATTAAGGTGGCGACTTCCCGTCTATATCAAAACATTGAGCAGTATAATTCCACAAATAACAGACCTTATACGCTCTCAATAAGTGTAGGCACAGCTAAATACAATTCAGGCTCTCCCTGCTCCATAGATGATCTTATTCGGCAGGCAGATAAGTCCATGTATGAACAAAAGATGCTGAAAAAGGAATTCCTGGCCGATTCGGGCAGCTATTCTTTGAATGGGCCGGCCGATTTCTGATCTCTGCAGAAATACAGTCTTGTCCTTAACAGCCTTTTCAACCTTAACCATGTCAGCCGCCCTGCCTTTTTGAGTATCGTCTTTATGGTGGTATAATAAAACCATGAAATACAGGCTCTGTCTCTTGGCAGGTATCATGGGGATTGCGGTTATCTCCGGAGTCATCGAGGCTCTGTCAGCCCCTCACAGCAGAACAGGACAGGGAGAGCCGGACCTCAGTGATACTCTCAGCACTGGTTCTGCCTGAAGTTGATAAAACGCCATGCTGCGTTTTCTTAGTCCCTGTGATTGACCAACAGGATGGCAGCCGGATCAGTATCGCCTTATTCAGGTTTTACCATATGCCCGCTTGACAATAACTGCGATGAAGGAGATGATAAGTCTAATAGTGAAAGGGAGGAACATAAACAATGAAAAAGAAAGCAGCTTTCTGTAAATTGCCCGGTCTTGTAATAAGCTTCATGCTTGTATTTGGCATGTTGGCAACCCTTGCCGATGCCAAGACAAAGGGTGAAATCAACGCAGGCGTTGATGCATCAATGATGAGGTTCAAGGAACAGGTAAAAGGCGCAGATGAATATCTTAGGGTGGCGAAGGGCATGCTCATAATTCCAAATATTACGAAGGTCGGCTTTATTTTGGGCGGTCAATATGGCCAGGGGGCGCTACGGGCAGATAACAGGACAATTGATTACTACAGCCTTGCGGCAGGCTCTGTAGGCTGGCAGATCGGCGCGCAACAGTTTGACATGGTGATTATTTTCGTTACCGAGCAGGCGCTGAAGAAATTCCGGTCCAATGAAGGATGGGAAGCAGGAGCTGACGCAGAGGTGACCATGATTGATACTGGGGTCAATGTGCCTGTTGGCACCCTGGTCAGCCGGCATCCGATCATGGCTTTTATCCTTGATCAGAAGGGTCTGATGGCAGGCGTATCGGTCAAGGGTGCAAAGTTCACCAGGATTTATCCTGATTAGCCAAATTGCCTGCAATAAAGCCGTCATTGTTGCGCGGGCATGCAGGTGATCTGTGGATTTTATGCAGTTTACCCCCGAATCCGGGGCGCCGGGAGTTGCTGATCATGGATACCAACACCAGCGGCAGTATCTCTCTGGCATACAGCGCCGGCTTACCGCCACATAACTGAAGACGATGGCAATGTTTGTTGTTCAGGAGCATCATGCAACGCGCCTGCATTTTGATTTCAGGCTTGAGATGGAGACTGTACTGAAATCCTGGGCCATCCCCAAAGGTCCTTCGATGAACCCTGCTGATAAGCGTCTTGCGATCATGGTTGATGACCATATGCCTGAATATGCCTCGTATGAAGGGATTATCCCTGAAGGGCAGTATGGTTCAGGCGCAGTGGTCATCTGGGACAGGGGAGAGTATGAACTTCTGGACGGCAATATCCGGACAGGCAGGCTCGATTTTTTGATGCATGGGGAGAAACTAAAGGGAAAGTTCGTGCTTATGAAGATGTCAGGGAAGGCGAAGGAGTGGCTCCTGATAAAAAAGAGGGATGAGTATGCAGATGAGGATTTTGTGATGAAGCATAACCTCACCCCTGAACGGAAGAAAAGGCTGAAGGTGAAAATCCCGCCCTGCAGTGCATCATAGGGCGTATGAACTGGGGACAAAAAGGTTTACGGGTTCAGTCCTGATCCTGTGCCGCGTGCCTCAGTCAAAACAGCCCCAGTATTCGTTGTCTATGTCAGGTTATTTGAAGTCATGGCAATTTGCGATTCCTGATGTTGGTATGATCCCATGTTTCAATCAGATACCTCAAAACATTATGCCGGGGACTGGATTCTCGGATCCTGCAGTTTTCTGCTTCGAAAGAAGGCTGGCAATCCCAGCCTTCTTTCTACTGCATACGCTATTTTGCTGCTGTCCTTGCCGCAAAGGCATCGTTTATGATCTTGATTCCTTTCATTGACTCATCTACAGATTTGGTGAGCGATTCACGGGCCATCTCAGGGTTATGGAACCCGTCAGAGTTCTCTGCTGTCCAGTATTCCCAGAGGATATGCGCCCTGAGGTGCTGGTCCTGCGCCTGTTTGATCAGATCATCACCGAGGCCGGCTTTCCTGGCCTCCACGATCTTGTCAATAAGGGCGGATAGATGAAATTCGGCCTTTCTCATCTTGCCTCTTCCATACGCCTTTACTGAATCAATAGAATACCTTGCCATCTCCTCTGTCCATTTCGTATGGCATTTAAGACAGGTCTCTTTGAGTTGAACCTTAGGTGTTGCAGCAAAGTGAGAGGTGAACATCTTGCCGGTTTTTCCCTTTATCTTTGGGGTATGACAGTCATCGCATCCAACGCCGGCCTGGGCATGCTTTGAGTTGTAATATGACTCTGCCTCCGGATGCTGTCCTTTCCAGAGCAGTCCGCCGGTCAGACTGTGCCTGAAATCAAGGAAGTTGATCTGGTTTACATAATGCTCGTACAGACCGAATACATCCTTATAGGGGAAATGGTTAGTCCTCTGGTCAGACATCTTCACCGGCTCTCCTGTCTTTGTGTCAGTGCCCGGGTTGCAGTTATACTCAACATGACACTGGCCGCACTGGAGCCTTGTATCATACTTGTCCAGGAGAGCAATCTTTCTCGTGAATCCTCTGACTCCCATATCAATAACCTTGAAATTCGTACGCTTCGGATCTTTATGCCAGAGCGTATCTGCCTCCGGCCTGGTGAGCGCCTGAATCAGCCCATCACGAACAATACGGGGCTTGGTCGCATGAGGGTCATGACAGGTGATGCAGTTCAGGCCGTGCTGCATGTCTCTTGCGACCTCAACCACGTTTGATGTCCTGTCCCAGGTCGTCTTTCCCTCGACCTTATCGCCCAGGTATGACCATTTGAGGATCTGATCCTGGGTCTTGCACTGAAAACAGACCGGGTTTGCCGCTGCAGCAGTCTGCGGTATGTAGGCCTTGTGTTCCTTGCTGTCAGGATAATTGTCTTTCAGCACATCCCAGGCCCTGCCTTTGTCAAAGATATAGTTCCAGCCGTTTTTCCCCTGAAACCTGCCTCCATATGCGCGATCAACGATCAGGTGGTCTATCAGCATCCAGTTATGGCTGCGGGTGAGGGCATGTTCCTTTGTAAATCCATGGCCTGCCATGAGTTTATCCCAAAACGGATTTGGTGACCTGTTGGTCAGCTGCGATTTCTCGTCTCTTGCAGGCCGGTGATAGGACTCTTTCATAAAGCTTTCGAACTGCTCTTTGTGGCACTGGCCGCAGGCCTGCCACGAAAGGTTTGTCTCTGGCCGGCTCTCAGGGCCTGGCCCGCTCAGGTGCTTTTGGAGACCGCTATGGCACCTGGAACAATTGAGCTTTGCATGCTTGCCCATTTTATGCAGGTCTTTGACTGTCGCATGGCAGCCGTAGCATACCTCAGCCTTCACATCTTTCTCAGCAGATTTTGCCTCTGCCGGCCCTGGGGCTGCGTACTTTTCTGCGTCAGCGCTTGAGTAATAGAGACCCCCTATACCTGCAACCAGCACCATCACAACTGCAGCATAAACAATCTTTTTCATCTCATCCTCCTATTGGCATTCATTGTTAATCGTGGGTGAGCAGTAATTCCTGCTCACCTCCGCCCCTTCTTACTCCTGAGGTCAAGTCCACTCCTTCCCATAGAGGATAGAGGGAGTTATATAATCAGTCTATCAAACTATAGGTTTAGGTCAACTATATATCGAACACAAAAAAGACCTGCTAAGGATTCAGGCCTCAGGCTTCATAGATAGTAAGTATTTATTCCGATACTTTCTATGATATATATCATATGAAACAATATTGCGCAGAGATGGGCATTTCATCGCTCATTGACAATTCTGCCAATTTGAAACTGGGAATAAACCTGAAAACCGCAGTTAAAGAACCCCCTATCTTGAAAACCATGTGATAATA
>CAYUNK010000092.1:0-8293 GCA_964446125.1 uncultured Nitrospiraceae bacterium | reverse complement strand
AGTCTCAGGCAGGGGCATAAGCTGCCTGTGGCAGGCGCTGTTTCTTTTGGAAGGCATATTCGCCTGTTTGATTTTTATCCTCCTATCAAATACAATCAAGTCAACAGGATCAGAATTTGAATATATTAAGAGGAGATTTTCATGACCGAGGCCAACATACAGATAGATGGCATGACCTGCATGCATTGCGTGATGAGGGTAAAGAAGGCTATTGAGGCCCTTGAAGGGATCAGTAATCTTACAGTGGAAGCAGGCAAGGCAGAGCTGAGTTTCGACGAGACCCTGACCAGCCTGCAGGCTGTTGAAGCAGCCATTGTCAAGGCAGGCTACAGGATCAAGTCCTGATCAGTCAGCGCCCCGCTGTTTAGCGCCGGTCTTCTGAGCGACAATGTCAATCAGGGCAGCATGGACAGGCTCCACCTCTGCGTCATCAAGCGTACGGTCCTTGCCCCTGTATGTGATGCGGATTCCGAGGCTCTTCTTGTCCTGGGGCAGGTTCTTCCCCTTATACTGATCAAAAAGCTGGACCTGCTCAACAATCTCAGATTGATATGCCCTGAATAAGGCAAGAATATCACCGGCAGTCATCTGATCATCCATAACAAGGGCCACATCCCTGTCAATTGACGGATATCTCGGGATCGGATGATAACTAATCTTCCGCTCCAGCAGCGGAAGCATATGCTCAAGGTCTATTTCAAATACAACCACCTGGGGCTTCTGTATCTTAAGCGCCAGCCTTTCCATGATCTGGGGCGCCATCTCACCAATGTATCCGAGCTTCTGATCCTTGATATATATATCAGCAGACTTCCCTGCATGCAGAAATACCTCCTTTGAGGGAACAAATACGCAATCCCTCAACCGTAATTCTTCAAACAGGGCTTCAAGGATGCCTTTGACGCCATAAAATGCAGGCACAGAGTCCTTCCAAAGGGAAGGCAGCAGGTCCTGGAAAAAGAGACCGGCCAGCCGCAGTCCCTCTGCAGGCAGCTGGGCTCCGGCATCTATAAAGACCCGGGATACTTCAAACAGCCGCACATCCCTGATTCCACGCGACAGATTATATGCAAGATTCCTGACAAGCGCCGGCATAAGCGTTGTCCGCATCAGACACTCATCCTGCCTGAGCGGATTTTTCAGTGTCACATGTCTCCGTCTCTGCTCATGCTCATGAGATTCTATCGAGAGGATATCGAGATCATCACGGCTCATGAAGCTGAAATTGACCACCTCATTGAATCCGCTCCTCCTTATTGATTCCCGAATTTGATTTATGCTCCGCTCATTCTCATTCAGCAGGCCGTCTGATAGTATTGCACGCGGAGGCCTTGCGGGTACGTGGTCATACCCGTAACAACGCACAACCTCCTCTATCACATCTACAGGGACTCTGATATCCCCCCTGAAAGACGGGGGCCGGACAATGAACTCCTCGCCCCTGTCCTCTGTCTGAATCCCGATTGCCTCAAGAAGTGCACGCACTTCTTCCTTAGAAACAGCAATGCCTATAAGCGCATTCAACCTGCGATATGAAACTGTTATCTTAACAGGACTATATGCAACAGGATAATTGTCCTCAATACTGCAGATACGCCCGCCGGCAAGCTCAGCTACAAGAGCCGCAGCCCTGTTCAGGGCAGTCTCAAGAAATACCCTGTCGGTTCCACGCTCAAAACGGTACGAGGACTCACTCCTGAGGCCAAGCAGTTTCGATGATTTCCTGATGGATTCGGGCGCAAAATAAGCGCTTTCGAGAAAGACGTCCTTTGTCGTCTCTGTAACAGACGATCCCTCCCCTCCCATGATGCCGGCCACTGCCACAGGCGAAGCAGCATCCCATATAAGCAGGGTCTCTCCAGGTATCTTCCGCTCGATGCCGTCAAGCGTCGTCATGGTCAGTTCACTTCCTGCCTGTGCAACCCTTATCCGGCTGCCTGAAAGCCTTGCAGTATCAAAGGCATGAAGCGGGTGGCCAAGTTCAAGAAGCACATAGTTGGTGATATCAACGATATTATTGATTGATCGGATGCCGCTCTTATGAAGCCTCTGTTTCATCCAGTCAGGAGACTCCCTGATCGTCACTCCCCTGATGGATCTTCCGGTATATCTGGGGCAGAGCTCAGGGGAATCTATCAGCACCTGTACATCGGAAGGCTGCTGATTCTCAGGCATTTTGGCCTCAGGCGCCTTAAGCGGCAGGCCGTATAATGCAGCAACTTCACGCGCAATGCCGTATACATTAAGGCAGTCAGGCCTGTTAGGCGTAACATTAACCTCCATCACCACATCATCGCCGACCGATTCCATGCCCTCAATCTCAAGTCCGGCCATGGTCAGCCGGTGGGCAACATCCTCTGCAGATGCTGTCACCCCGACAAACTCCTTTATCCAGTCAAGTGATACGCGCATTTTGCCTTCCGCCTGTCAGAATTGCCCTAAAAACCGCAAATCATTGTCGTAAAATAACCTGATATCGTCTATTGAATACTTGAGCATCGTGAGCCTCTCCACACCCATGCCAAAGGCAAAACCGGTAAACTCGTCAGGCCCGTACCCTGACATTTCGAACACCCTTGGGTTTACCATGCCGCATCCCATCACCTCAAGCCAGCCCGTAGTTTTGCAGACTCTGCAGCCCCTGCCTGAGCAGAAGATGCAGCCTATATCAACTTCAGCGCTCGGCTCAGTAAACGGGAAATAGCTCGGCCTGAACCGCACAGGCGTGTCACCGCCAAAAAAACTATGGATAAACATGCCCAGCACGCCTTTGAGTTCGCTGAACGATATGTCCACGTCCACCATCAGTCCCTCGACCTGGTGGAACATCGGAGTGTGAGAGACGTCTGCATCGCAGCGGTAGACCTTGCCGGGGGCTATGATCATAAGAGGAGGTCGCGTCTTCTCCATCACCCTCACCTGCACCGGCGAGGTATGAGTCCTGAGCACAACATCATCAGAAACATAAAACGTATCCTGCATGTCGCGCGCAGGATGGTGCTTCGGAATGTTCAGTGCCTCGAAATTATAGTAGTCAAGCTCCACTTCCGGTCCTTCCTGGACACTGAAGCCCATCGAGATAAATATATCCTTGATCTCATCAAGCACCCTGTTGAGGGGATGGGTCTTGCCAAACAGACAGGGTTTGCCGGGAAGAGTAATATCTATCCTCTCCGAAAGGAGACGCTTCTGTTTCTCAGCTTCCCTGAAGAATATTTCTTTCTGCGCTATCGCCTGCTCTGCAAGATCTCTCAGTTCATTTACTGCCTTGCCAAATGCAGGCTTCTGCTCAGGCGGGACAGAGGAAAGGGCCTTCATCTGGGCTGCCACCAGCCCTTTCCGTCCTGTATATTTTGACTTTAACTGCTGAAGCTCTGCTATCTCCGAAACCGCTTCGATTTCAGACAGAAATGCCTGTCTTAGGGAGCGCAGATCATCCACAGCCATCTATGATGCAAGCTTTGCCTTGGCGGCCTCTGCTATCTCACCAAACGCCTTTGGATCATGGTAAGCAAGATTGGCAAGCGCCTTTCTGTCAAGCGCAATATCAGCCTTCTTAAGCCCGTTCATGAACTGGCTGTAGTTCAGGCCCATAGCCCTTACTGCTGCGCTGATCCTCACAATCCATAGCGCCCTGAATTCACGCTTCTTTGCACGCCTGTCACGATATGCATATTGCAGGGCCTTGTCAACGGTCTCCCGCGCCGCCTTAAAGAGACGGCCCTTGGCTCCGTAATAGCCTTTGGCCTGCGAAAGGAGTTTCTTTCTCCTTCTTGTATTTTTCGGTCCACTTTTTGCTCTCGGCATCTGCCTATCCTCCTGATTCTAAATTGCTTCTGACGGACAATATCTTTCAGCCCGGTAATTCAATATATCTTAGCCGTACGGCAACAGAGTCCTGATGTTTCTCTCTTCTGTCCCGTCAACAAGCGCTGACTGACGAAGGCTGCGTTTCCTCTTTGCGGACTTGCTGGTAAGAAGATGGCTCGTAAAACCATGGTGTCTCTTGATCTTGCCGGAGCCGGTAATCTTGAACCGCTTCGCAGCGCCCTTGTGCGTCTTCATCTTTGGCATCGTTTCCTCCACTATAAATATATTCCGGTTCATGCGCAGGCATTCCTGTCCTGCTCCTGAACAAGAGTGAGTATTATACCCAAAAAGAACTTATTTTGTCACTCAGAATCTGTCAGGATTTCGGCGCAACAACCATGGTTATATGATTGCCCTCAAGCCTTGGGTTCGTCTCGATCTGGTATTTCCCGGTCAGGCTCTGCATGATCCTGTCAAAGACCTTCATCCCCAGTTCAGGCCGGATGATCTCGCGGCCCCTGAAATACATCACTACCTTCGCCTTATCGCCGTCTTCAATGAACCGGTTGATATTCCTGATCTTCAGCTGAAGGTCATGCTCATCAATCTGGGGCCTGACCTTCACCTCCTTCAGATCAACGGTCTTCTTCTGCGTATGCTTCTTATGCAGCTGGTATTTGTATTTGCCGAAATCGAGGATCTTGCATACCGGCGGGTTAGCCATGGGTGACACCTCTACAAGATCAAGCTCCCTCTGCTCGGCAACATGCAGGGCTTCCCTGACAGACATCACGCCAAGCTGGCTGCCGTCGCTGTCAATCACCCTGATCTCCTTTGCCCTGATCTGCTCATTTACCCTGATATTTTTGCCAATGTCCCTGTTGCTGATGTGCTCACCTCCTGAGGTTGATCTCTTCACAAAGAAAAGATATTAGTTCATCAATCGCAAAGGGACCCACATTCTCCCCATTGCGCCTCCTTAAGCTCAGCATCTTCTGCTCCGCTTCCTTGTCGCCGACCACAATGGCATAAGGAATCTTTCTGATGCTGCTCTTCCTTATCTTGTTGCCGATCTTCTCGCTGTCTGCATCGAGTTCAGCACGAATGCCTCTCCGGAAAAGGCCGGATGCAAGCTGTTCTGCATATTCTGCATGTTTCTCCGATATGGTCAGCACCGACACCTGAACCGGCGCCATCCATAGAGGAAAGGCGCCCGCATAATGCTCAACCAGCACTCCAAAGAAACGTTCGAGCGATCCCATGAGGGCCCGGTGCACCATAATCGGTCTGTGCTCTTTTCCGTCAGGGCCGCGGTACGTCATATCAAAGCGCTCGGGCAGATTGAAATCCACCTGGATGGTGCTGCACTGCCATGCCCTGCCGAGGGAGTCCTTTACTTTAATGTCAATCTTGGGTCCGTAGAAAGCGCCGCCGCCCTCGTCAATATTATAACCCAGTTCCTTTGCCTTGAGCGCATCCTCGAGCGCTGCCGTGGCCCGCTGCCAATGCTCGTCGCTGCCGACAAACTTCTCAGGCCGCGTAGACAGATACGTCTCGAATTGCTCGAAGCCGAAGGTGCGGAGGATAAAAAGGATGAAATCCAGCACCTTAAGGATCTCTGCCTCTATCTGGTCCTCTCGCGTAAAGATATGCGCATCGTCCTGGGTAAAGCCCCTGACGCGCAGCAGCCCGTGCAGCACCCCCGACCTCTCGAAACGGTACACTGTTCCGAGTTCTGCATAGCGTATAGGGAAATCCCGGTAGCTCCTGAGCGAATTCTTGTACGTATAGACATGGAAGGGACAGTTCATCGGCTTAAGCTCGTACGGGGTTCCCTCCACCTCCATAGGCGCATACATATTCTCATTGTAGAAATCGAGATGTCCGCTCGTCTTCCATACGTCAAGGCGCGCAATATGGGGGCTGAACAGCAGCTTATACCCTGCCTTCAGATGTTCGTCGCGCCAGAAATCCTCTATTGTCTTACGGATCATCGCGCCATTGGGATGCCAGAGTATCAGGCCGGGGCCGACATCCTCATTAATGCTGAACAGGTCAAGCTCCCTGCCAAGGCGTCTATGGTCGCGCTTTTTCACTTCCTCAAGATAGTCGAGATATTTCTTCAGATCCTTAGGATTATTGAAGGCTGTGCCGTATATCCTCTGGAGCATCTTCTTCTTTTCATCACCGCGCCAGTACGCCCCTGCTATGCTCAGCAGCTTCACCGCAACTATTCTGCCTGTTGAAGGCAGGTGCGGCCCCCTGCAGAGGTCCATAAAGCCGCCCTCATCATATACCGTGACTTGTTCAAACTGGATCTCCTTAAGCAGTTCTGTCTTGTATGTCTCGGCCATGCCCTCAAACAGGCTGATCGCCTCCTGCCTTGTCATCTCCCGGCGTACAAAGGGCGCGTTCTTCCTTATGATAGACTCCATCTCCTTTTCTATGGCAGTCAGGTCTTCAGGGGTGAAGGCACGGTCCAGGTCAAAGTCATAGTAAAAGCCGTCGGCAATGGAGGGGCCTATCGCAATCTTTGCCCGGGGGAAAAGGTTCCTGACCGCATGGGCCATGACATGGGATACGCTGTGGCGATATATATCCCTGCCCTCTTCAGACTCAAAGGTTACCGGCTCAACAGTATCGCCGTCCTTGATCTCATTGAGGCGGCTGAGGTCTGAAATCTGTCCGTTTATTCTTACTGCCAGGGCTTTTGCTTTTGCGAGATATTTTTCGAGATCAGAAATTTCGCTGAAATCTCTTTCACTTCCATCGCCTAATCGTACGTTAATGTCTTGTTACCTCCAAACATCAGTGTCGTCACAGAATGCGGATATGATACAGGATAGCATAGGCAATATCAATATCCCGGAGTTGAATCGTTTCTCTTCTGATCCCTTGCTGCCATAACGCGCCGCCCCTGAAACCGTTTCCAGGGATTAGACCAGATTGAAAGACCATGAAGCGTCTTCCCTGATCGCGTTATTTTTTCTCAGGCATTACCGAGGAATGGTGGCTTGTGATTAGCCACTCTGAACCATTCCAGCGATAGGTACAGCTGTAGCGTCCACTGACCGAGACCCCTGTCCTGGCAAACGAGAATGTGTAAAGACCGGCGTCAACAGCAGTGTTACAGCCAAGTTCAATGAACCGCAGGTCAATTTTTCCATAGGGACCGTTCTCCAGAAAGTGATGGAAGTAGTCTTCCTTCTCTGCTTGAGTGAGGCGGGGTTTGTTCGATACAGTAGGCAAAAGTATTGACCGCTCCTCATAGTTGGCGACTACTTTGCGAGGATCACCTGTTTGCAGCGACTGATTCCAGCGATCAAACAGTGCCGCGATTTCCGCTTCGGAAACTGCCCTGCAGTTCTCTGTGCGCAGACCTTGCGCATTTGATTGCACAACATGGTTTGAGGCGCAGCCTGCAATGGCTGCAACAACGGATAGCAGAATCAATGGCTTCATCATCTTCATAAAACACTCCTGGTATTGATTGCTGATTCTTTTAATAGGTAGCTGATCAAAGGCTCTTTAGCTCTCTTCTGAAAAAACTGCAATATCTTCTGCGTCTTCAGCGAGTGATTACTTGACGGCAAAGTCACAGCAGAATATAATTTTGATCGAATGCGGAACTGAGCGGCCCCCCGCAGGTGAAGGATGTTATAGTGAATGGTAATCCTGAAATCGGCGAATTAATCATCTCTTATGTTCCCAAATGTCATCTGTTGGCAGGATCTGTTTTCCGTGCCGTATTGTAAGAATGGAGATTTGTTTTTCTTCTATCCGGTAAATAATTCTGTAATTGCCATATATTAATTCTCTTATTTTCCTGCCATTTATTTCCGGCACTATTCTGCCGCTTTCCGGAAACGATTTCAATTGTTCGATTTTGGCGAAAACCTTATCAATCCAGCCTTCTGCCGCAATAATAATATCCTGGGCTATATATTTTACAATTTCGGCCGCCCTGTCTATCGCAAGAGGAGACCAAACGACTTTCATTGCTTGATCTTGCCAAGCAGAGCTGCTTTGGCATTACTGTGTTTAATTCCCTGTCCGCTTTCGATTTGACTAATCGAAGTTTGAATATCCTGAAGGAGATCAATCTTATCCTGCATTGATTCGAACTCGTCAGCGTCAAGCAAAACAGCCACACCTTTGCCGTGTTGTGTAATGATAAGTGGGCGTTTTGTTGAGTGTATTTGTTTTACGAAGGAAGCAATGCCAGTTCTGAATTCTGACATCGGCCTGATATCCTCATTAATTCTTAATCTTCTCATCTTTCACCTCGTACAATATATTGAACATTATACCGTACCATATATAGACTGAACAATGCATATTTTGGCGCAGAGTGCGGAGCTTAGCCCTCTTAAAATGAAGTGATGGATGAGAACGGTCTTTTTTCAGTCAAACGGTTGCGCCATGGATTATTTGTCGAGGGCCAGAGTAATTCCCCAGTTGGGGCCAAAAGAATTCCTCAGTT
>CAYUNK010000091.1:0-8453 GCA_964446125.1 uncultured Nitrospiraceae bacterium | reverse complement strand
AAAAGTGGGGAATAAACCTGGTCCTGACTGGGGAATAAACCTGAACCTCGACAATATTTTGGGGTGAACAAGAAAATAGTCTGGGATACCTGCAAGAACGAACTTGAACCATTAAAAAGAATGATAGTCTCTTTTCTTCAATAGGTCTTTTCCGCACAAGAAAGCCTGCTGCTTTCAAACGCCTGCTGGGCCCTTGCCTGCTTTATGGGTATCACGCTCTTTGAATGGGTGTGGAAGTGGGTAGCTGCATAGAAGCGTTTTAAGGCTGGAGGGATTTTTCCTCAATCGCCTCACGCACAAATTGGTTGAGAGTCATGCCGTGTTTTTTGGCAGCCACATAGGCTGACCGGTGTATGTCAGGCTCAACTCTAACCACAAAATGGCCGCTAAAAGGTTTGTCAGGTTTTTCGCCGCGTTTACGGCAAAACTCAAGATAATCGTCAACAGAGTCCTTAAAGGCCTGTTTCAGTTCTTCCGGGCTTTTACCCTGGAAAGTGACTACGTCCTTAATGCCTATCACTTCTCCATGAAATATCATGGCATCTTCATCAAATTCGACGACCGCATTATACCTTTTATACGTCATCATGGCTCTATTCCTGCCTCCCTCAAAAAGCGGCGCATAGATTTTACCGCGCCTTTATCCGTCTCTTTCTTAGGATGCGGTCGGTGAAAAACTGCCCGTATGCCGTTCAGAGCAATTCTTACGCGTGATCCGCTTCCCTCGCTTATTTCTGCGCCAAGGCTCAAAAGCATTGCTTCTATAGCAGTCCATTCGATTCCTGACTGAACAGGACTGGCAAATATGGCCTCAAGCGTTTTTCTATGGCGAGAGCTCATATATATAGAATAGTATCATAATATGATATTAACAGCAATGACTGCTTATTGTCTTTTTCTGATCATTAATATGACAAAATGTCGAAATGATAGTGGACATCGTCATGGCAGCCCGATTTTATCAAACGCCTGCTGGACGCTTGCCTGCTATATGGGGATAACGCTCTTTGAATGGGTGTGGAAGGCAGTGAAGGGATAATCAATAAAGACTAATAAGGCAGACCCTTATTCGACTTTGTCTAAAAAAGATATGCCAACCAGCCAGTAGCGCCTCTCATCCATGCTCTCTTCCTGCCAAAGGGAGAGGGTTGAATCCACTATATTCGCTAAATTCCATGGTACCTTTCAGAAATGGTTATTGCATCATTGATGGTTCTGTGCTTACAATAAATGCAGGAAATCTGAAGATAGAAAGGGCAATAGTCTTGATCAGCAGTAAAATTATCAATGAGGCGGTCAGAAGGCTTGCAGAGCAGTTTCATCCCGAGCAGATTATACTGTTCGGTTCCTATGCCCGTGGGACAGCTGACAACAAGAGCGATATAGATCTGTTGGTTATCTGTCCTCTTAAAAAGAAGCGAATCCAACTTATGTCTGAAATGAATAAAGCGCTTGAGGGGCTTCGCTTGCCGAGAGATATCGTCGTAATTTCTCCAAAGGAGTTTGGGATTGAAAAGGAGATCCCAGGAACAATTGCGCGGTATGCCTGGACGGAAGGCAAATCTCTGTATGAGCAGCACAAAAGAAACAACTAAGATTATAAGTCAGTGGGTTGAGCATGCTGAGCAAGACATGCAAATTGCAAAGCATGCTTTTAAACTGAAAAGCTCGGCTCCCTATAAACTTATTGCCTATCATGCACAGCAATGTGCTGAGAAGTATCTGAAGGCATATCTCGTGTTTAATAAAGTTGATATTCCATACACACATAACATTTCTTTTCTGCTCGAACTGTGCGGTCCTTCTGCTTCATGGACAGAGAAGTTGGAAGATGCAAAGTCATTGACCTTTTATGCGGTGACTACCAGATATCCTGGCAAAGACAAGGTATCTAAAAAAGAGGCAATTCAGGCAGTGGAAATAGCCAATAAAGTGAGACTCGCTGCGAGAAAAATTCTCCGACAACAAGGCATAGCTATTTCATAAGCCTTGAGTCCAGACTATTCTGCTTTTTCTATGAATGCGTCCTTCAGCAGCCTGCTCTGCCTCTCAAAGGCCTGACGCGGATTTTTGGAGTCCTTCATCAAGGCGATCTCCTGCGTAATAAGCCGCGCAAGGTTCAGGGTATGGGTGTCTGCCTTGGCAGATTCACGGCGGTATAGAGGATGATCCTTGTTTATATAGATCGTTGTCTCCTCAGTAAATACCTCAGGGCCATCCTCCCCAAAGCCATCCACAACGCAGGAGACCCCATACTGGCCGAACTTCATCTTCTTGATTACGGCGTTTGGCGTCAGTCTCTTCACTGTTGGTCTCTTTTTCCGCTTCTTGGGCGCCGGTCTGGTCGTCTCATTCATGATTTCAGGCTGAACAGTCTGGGCTGCAGGTTCGGCAGGCTTCTCCGAAAGCAGTCCGGAGCCGCCGATGCCCTTCCCCTGCTCATATGCTATCGGCAGGGTTCCAAACGGAGACAGCTCAGGGTTCCTGTAGAGGGCCTTATAAATTCTGTGCAGTGCATCATTCAATGCCCGGCTTACGACCCTGCATTCACTCTTTGCGCTTAACCGGTGGAGAACCTTGCCGGTCTCACTGATAGTCTTTTCCATAACAGAAAGGAGAGCTGAATATTCCGGAGAATCCTTTATGAAGCCCGTGCGGTCGCTTGTGACAGGAAGAAAGTCTGCATTAACCTCTCCGCGCACGCGCGCCATCACCTTCCCCCATGTTTCCATGCCGAAGAGTTCGCGCCTTACTGTCACCTGCTTGACCTTTATCTCGATTCCGAGGTCAGTTGTCGAGGCCAGAGACTGTGGCAATATGATGATCTCGCCATGCACAGGGCCAAAGGCAGTGCCTTCGAGAAAAGGGATCCTGTGGCCTGAAAGACTGCGGGGGGTTATGGTGTGGCTGTTCAGCCTTACCCTGAAATGAGGCGCCTTGAGCGGCGTCCCCTCGATTATCTTTGCCTCGATATCCGTAAGTTCAAACCTCTTGTTAAGACCGGTCAGCATCACTGTTGTGCCGTCTTCCTTCCGGAAGTCAGCAGGCAGAATCTCAAGAGGGAGGCCCCAGGCATTGCCTGCATTCTCCCATACCCTCTTGTCAAAGACGACTCTTCCGACAAATTCTCCTTTTCTTGTTATGACTTCAAACCGCTCGCATGCAGACAGGCTTGCAAACTTGCCTATGCCGAACATGCCGATCCTGTTTCGGTGGTGAACCGGTGATCTCGACTCACTAAGTTTCTGCTGGGAGCCGATATTGAAATACTGCCTCAGGCCGTCACGGTCCATGCCCGAGCCATTGTCCCTGATCTCTATGCTGTCATCAGTCACAAGGATTTCTACCAAAGTCGCGTCAGCATCATAGGCATTGTTTACGATCTCCCGGACAAATTCTATGCTCTCTGCATAGAGCCTTTCGCCGATGGTGATGATATGGCTTTTGTCTACCCTGACCTCAATAATCTCCATGCCGGAGGCCATCTGCTATTCCTTATTCCCCCTAATCCACCAATCGCCCTTGTCCGAAAACCACCAAAGGGATGAATCGGTTTCGAGGATCGTCACGGCAAGCTCGCGTGCAATATCGGTCTTCAGCCTCTTAAGCGCAAAGTTGAGCCATTCATCTGCATAGGTATTGCCGAGGTCTTTATGTTCCTTCAGGGCTACGATCAGCTCGAGCTGATCAGCATCATGGGCAAGTCTGGCCTCCAGGCTTTTGCCCTCCATAAACTCAAACAGGAGATCCCTGATCTCATCACCAAACGGTATCGTCTCGGCGAGATCATTGACCGCCCTTTTTTCGTCAGCCTTCACATATTTCTTGTTTACGTAATTGAGGTCGCCTGTCCTGGCCTCAGGAAGATCATGGAACAGACACATCCTGAGGAGTTTGTCATGATCTGCATCCTTTGCGAGGTGGCAGAGCGCAAACCCGACATAGGCGGTTCTGAATATATGCTCTGCAACCGACTCTGAGCCAGACCCAAGGAACTGAAATCCGGTCCTTGGTGTGCGCTTGAGCATGCCGGCCTCAAACAGAAAATTTGCGATGTGTTTCATGAATGCTCCCCATCTGAATAAGATTTCTCTTGTGTCTGCAGCTGCGCAACAGCCTCCTCTGCAATGATCCTTACATTCTCATCGGCATCCGTCAGGCACTGCCTTAGATACGGCAGTGAATCTATGTCGCCGATTATGCCGATAAGGTTTGCTGCGTCGCCCCGCACAACTGCATCTGCATGCGCAAGAAGCGGAAGAAGATTTCCCTCTGCACGTACAACATCGGCAGGATCGAGTCGTTTCAGCTCCTCCATCAGGGCTGTTATGCCTATCCTGACCCTTACCCGTTCATCCTGTATCAATGCCCCGACAAGATCATACAGGGAACTGTCATGCCTGAACATATCTATGATATTGTCCAAAAAACCGTTTTCCATATAATCTGCGATCATCTGTCTCAGGTCTGTTTGCGGGCTCCCATGCATGCAGAATAATAGCACAGTTGGTTCTGCTTTTTATGTATAATAGGCTCTAAATATGGGCTTTTGGCACGATATAAGGCAGGATTTTCAGGCAGTTTTCGAAAGAGATCCAGCTGCGCGCAACAGGCTTGAGGTGATCCTTGCCTATCCCGGATTCCATGCGATATGTATCCACAGGATGAACCATATTCTCTGGAACGCAGGCATCCCTGTTATCCCAAGGCTCTTGTCTCATATTGCACGGTTTGTCACAGGGATAGAGATCCATCCTGCAGCCAGGATAGGACAGGGTCTTGTTATAGACCATGGAATGGGAACCGTGATTGGAGAGACCTCAGAGATCGGTCAGAACTGCCTGCTGTATCAGGGAGTGACCCTTGGCGGAACAGGCAAGGAAAAGGGCAAGCGTCATCCTACACTCGGCAATAATGTGACGGTCGGCGCAGGCGCCAAGATATTGGGCGCCATAACAATCGGCAATAACGCAGTCATCGGCGCCAACTCGGTGATCCTGAAGCCTGTGCCTGACAATGCCATATGCGTAGGAGTCCCGGGCAGGATCACAAAGAAGAAGATCATACGGATGACGACCGAAAACGGGCTTGTCGAGATGATGGACTATTTCCCTGACCCGACGAACGAAAAGATAAAGGAACTCGAAGCGCGGATTGCGGAGCTTGCGAAGAAGATAGAGTCTCCCCAGACTGTAGCACAAAAAGGAGGAAGGATGAAGCTTTATAATACCCTGAGCGGCAAGAAGGAGGATTTTGTTCCTGTGGTGCCGGGGCAGGTGCAGATGTATGTCTGCGGCATAACCGTATATGACCATTGCCACATAGGCCATGCACGGAGCGCCATTGTCTTTGATATTATGCGCAGGTATATGGCATACAGGGGATACAGGGTAACCTTTGTGAAGAACTTTACTGACATTGACGACAAGATCATAAACAGGGCCGGGCAGGAAGGCATTGCATGGAACGAAGTCGCAGAAAAATATATTGCTGAATATTACCAGGATATGGATCAGCTTGGCGTCGGCAGGGCAGATCTTGAACCCAAGGCAACCGATCATATTCAGGAGATCATAGATATCACCAGGGGTCTCATTGACAGAGGCTACGCCTATGCAGCGGACGGCGACGTATATTTCGAGATCGAAAAGTTCAGTGATTATGGCAAGCTTTCGAAGAGGGACCTTGATGATATGATCGCAGGGGCCCGTGTGGACGTAAACGAAAAAAAGAGAAATCCGATGGATTTCGCTCTCTGGAAGAAATCAAAAGAGGGTGAGCCTTCCTGGGAAAGCCCCTGGGGGCCGGGCAGGCCAGGCTGGCATATCGAATGCACTGCAATGTCGCAAAAACACCTTGGCGACACCTTTGACATCCATGGCGGAGGCGCTGACCTGACTTTTCCCCATCACGAAAACGAGATAGCCCAGTCAGAGGCTTACACCGGCAAACCCTTTGCGAAATACTGGGTGCATAACGGCTTTATAACGATTGACAGGGAGAAGATGTCAAAATCCCTCGGCAATTTCTTCACGATAAAGGAGATCCTCGCAAGGTTTGATGCAGAGGTGATACGCTTCTTCCTGCTTTCTACTCATTACAGGAGCCCGATCGAGTTTTCTGATGAACAGTTGAGGGAGGCAGAGACCTCTATTGACCGCTATTATACTACTGTCCTGAGGGTGCGCGACTTTCTCATGCTTGATCATGCGAAAGAAAAGCCAGGGGCTGATGAGAAGCAGTTTGAAGAGTCCCTCGGAAAATCGAGGCAGAAATTTACGGATGCGATGGATGACGACTTTAACACTGCACTTGCGATCGGTAATATGTTTGAGTTGATACGGATCTTGAATAAGTACCTCGACAGCAGGCCCTCAGGCAGCAAGGCCGTTGAACTCGTGAAGGCTGCAGAGGAAAGTCTTAAAGAGACCGGCAATGTGCTTAACATCTTCAACCGCACGCCGGAACAATGGTATAAGGCCCTTATGATTGTGAAGAATATCGGCCTTTCTGATCAGGAGATCATTGCCAAAATAGATGAAAGAAAGGCTGCCCGCGATTCAAAAGACTGGGCATGGGCTGATCTGATCAGGAAAGAGCTCGAGGAAAAAGGGATCATTCTCGAGGATGGCAAAGACGGCACAAGGTGGAAGGTAAAGATCGTTTAGGCCGATCAAGAGCCGAAATTTCGATTCTCATATAGATAAACCTGACCCACTCATCCTCACATGCAGATTTCTGTGTGTATTGCTATGCGCTTAATGAAAAAGACCTTTTGCTATTGACTTAGTCCATGACTTAGTCTACTCTATAACCATGAAGACCGTAAATGTGCATGAAGCCAAGACCCATCTTTCCCGGCTCCTCAGCGAAGTTGGAGGTGGGCAGGAGATTGTTATCGCAAAATCCGGCAAGCCTGTGGCCCGGCTGGTGCCTGTCGAAAAAAGACAGAAGAAACGCAGGCCCGGAACAGCAAAAGGGAAGATCACTCTTTCAGATTCTTTTTATGAGCCTCTGCCTGAGGATATGACGAATTCCTTCGAAAAATGAAGGCCCTTCTCGATACCCATGTATTTATCTGGTGGATTCTGGAAGATGCGCGGCTTACTGAACGCGTACGCACCATGATTATTGATGAAGAAACGGAGCTCTACTTGAGCGCTGCAAGCTGCTGGGAGATAGCGATCAAGGCAGGGCTTGGACGAATTATACTCCCTGCACGGCCAGATCTCTTTATAGCCGGTCAGATGTCAGAAAATGCGATCGCGCCCATGCCGATTGAAGCACGCCATGCCCTCTCTGTATTCGGGCTTCCGACTCATCACAGAGACCCCTTTGACAGGCTGCTCGTGGCCCAGGCGCAGATGGAACAGATGCCGATAATAACCTCTGATCCGTTGATCCGCCAATACAAGGTCAAGACAATCTGGAGATGAAAATAAGAACAGGCAGAGGGCCGAGGCCGGGAAAGAGCTCTGTGAGCGTTTCCGAATTCAGGGCCCGCAAACATGGGACTTCTGAAGAATGGATCTGCGGGCTTAACCCGGTTTTGGAGGCGATCAGGGCCGGAAGAAAAGTTCGTAAGGTCTTTCTGGCCTTTTCGAGGCGGGACAGGGCTGAGATCGAACATGAGTTATTGTCAGGCGGCATATCAGTCCAGAAGGCCGACCTTCAGTTTTTTGAGGAGAGGTTTCATAAGGGGCATCAGGGCATCGCTGCCCTTGTCGAAAAGAGGGAGTATGCTGAACTGGATGACCTGCTCGATATTCCTGCAGCAAAGAAAGAGCAGGCACTGTTTGTATTGCTTGACGGGATTGAAGATCCCCGAAACTTTGGGGCTATCCTGAGGGTTGCCGATGCAGGCGGGGTTCACGGGGTCGTGATTCAATCGCACCGGTCTGCATCCCTGAGCACTGAGGCAGTAAAGGCCTCAGCCGGGGCATCAGAATATGTCCCAGTTTCGATGGTGCCGAACATAAAGCATGCAATGCGGCAAATGAAGGAGGCAGGCATCACTATTGTGGGAGCAGAGTCTGATGGAGATGAGGCTGTATGGAATATGGATCTGACAGCGCCTGTTGCCCTCGTTGTCGGTTCAGAGGCAGAGGGAATGCGCAGGACAGTGAAAGAGCATTGTGACCATATTATCAGGCTTCCCATGCAGGGGAGGGTCAATTCGCTTAATGCCTCAGTAGCTGCCGGGATTATCATATTCGAGATAATGCGCCAAAGAATGCATAAGAACAAGCTTCTTGAAGATAAAAAGATATAATCCTTCCAAGGCCTTGTTTTTTTCTGCTTGACTGTACTATAATCGTACCCTTATATTAAATATTTCTGAAACACCGATAGGCTTACTATTGCCTTTTTTGGGTGTTTAGTTGTTTGGATAGTGCCGACGTAGCTCAGTTGGTAGAGCAGTTGATTTGTAATCATCAGGTCGGGGGTTCGAA
>CAYUNK010000090.1:0-8511 GCA_964446125.1 uncultured Nitrospiraceae bacterium | reverse complement strand
CGCATGTTATTTCGACTTCGATCATGGGGGTTGGTGCAACCAAAAGACTCTCTGCCGTACGGTGGGGGGTTGCCGGGAAAATCGTATTGGCATGGGTTTTCACATTGCCTGCCTGTGCACTGCTGGCAGCGCTCAGCTACAAGCTGGTGTCCCTCTTCTACTGAAGAGACTTGCTGCCTGCAAGACCGGCTAATCTTCTGTCTTTCCCCCGATTTCCTTGCTCTCAAGGTCATCCACAACCCACCGGCCGTGTGTCTTTTTCAGATAATATGTGTTGCCGTAATGAACATCATAAACCTCTGAAACGGGGAGTTTGGTTAATGGGTCCACATAATTATAAAGCCACCTCTCCTGCGTGACGGCGACTGCCTTGTCCTTATCAATTTCAATGCTCTCAAATTTGATATCCTTTATATCTGCCTTCAGGCTCTTCTTGTTTTTATAAAGATATGCCATATAGTTGTCTATCTTCCTGAATTTTTTTTCCGATGTCAGATTCTCCATCATGCCGGATTTCAGTTCAAAATGCGCCTTTTGAAGAACACTATTGTGGGTTATAACAAGATTTTTAACCTCTCGCATCTCTCCTTGTGACACAAAGCAAATAATAAAAACCAGAGCAAGCAAAAAAAATAGCAAAGCCGCAAATATCCTTATATTGCTCATCACCTCGAAAAATCCTTCTTTTCAGGGACTTGTTTTATGGATAGGCTACTAACAGCGTAGTAACCTTTAAGGTTATCTGAAGCAGCATAATAAAGCTCATTCTTTTCCTTGTCGTTAAATCCAAGAATAGAGCCTTCAATTTTTCCATAAACCCTTGTCGTACCTATCAGGGCGCCTGTTTTATTTTCAAGTCCTATCTCAATTATGGCCTTATCTCTGCCAATCGCGGTGGAAGTACCCACAAGCATCTCGGCCTTCCAAGCCTTTAGAAACCAGATAAATTCCATAACCTTTTTGCTGTCAACCGGATTGTTATCAATCAGCCATCTGTCTCTCTTTCTGACAAGCTCATATTCCGTTGCGTCCTTCTTCACCCTTATGCCCCATATTTCTTTTTCATCAAAATCATATAGGTTCCTGTAACTGAAATAAGATGCATCCCTGTTTACAACATTCCAGAAATCCCTCTGAAGTCTGCCCGAGTATTTCATCCCCTTCTGATGTACGACAACTCCTTCACCAGCTCCTGTTCCCTGGAAATGAACATCAATAACAGATAATCCTGTTATTCCCCCTTTAGAAAAAGAGTGGGGATTTGAATAAAGCAATATCCTTATTGAATCGCGATAACTTTCTGCATCAGGAACACTGTTATCAAAGAATTCATCCGCCCTTTGATTTAGAACCTCAATCATATAAGATCTTATTGCCTCATCATCTGCCCTGCCTGCAATAGGCATGACCATCTCCCAGCCTTTTTGACTATTTATTAATTCTATCTCCCCTTTTTTGCTTATTATATTAATTTTATTAACAATATCAGGATCGAAACTGATAAGGGCTTTTGATCTGAGTTCATATAGTCCCACATTTATTAACTCCTCAACTTCCTTGTTTACAAGGAAAATTGTATCGATGCCCTTAGCATAAGCGTATATCCCTGTTCTTGCGGGATTAATACCGCCAAGTCCCAGTTCATCTATTCTCCCCTCATAGCCTATATAGAGTATCGCCCTTGGTTTGTCCAGTCCAAACTGCGCCATCTTTTTTGTTTCTTCTGTTATTATCTTAATGATCTTGCCTTTGCTGATTATGTCCATCAGTTTCTGTATGGCCGCGCTGTCTGCAGGCAGATCATCTGGAGATTTGACCTTCCATCCTCTGCCTTCCCTTTCTTCTCTAACAACATCAAAACTTCCCTTGGGGTTCTGTATCCTGAGAAACTCTACCTGCCTGACATCAATACGAAAAAATCTGGAGGCGATTTCCTCCATTAACTTCTTTTCCACTGAAACCGGAAGCAGATAAAAGAAATAAACAGACCAGACAATAAGAGACAGTACGGCCAGTATAAGCGTTCCGCTGTACCTCAAAGTCTTCTCCTGCTCCACCATACTAAAAAACCGGCGCCGAAAATAAAAAAAGGAATGCCTATGACCGACGAACACATTATTATCCTGCCCTGATCGGATGTTATATAAAGAGGAATAAAGTTATCTTTACCAGGCGTTATTGATATTAGTTCTCCCTCCTCCGCTACCCAGTTGACGCTGTTAAGGAAAAGATTCCCGTTCCCTGCAATGTCAATAAAAGCGTTTGACACAAAATCAGAATCTCCAAACACAAGCAAAATATCCCTGCCTTTTCTTGAACCTGCTGCAGCAGCAATGATATGTTTTCCGTCCATGTTGACTACCCTGCCGTTCTTCATAAGCCTGCTTTCAGGAGAAGCCTCAATTATCGTTGAATATTCATACCTCTTTTCCTCTCCTCCGATAAATAAGGGAGCCGCGCCAGGGAAAACCGTGCTCAGTCCGAATCCCCTTGTGACAGGGGAGTCCGGATACGCTTTAACCAAAGGCGCTTTCTCATTCCTTCCGTCAAGATTTGAAGCAATATCTGTAATAATTCCTTCTTTCAGGCCCAAACCCGCCCTGCCTGTAATCGGCAGAACATCAAACCCGGGATCAAAAAGGGCTATCAGTTTTCCGTCTTTATCCATATAGTCATTGAGTTTAGCTATATCTTGCATGCTGAATTTTTCAGCCGGGCCTGCTATCACGAGCAGTGTTGCGTCTTTCGGCACCTCCTCTATTGCAGACAGCGCAAGGATATCAGTTTCATAACCTATGGAATTCAGCCTTGATACAGCTTTTGACACGCCCTCCCGTCCATTGTCATTGATATCACGCTCTCCGTGTCCTGTAAGGAAGAAAAGCTTTTTTTTTGTTTTTCTTGTTGATTTTATGATTGCATTTGTTATCGCTTCTTCGCTTATCCCCTGCGCAACCACAGTGGTTCCCTCACCCCTGACAACAATGCTGTCATACTGTGATACGCCAAATTCCTTTGCCAGATGGGGCGCCCTGTCAAGGTCTGTAACCGAATACCTTATATTCCTGTTAAGATACCTGTACCCTTCAAGCAGTTCCCGCGCCTTTTTAAGAGTCGCCTTGCCCTCCTGCCCAAATACAAAGATTTGCATCTCTTCGTCAAGTTTCTCTACAATATTTACTGTCTGCGGAGCAAGAGAATAACCTGATGTGGAAGACAGGTCAGCCCTGAAATAATACTGCCTTGCTATGAGATTGAAGACAACAGCGATGAAAACAAAAAACACTATCATTAGGATGCTGTTAAGGCCAAGATGGGTTGATCTTTTTTTGGAAAATATCCTGAATGTTTCAAAATAAGAGACAAAAAAGAACAGAAGCAGTATAAAGGCAATGCCTGCAACAGAAACATTAAACAGCCTCCTTGAAGGAAAGACCGCGACAGCGGCAACTGCTGTTATGCCGAGCACGATGCCGAGAATGCCGGATATCTTAATAATATTGTCCTTCATCTTACTTCCATCTGCCTGATTCCAGCGCCCTGTGAGCAAGGAACAGGGCAACTGTCGTAAATGATATGAGATACAGGACATCTCTTGTGTCAAGAAGTCCATTGTAAAGATTCTCAAAACGCCCGAACAAAGAAACTTCCCTCATAATCATTGAGATGTTCTCCGTATGTCCTCCTATTACTCCGCCGACAAACCAGAATAATACGAGTATGCCGATAGTAAGTACCGCTGCAATCACCTGTTTGTCTGTCAGCGAAGAGCAGAATACGCCGACTGATATCATCGCCATTCCAAGAAGGATAAGTCCGAGATATGCCGAAAAAACATGCCCCCAGCTTATTGTTGAAAAGTATTCTATTGTCAGAGGGATATATAATGTGGAGAGGATGATTACAACATATATTATCAGGGCGGCAAGATATTTCCCTGCTAATATTGTGGTTATGCTGAGAGGGGATGTCATTAATAGTTCCATAGTTTTTGTTCTCTTCTCCTCAGCTATCAGCCTCATTGTAATGAGGGGTGTAAGCAGTATAAAGACCGTCCCCATGCTCCTGAAAAGTCCGACCATTATGCCATTAGTAGGATTGAATCCTGAAAGATCCCTGCCGCTGCCTGAAAGCTGTATGGCCTGCATGCTGAATCCCTGAATCGAGGTGAAGAAGAAATAACCTGTCAGCCCGAGAAAAACACCAGCGACAATGTAAGCAATGGGAGAGAAAAAATACGCCCTCAATTCTTTTCTGATAAAGGGTAAAAGGTGTTTCATGCTGTTCTTTCTCCTGATATGACCTGAATGAAGATGTCTTCAAGCGTCATGCCCTTCTCCTTCATCTCAAGAAGTCCTGCCCCCATCTCTACGACAGCCGATGAAATAACTTCAAAAATCTCATCCGAACCGGTTATGTCCAGCGCAAATTCATTGCCTTCTCCCATGAACAGATCATTCACTCCTTTGATTGAAAACAGCCTGTCCACATTTACACGTTCAGGTCTGGCTACTCTAACAGCAATCCTTCTGCTCCTGCTCAGCATATCTGAGAGAGCCTCTATAGTATCAACGGCAATGAGTCTGCCGTTGTTTATGATTGCTATTTTCCGGCAGGTGTTCCTCACTTCAGGAAGGATATGGCTGCTTAGTATAACCGTCCTATCCTCGCCAAGCCCTTTGATAAGCTGTCTTATTTCTATTATCTGTTTTGGATCAAGACCGGCAGTAGGTTCATCGAGCACAAGTATTTCAGGCTTGTGGACAAGCGCCTGAGCAAGCCCTACCCTCTGGCGAAACCCCTTAGAAAGATTTCCTGTGAGCCTTTTTAGCACATGGGTTATACCGCAGAGTTCAGAGACCTCCTCTATGGAATCCCTGATCTCTTTCCCCCTCAGCCCCTGTATCTCCGCAACAAACGTCAGGCACTCCCGCGAAGTCATATCATAATACAGAGGCGGCTGCTCCGGCATATATCCGATCCTTTTCTTGATGCTGTATTGATGCTCGAATATATCCATACCGTCTATGGTTATGCTGCCATAAGATGGCGGTATAAAGCCGGTTATCATCCGCATGATCGTGGTCTTCCCTGCCCCGTTCGGTCCCAGAAGGCCGAGCATCTCACCCCTATTCACGGCAAATGAAATATTGTCAACTGCGATGTTTTTGCCGAATTTTCTTGTCACGTTCTGAACAGAGATCATAGTTATTAATGGTCTCATAATAGTCTTTACATTTTCAAGGTTTCAATGTCCAGAAAATGATTATTCGTCGTTAAGAACCCTGCGCCAAAAGCGCAGGGCGTAAAAGTCAATCTCTACATTGTCATTCTCCAGCTTGACTGGAGAATCCAGTTCATTTCGCTGGATTGCCCGATCAAGCATGCCCTCGAAGGTTGTAATCGGGGGGCGGGCAATGACGGCTAATACAGAAGCAATTCAGCCTGTGCCGAGAGCACAGGGAGTTATTGTTTGTTCCTTAAAGACAAAACTCTGCAAAGAGTATTTTGAGACTGTTATTATCTTCCATGCACTGCCTGCTTACTCATGACTGCATATTTAATTGTATGACTAATATTGGTACCGTTCAGTATAATTAGTGCCACTTGAATGATACGCACAACTGCTCAGGGAATTTGCGGAGCTTACAGTATAGCACGTGCCGCCTCTCAGGTAATCTGTTGTGTGGCCGTCCCAGCTCGACCCGTTCATGAACCTGAAGCCCCTCGGGCTTGCGCCCTTTGCCCCCACACCGAGATTGCTGCCGTGTATCTGCCCGGGCCCTGCTGTGCCTGGAGCAGTTGCCCCTCCATGGCAGTTCATGCAGGGTATCGTGTAACGAGTCGCATTACTGGACCTGGAGTTACCGTAGCAGGAACTTAGAGTATGATCATGCCGTCCGTATGCGGTATAGTCCGGCGCAGGGGTCGAATAACCTCCGCCAATCGCCGCATCGGCATAGGTGAGCCTGCTGTGGCAGTTGAGGCAGAAGTTTGAGGTGTTCAGGACAGTCACGGCGTTTACTGTGCCGTCCATGTCCGTAACTGTCTGGGGCTCTGCATCCCTCAGCAACCACCTGTTTGCCGAGCCATGAGGACCTCTTGCCTTAATTGCCCCCGTATCGGACGTGTTATGGCAGTCTGTGCACGTTGTAAGGCTCTCAGGCCCCCAGCCGTCCACGAATGTCGATTTCAAGCCTTTTGTGATCATGAACCTGCGGCCAGTTGCCGTCGGCCCTGCATAGGGAACAGCAAGCGTAAGCTGTGTGGCGCTATCCCTTGAGGCAACAGGCCACCAGCCGTACCCCCCCCCGCCGATTCCGGTTTCTGTCGGATTCGTAGGGATATACGCTGTGGTCCCGCTTGAGATATGTATCCACCATCCTGCTCCTATACCCGCAGGGAAGCTGGTGCCTGTCCCCGTCACCGTCCGGGAGCCGTTTGTGACGGACACAGCGCCCGCAGCCGTTGTATTATATCCGTATCTCGGCCAATTTATGTTATACGCTATGCTGTTTCCGAGCGAGGCGCCTGTAGCATTGCCCATCCTCAACGGCTGGTTCTTTCCCGGCGCAAACAACGCATGATGGGCATAGTTGTCAGGGTCAAAGTCTTTGCCGATGTCTGTTTGGGCCCGAACAGCGCTCCAGTTGTTCAGGGCGCCGGGATATTTGCTTGGGACATTCGGAGCGTCTGCCTCAGAGCCATATGCCCAGGTCGAATGGCACTTCAGGCAGATTTCATACTGGGCGGTTGCAGCAGCAGGCTTTGCTGTATAAGTTGTGCCCCTCATTAAAGACGGGTCTGCAGTATATTCATAGTAATAGACTCTTACCGAGACATGATCGATATAGAATGTGTCGGTAGCAGTTGTATCAAAATCATAAAGTATGACGCCGAAAGTCTGAGCATTGATCTCCGCAGGCGACCAAGATGTCCCCCAGAGCGCCAGTGCGCCCCCCATGGTGACATTTCCGTCAGAGGTAGGAAGGATTGGGGAATATATCGGCGACACAGTAATTCCGTCCTTGGTAAGACCCACCCTGATTCGCCTGTTTGTTGATGATACAGTATTTGGATTGTAACCGTTTACAACAACCTCAATCCCGCTGATGGTTGCCGAGGCAGGTATCGAGAACCCATATCCCGTGATCCTTAGATAATCCTGAGTGGCTGCGTTATATGTGGCATATTGACCGTCATTTGCATAAACCCTGTCTGCGCCTGTCCAGTTCGTGCCTGTTGCTGATGAGGGGCTGCGCGGGCCCGCAGAATTCAGGGGCTCCAGTCCGAGCCGTGCATCCCGGGTCTCAAACGACACATTGACGACATTTGTTACGCCCCTGTTGACACCCGCAACTGCAGGCGGCCTGTAGATATAATATCCTGTTCCTGAGGCAGGCGCCGTCCAGTTGGCCACGGTCAGAGTATTTGCCGAATTGGCCGTTATCAGTCTCACCTGTCCCGCGCCTGTGCCTGACACTGTCTGGACATAGTAACCGACCCACATGCCGGCTGTCCAGGCCCTTGATGCATCTGCAAGGGTTGTTGTTGTGCCGCCTGTGGCAGAGCCGCCGTCTGCAAAGGCAGAGGAGATTATCTTATAGACGCTTCCGCTTGCCGGGGCTGTTGACCAGCTGCCGACTATAGTTATGGTATCGCTTGTGTTGCCTGCTATATACCTTTCCTGGCCTGCGCCTGTGCCGCCTGTGACCGCGATTCTGTAATGCTTCCACATATCAGTCGGCCAGCTCTTGCCTGTGTCTGCAAGGGTTGTTGTTGAGCCGCCTGTGGCTGTTCCGCTCGTGACGGAAAGGCCTTTTCTCGCGCCATGAGGATTGTGGCAGTCTTCGCATTCAACATGCCTGCTTGCAGCGGGCATCCACCCGGAGGTTGTGCCTTCAATGGGCTTATGACTGCCGCTTTTTAGCGACAAGTCATGCCCTGTGCCGATTCTGTAACTGACGCCTTGAGCCGGCGCTGAAGCAAAGACAGCGGTCACTGTGACCGATGTAGCCGTATTTGCCGTTATCCTCCTGCTCTGACCCGCAAGAGCGCCGGACGTGATCTCAAAGGAGTAGCCGACCCACTGGTTGTCAGTCCAGCCTGTTGTGCCGGACACATTTACGACAGATGTTGTCGAGCCGGCTCCAACCGTTCCTGTTGGCGTCCTGAAGTCTCTCCAGATGAGCTCGGATTCCTGGGACATTGGCTGCCCCCCGTAGTAGTCCATACTTGCGGTTGTCTTTGAAGGGCCTCCTCCGGGGTTTGCGAGATTGCCTGTCTCCGATGCCCTGCTGTGGCACCTGTAACAGAAATTTTGCTCAAGCGGATCTGTGGGCGCTGTTATGCCGAGGGATGCCAGAAGTCTCCTTAATGTGGAGTCATGGGTTCCTATTGAGCCGCCTGCCGCTGTATTCTGGAATGTGGTTGTGCCTTCCCCTGTCTTTGCATTGTGGCATTTGGCGCAGTTGGCGTTGAAGGTCGCCCCTCCTGTCTTCATAGTCCTTG
>CAYUNK010000089.1:0-8554 GCA_964446125.1 uncultured Nitrospiraceae bacterium | reverse complement strand
CCTGTCTGATGGTGATAAGATCCTGAAAACGCTCCACCGCCTTATGCTCGCTGCATCTGCTTTTCTTGATGAACTGCATAATAAATACTTTGAGTTCCGCCCCGGCAGCCCGCAGGGCCAGCCCAAGAGCCGCAGTTGTCTTGCCCTTGCCGTTGCCTGTATATACCTGGATATAACCCCGCCTCATATTTCGGTCTCCTGTTACATTATCCATTATTCCCTCTGTTGTCGGCAACTGCGCGCAGGGACTCAGACCTCAGGCCGGCATTCAGTTCCCAGTCAAACGGTAGGTGATCGGCACCTCAACAGCACAGTTTGCCAGGGGGAAGGGCGATGACCTGACCACAGTCTCTATAGCTGAGGAATCAAGCAGAGCATAGCCGGAGCCTTTCAATACCCTTACATGTTCTGCCCTGCCCACCGGATCAATCCTGAAATCAACAAGCACTGTGCCTTCCATTCCTCTTTTTCTTGCCAAATACGGATATACAAGATTGCCCTGAAGGGTATCGCGGATTCTCTTTATCGGAGAGGGGCTGGCGACTGACTGAGCTGCCCGGTCCGCCTGTATGAGAGACACTGAGGCTGTGCCTTCTCCTTCGCTGCTGCTCCCAGCGGCCGATCTGCTGGCAGCAGAAGTGCCGTTTCCGGTCGCCTGTGAAGCATAACTCTGCCCTTTAAAATCCATCACTCCGGAAGCAGAATCTCTGTCAGCATTGGACTGGAACTTGACAGGCGCCAACGGCGCCGGGCCCCGATTTAAGATGATTTCCTGTGCTTCGGATAATCTTCTGTCTGTTGCCATTGCCGGATTGGGCGTCTCAAGGGTATATGCAGCCTGCCTTACGACGACTACAGCGGCTCCTTTCGAACCCAGGAAATTCTCTTTTTCATCGAACAATGAAACGGTAAAAGGATCTGCCCGCCTCAGTTCGCTGCTGCCCCCGCTGATAAGGACAGCAGCGACCAGGACTGAATGAGCCATCACAGAAAATAGAATATTGTGCTTGATATGAAACATGTTACAGAGCTATTCTCAACCCCCCATTTATTGAGAACCCCTTAGTTCCGTATCCCCTGATCTCTTGATATTTTTCATTGAAAAGGTTTTCAATTCTGGCAATTGCAGTAATATTCTTGTTAATTATATAGCCCCCACTGAGATTAACAAGAGTGTAAGATGAAAGATTATTCCCAATTGCTGCGTCAGTTGCAGAGTCATATCTGCTGCCCACATAAATGATATCCGACGCGAGCGATATATCTTTGAGCGCATATCCCAAACCTGCCACGAACTTGTTCTTCGGCCTTCTGGCCAGGCTGTTGCCAGTATCTTTGTCCTCTGTATCGAGATATGTATACCCGATTTTAAGGTCCAAGCCTTCAAATACTTTGACTGACATCACTGCCTCGACTCCAGAAATCTTGGCTCTTGCAATATTTGCAGCAGTCCATGGAAAAGAAGGGTCTGCCTGGATAAGATTCTCGTAATCCTGATTAAACCACGTTAAAGAGACAGAAACCCTTTCTTTCGCAAAATTCTTTGTAGCGCCAATTTCGAACGACTTTGACTCTTCAGGCCTAAGGTCGGGATTCCCATATCCGGGCCAAAAGAGGTCATTAAGGGACGGGGATCTAAAGCCTGTGCCATAACTGGTCCTGATGCTCGCATCGAGTTCCTTTAAAGTATAGACAGCCCCTAATTTATATGTCGTTTTAGACCCGAACGATTCATGATTATCATACCGTGCCCCCGCATTCAGGATAAGCCTGTCGTTCAGTAATTTAAATTTGCTATTGAAGTAAACTGCCTTGTTGTCAACTGATTCTCGGTAGCTGCCCACACTTTCGCCTGTTTCATCTTTGTACTCAAATCCTCCTGTCAGGGTAATTGCGTTTGTCAGGTATAAATTGTGTTGCCAATCAATCGTATCGCGCTTATTTTTAATTTCATAATTATTCCATAACACTGCAGAATCCGTGACTGTCAGAGTTTCTGAGAAATCAGATGCCGAGATAATCTGTTCCCACTTGTCAGACAGGTAGAGTTTTGCCCTGCCAGCGATGAGGAAATGCTTACCTCTCTGGACAAAAGTAAGCGAATCCACGGCACCGCCCGAGAAAAAATTCCAATCGTCGAGGTCAGAACGGTCAGTATAATAATTTCCAGAGACCTCAATCTCGGCACGGTCAGAGGGCCTGAGTCCAAATTTCCAGGAGACCCCGCTATTCCTATACCCATCCTTTTCGGTTCCCGACCTTGCAGCCGAGATGCCTTCAGTCTGATAGTGCTGAGCAGTCATCCGATAGCTTAATGATTTATCACTGCCGGAAACAGACACCAAGGGGTTATAAGTCCCAAATGTACCAGCCGTAAACAACAGGTCAGCCTTTAGCTTCCCTTCACCCCTCTTGGTAATTATATTGATTACGCCGGCCATTGCTTCAGAACCATAAATTGTGCTCTGAGCTCCCTTAACAATCTCAATTCTTTCAATACCCTCTATGGCAATACCTGAGAAATCAAAGCCGCCTGCTGTATTACTATTGACCTTGACCCCATCAATCATAACAAGAGTGTGTTGTGAACCGCCGCCACGCAGAAAGATGGAAGTGACCTGGCCCTCTCCACCGCTCTGCACAACACTCAGCTCCGGTATTTTTCTTAATACATCAGGAATAAACATGACGTTCATTTTCCTAATTGCTTCACTTCTGATAACCGTTACATCACTGGTAGTCTCTGACTGTTCCTCTTCAACTCTTGTGGCTGAAACAACAACTTCTTTAATCACTATCTTCTCCTCTGCCCAGGCAGGCAGCGAGACTGCAAGCAGTATGAGCACCAAAACAATCTTTTTCATGTATAAAATCTCCTTTGGTTATGTTGAAATGCTGATTGAAAACAGAGTCTCTCCCACTCATATTACATACGGTCACGTTTTACGTCTCATCTGATGCCTCCTCTTCCCACGAAGGGTCTTTATGGTTTCCGGCGCCTGCAGGGTATCCTGACTCAGGGCTTCCTACTTGCCGGCCTTCCCGGAGCCGTTCGGTCCAGTGGCTTTACAGACAGTGATAAGTTCTCCGTGTCCAGTCGCAAGCCTGCTTGCTATTTACGTTTCACGAGTCACTGTTCACTGTCTATTGGGCTTTCGTTCCCTTTACAGTTGCGGGGCAGTTCCCGTTTCACACGGGATTCCCCTTGCATACACCCCTATGCTGCTAAAAGCAGCATTGATTCAACACTAACCGTTCAACAACCTCACTACAGGATATTTATCCCAGAACTCAATGATATTCAGAGCAGCATAATCCTGTTCGATTCTGAAGATGTTTTCGAGCGGCATGCCGAGAATATGGCAGAGAATTATCCGGTTCACTCCGCCATGGGCAACAACAACAACTTCTTCGCCCCTATGACGCTCGACGATTTCGCCGATCATGTTCATGACCCTGTCCCTTACTGCCAGGGTTGTCTCTCCCCCTATGGGCGAGTGCGCCAGAGGATCTTCTGCCCAGGCAGCAAACTCGTTGGGGTATTGTTGCCTGATTTCGCTGAAGGTCATGCCTTTCCATATGCCAAAGCTCCGCTCGCGCAGGTCATTCTCAATTATCGGAGAAATACCGAATGGCTCTGCTATGAGCTCTGCGGTCTGAATCGCCCTGCTGAGACCTGAGCAGTAGATCGTATGAAGGCCGGAACTGGTTGAGGCATCCTGATCTGCACTGGTATGGATGTCCCTTAAATAGCTCAGGTGTTTAGAGGCAGCACGCCTGTCTATAAGCTTATGAAGGACAACCGCCTTTTGAGCTGCCTGCTCTTTTCCTCTTTCAGAAAGCGGTATGTCAATGCTTCCGTAATATCTTTTTGTGTCTCCGCCTGCGGTCTCTCCATGCCGAATAAGGTAAACAGTTGTGACCATATCAGTTGCCGTCTCCATAGCGTATAAATGAGCTTCCGTCAGGCTGACGCATTATATTCACTTTTACGTCAAAGGCCTTCTGCAGGAGCTCCCCGGTCAGGATATCCTCGGGCGCTCCAATGCCCAAAAGCGCACCGTCTTTCACCAGGACAACCTTCGAAAACTGCATCGCCATATTGATGTCGTGAAGCGCCATGATAACTGATATGTTTTTTGAATCTCTCAGTCTCTTCAGGAGTCTGATCAGTTCTATCTGATATTTGATGTCAAGGTTTGCAAGCGGTTCATCCAGCATAAGAAGCCCTGCGCCCTGTACAAGGGTCATGGCGATGAATGTCCGCCTCTTTTCTCCTCCGCTTAAATCTGAAAGGTGCGAAGATGCCTTATTCAGAAGTCCGACCAGCTCAAGTGCGCTCTCGACGCTCATGACCGGAGGAATGTCATAGGGATAGAGGCCCATGCCTACCAGTTCCCTCACTGTAAACGGCACAGCAATATCGAGTGTCTGCGGAAGGTAGCTTATCAGCTTTGCCCGGTCCCTGTTGTGATAGGACAGTAAGGGCCTTGACCAGAGCATGACCGAGCCCTGCCCCGGGCTGAGAATGCCGCTGCTCAGCTTCAGTATTGTGGACTTGCCCGAACCGTTTGCGCCGAGAAGCCCTATGAATTCGCCCTGACCCACAGCAAACGATATATCACGTATAAGAGTGGCCTGTTTTGTATAGGAAAAGGTCAGATTATCCAGTTTGAGTATCATCGGCTCAGATGCTGAGGACATTCTTCCTCCTCAGCAGATAGAGAAAATAGGGCGAGCCGATAATTGCAGTGACTATGCCTGCAGGAAGTTCCATCGGAGGGATCACTGACCTGCTTATGATATCCGCAATACAGAGCAGGGCTCCGCCGCCAAGCGCTGAGCAGGGGATCAGCAGTCTGCTGTCGGACCCGATAAAGAAGCGCATGATATGAGGAACAAGCAGTCCGATAAATCCTATCATGCCTCCAAGAGAGACAGATGCAGCGGTCAGAAGCCCAACAGAGATGAAAAGAAGAAGCCTCTCCCTGCGGGGAGAAAAACCGAGACTATGGGCAAAATCATCGCCAAGGATCAGGGCATTTAGGGCCTTTGCCCTGAACATAGAGACGAGGATTCCTGCTGTCACAAAAACGAGTCCATAAGGAACCTTTGGCCATTCTGACATCGAGAGGTCGCCAAATATCCAGAGCATTGCCTTTCTTAGGCCTTCATCCGAAGATATGCTCATGATCAGCATAAGCATTGCAGAAAAGAGAAAACTGAGGCCAACGCCTGCAAGGAGAATCCTCTCAGGCCATAACCCTCCCCGCTGCCAGCCCATGATGCCGACGATAATGCCGGTTGCAAGGGCGCCGATAAAGGCAAGAAGAGGTATAGTGAATGTGCCGACAAAGGCAGCCCCTGCCATTATGCCCAGTGCGGCTGCAAGGGAGGCGCCGCTCGAAATGCCGAGGATATACGGGTCTGCAAGAGGATTCTTCAGGATGCCCTGAAGCACTGCGCCTGATGCCCCAAGCGCCATGCCCATCAGCAGCGCAACGATGCTGCGCGGCGCCCGGATCGAAAAGAGGATCTCTCTGGATACCGGGTCATCAGTGAAAGGATTGATTATTGTGGCTCCTGTCATGAGGGATATCACAAAGACTACTACGGGCATAAGGATAATGGATGCTATGCGCAATCTGCTCTTCTTCATTGTGTTGCGATGTGAGCGGCCAACTCATCCACCCCCTTCATTGTCCGCGGGCCGAGCCGGTACAGATAGTCCCCTACATAAAAGACCCTGCCGGATCTTACCGCAGGGACAGACTTCAGCCTTCTAAGCAGGCCATCTGCAACCTTGTCCATGCCGTTTCCCTTGCCGATAAAAATAAGGTCAGGACCCTGGCGCAGGATCTCCTCGATAGAGAACTTCGGATATGCTATTGCTGCACTACCTGCGATATTGTTGAGTCCAAGGAGCGTAAGGGCCTCATCAGCCGTGGTGCCGGGGCCTGCAACGATAAGAGGGTCAGGCCAGATGATAAAGAGCGCCTTTTCTTTCCCTGTCTTCTTTCCCCTGCTGCCTGTTGCCTGTTGCCGCACCTTGTAATCGTCAATACGCTTCTCTATATCAGCGGCAAGATGCTCAGCCTCAGCCATCGAGCCGACTTCAGAGCCGATCTTTCTTATGCCCTGGGGCAGGTCAGAGATCCTGCGGGCCTCAATAACAAGCGTCCGGATCTTCAGGCTGCGCAGTCTCTCCTCAAAGGCCTTTGGGTTGCCGTCGTGTGTCAGAAATACCATGTCCGGCCTGAGAGCAACAACCGCCTCAAGCGAGGGATTAGAGAGGCCGCCCACCTTTGGCTTCTGCTTGGCAGACTCAGGGTAATCACAAAAGCTCGACACTCCGACAATCCGGTCATTAACGCCAAGGGCAAAAAGGATCTCTGTAATATTGGGCGCAAGTGATATGATGCGCCTTGGATAATCTTGAGCGCTGCTGACCATATGCAGGGCATGAAGAGTGATAAGAGCCACTGCTGAGGCTAAAATTATCCTGAATGAATACGACCTCAATGTTCCTCCTTAAAATAAAAAAATCCTCAGGGCCCAAAAAGGCTCCTGAGGATTGCACCCTGGTTTGTTTCATCCTCTCCTTCCTCCGCGGGAAGGGCTTATGGTGAACAGTGTCTGCAATCAGCATCAGGAATAGATCCTGTACTGATCAAGTATCACGATTCACTCAATATTACAGGCAGGTCTTCTGGCTCTCCTGACCCTTGCCAGCCTTCCCATTCGATCTGAACAGTGGCGTACTACCAGCAAAGGCGCTTACTCTGTCTTTACAGAGTCAGGATTACAGCGGCGGGACCACCTCCGGATTTCACGGAATTCCCTATTAAGCATTCTGCGCCTGTGTATACATTCTATAGGATTTCCAGTCACGATTGTCAAGCTATCATTAACATCAGGGGCCTGAATCACATCAAATCTCTTCAAAAAAAATGTTGACTATTTATCGCGGTTTTGATATTTTCGTCAAATAAGGCAAGTTACAAATGGAGGGGGCGTTTGTATTCAAATTGCAATTCTTATAATTCTGACTGAATTCCGGCAAACTGCAAAAACATTAGTGTTGTTGAGGGGGATATATGTCAACAGCTATTTCACTCAGGGTTCTTTATTCTCAGATCGTCGCAATCATCTTGTGCCTAAGTTTTGCTTATGCTAATACCATACAGCTTGAAGCCAAGCCGCGGAACTTAGCCATAGACCCGCAGCACAATATTGCAATCGTCCCGAGTGAGGGGACAAATTCTGCTTCAGTATTTGATCTTGCATCATTGAAAGAAATTTCTCGTTTTTCTGTAGGAAGAATGCCCCGGGGTGTTGCAATTTCAAGGGACTTGAACATTGCGATGGTCAGCAACAATCAGGATGGAACAGTTTCAGTGATTGACCTGACCAGCCTTATGCCGTTCAAGACTATTGCTGTCGGCCGCGGGCCGGAAGGCATTGCCCTTGATGCGGCCTCAGGATTAGCATTGGTTTCCAACAGGAATGATAACACAGTCTCCGTCATTGATCTTTCAGCATACACAGAAGTTGCTGTAATCTCTGTAGGCAGATCACCCATGGATGTTGCAATCGATTCTGAACTCAGCCTTGCCATAGTCGTAAACCAGCTTGACTGGAGCCTTTCTGTTATCGATCTGAATGCATATGCGATATTAAAGACGATTTCCACAGGCAAGAAACCCCTTGCAATAGATATCAACCCGCAGACCCATACAGCTGTCATCGCAACAGAAAAAGACAATGCGGTCATGGTCATTGACCTTCTTTCCTGGAACATGAAGACGATTCCAACAGGCAAACACCCTATTGATCTGGCAATCAATGTTCTTGACAACAGGGCTCTTGTCATCTGCGACGAAGACAGAAGCCTCTTGCTCATCGATCTCAACACATACGCTATAGTACAAGAGTATGCCCTGAACAAACGTCCTATGGGAGTAGCCGTCAACAACGTTACAAATATTGCAGGAGTTGTGGATGATTACGCCAATAGTCTGACCCTCATACAAATGCCGAATCCCATCCCGGTGGTCAAATCCCTGAGCAGCGTCTTTGGGGTCAGGGGGAGCGCCGGGGAGACAATTACAATAGCAGGGGAAAGATTCATAAAATCATCAAAGGCCTATCTTGAGAATCAGCAGTTAGAGACACGCTTCATTAGTAACCATCAGCTTGAGATAACGATCCCGAAGGAAATCTTCGCCATATCAGGAACGTATAAGATAAAGGTGGTCAATCCTGGTCCGGCTGGAGGCATATCAAATGCCGTGGAATTCACGGTCAAGAACCCTTTCCCGGCTATATCTGCGATGATGCCGACGGAAGCTATGGCCGGTACAACCGGAATCACACTGGATGTATACGGCTCCGGTTTTTTTGTTGATACGGCTATTTACATGAATGACACAGCCAGACAGTCTGTATTTGTCAGCAGGAATAAGCTGGAGGTGGCGCTGGCAACCGAAGATCTGAAAAAGAGCGGAATAATCAGTATCAAGGCATTTAACTCGGCGCCCGGAGGGGGCTTCTC
>CAYUNK010000088.1:0-8655 GCA_964446125.1 uncultured Nitrospiraceae bacterium | reverse complement strand
ATGAGCTCTTCCCTCTTCTTGTCTATCTCATCCTGCGCATCAAAGAGCGCCCGGCCGTCGCTTGGTCAGCTCATAGGCATAATATTTTGTCTGGTAATCAGTCAGATTTATTGTCATAAATCATGAGAGTTCATGCCTATTGTCTTCCCAGTGTATTCAGTAATTGATTTTTGCAACTACGCAAAATTATATCACACAATCAATGAGTTGCCTCACCCGAGATTGAGCGCAAATATTTCTATTTGCAGTTTCCGACAAATTACAGATAGTAGCTTCTGCAGGCCGGTGCTATAGCTGTCTCTGCTTAGGCATACTGTCCCGCTGCATGGCCTGATGCCCATGCCCAATGCAGATTGTACCCGCCAAGCTGACCTGTAACATCAAGGACCTCACCGATAAAATAAAGGCCGGCAACGTTCTTTGCCTCCATCGTCCTGGATGATACCTCGTCTGTGTCTACTCCGCCAACCGTCACCTCGGCCGCAGCATACCCTTCGGTGCCGCACGGTATTACCTGCCAGTCATGGAGCTTTTGAGCCGCCTCCTTAAGTTGCTTGTCAGTCAACTGACAGACCGGCTTTATCGGGAGATACTGTCTGCACCATGCCTGAATGAATCGTGCCGGAAGATATTGGGCAAGGAGGTTCTGTATCTCTTTTCTGCTCTGCCTGTTGGCAAGAAGGATATCATAGGCGCTACTGTCAGGCAGAAGATTAAGCGAAAGCAGACCGCCCCCCTTCCAGAAGGATGATATCTGGAGTATGGCAGGGCCGCTCAGGCCGCGATGCGTAAAGAGAATACTGCCCTGAAAGGACGCGCTGCCTGCGCCGACCTCTGCGTTAATAGAGACCCCGCTCAGTTTCCGGAACAGCTCCAGTTCTTTACCTGAAAACGTAAGCGGAACAAGTCCTGGGCGCGGCAATATGACATTGAGGCCGAACTGTTTTGCAATCCTGAGGCCAAAGTCAGAGGCCCCGAGTTTGGGGTAGGAGAGTCCGCCTGTGGCGATCACCAGGGATTTTGAACTAAACATTCCCTTGTCTGTAGTGATGCTGAAGGAATCGGCCTTTTCGATGCGTCTGACACTGCATCCCATAAGAAACCCAGCGCCGGCCTTTTTGCATTCTGCCCTGAGCATTATGATGATCCCGGAAGAGGTGGAATCGCAGAAGAGCTGTCCTGCATCTTTTTCATGAAAAGATATCCTGTATGCCTTGAGCAGGGCAATGAAGTCATCCGGCGCATACCGGGAAAGCGCAGACCTGCAGAAATGGCGGTTTTGGGAAATATAGTTGTCGGGCGAGATATGCAGATTCGTAAAATTACATCTGCCGCCGCCCGATATCCTGATCTTGCTGCCTATCTTCCGGCTGTGGTCCAGTATGAGCACGGACCTTCCCCGCATTCCGGCCTCTGCTGCGCATATGAGGCCTGAGGCGCCTGCTCCGATAATGATAACGTCATATTGCATCAGGGTTTAATGATACGCATCTTTTGCTGCTCAGTCCAGCCAGCCCTTTTCATCAGAGGCGGACGGATCTATCCGGGCAACACTATTACGGTTGACCTATCTGGAGATATTCCCTTGCAAGCGCCGGGTACATAAGGGGATTAAACAGGATGTTCGTCATAAAATAGCATTCATGAGTGCAGTAGCACTGGCGGTCTCTTATGCTGTTTAGTATTGCCTTTGCCCTGTCCGATTTCAGGAGCTTCTGCATGTCATATCCATGATCCCTCACATTTCCGAGGCCTCTTTTGAGGCTTTCACATGGAAAAACCTCTCCGGCCTCCTCAAGAACAATATTTAATGTTCCTGCATAGCAGGGAATCAGCCTCTTCTGCTCGGCATTTGTACGGCAGATAAGGTTTCGCTGCAGGATGTCCTGCGCTGCCTTGATCCTTGCCCCCTGGAAACGATATGTCTTTGCAGATTCCTTCTTCTTGAGATTCTGTTCAAGCCTGCTTACAGCATGCTGGTACTTCTTCAGGTCAACAGCCTTGAATGTCTTGTCAGACAGGTTTCCCCTTATCAGGGAGATGGTATGAGTCTTGACCCCATGCAGGGTGGATACAAAGTCTATTAACTCATCCATGCTGTCCTGGTTTTCGGAACAGAAGACTGTGTTTATGCCCAATTCAAAGTTCGGGTGGGCATCAGGCAGCCCCCTGAGCAGTTGATAGGTCTGAAGGGTCTTCAAAAAACTGCCTGGTGTATTGCGAATTCTGTCATTGTGCTCGCCGATTCCGTCGAGCGACAGTTTCACCACAACAGTGCTCTTTGGGCAGTCTTTCAGGATCTGTCCGGTCATATCCCTGATTCGGTCCGGCAGCAGACCGTTTGTCGGCAGGAGCATCAGGGCCGGTTTATTCTGTCTGTAGAAAAGCCTGCTTATTTCCGGCAGGTCATCCCTGAGGAATATCTCGCCGCCTGAGAAGGCGAGCCAGAGGAGTTCGCCCAGTGAGGTCGAGATCCTTCTTATCTCATCAAGGGATAGCTCCTGGACATGATTTGTCAGATCGCCGTCAGACCTGAGATAAAAACAGAAAGGACATTTTGCATTGCATCTGCGGGTCAGGAAGAAGGTGAGATGGATCGGTCTTTTTTTTATCAGTATGGAACTGATATGGCGGAACGGGGAATACATTACGCCGCCCCTGCCCTGGACTGACTGTAATAATATATTCCTGCAAGGCCTCCGGCAGCCACTGCAAGGGGATATACCAGCGAGTAATAGAGCGCTGCCGTGACGCCGAATATGAGGCCCTTTTCCCTGAAGAAGGCCCTTATCAGAGACCCGCCTGCTGCAAGTGAGATGACAAAGATTATGACCATGCCGGCCAGAAATAAGCTGCGGGAGGTCAGAACAAAACAGACAAATAACAGCCATGCAAGGCATGAGCAGGCCACTGTAAGTTTCAGCTGGAGTGATGCTGTCCCGGAGTCGGCCGTCAGATCCCTGTTGCCTATGGAGTAGGCGGTCCAGTATTTCGATTTCCTGAAGGCATTTTTGAGGGATTTCATCAGGTCATAATTGAAGATATGCTGCACGAGTATGGATCTGTCCGTAATCAGCCGCACCCCGGCACGCCTCAGCCTGTGGCTGAATTCTACATCCTCTATGATCGGCCCAAAGTCTTCAGGAAAGCCGCTGCTCTTTTCGAAGAGATCCCTGCCGATCACCATTGCATGGCTTGCAATGTAGTCAGGTTCAGGATTCCTGAACTCGGAATAATTGATAAAGATTGACTGAAAGGTGCTGAAGAAGGTGTCGTCATAGGCGATGGGCGTGTAGCTGCCGCCTGTGACGCAGTCCCTGTTTTTTTCATACGCATTAACTGCATGAAGGACTGTATCTTTCTGAACAACGCAGTCCATATCAATGAACAGGAGCATGCTGCCGCGACTGTTTTTTGCGCCTGTATTGCGGGCCTTTGAAGCGCCTCCATGTTTTTCGAGCCGGATCAAACTGCAGGGATAGCGTGAGATGATATCAGCGGAATTGTCTGTAGAGCAGTCATCCACAACAATAACCTCAAAGGGCCGGGCTTCTGCGTCAAAGAGCGCCTTAAGGCAGGTCTCGGCAAAGGCGCTGCCATTATGGTTCGGGATGATCACAGAGACCGTTGTATTCATCGCGTTATTATGTATGAAGCAGCCGGCATAAGCCAATTAAATATTTCTCATTTCTGACCTTGCCTGGTATCTGAAGCAGATTTCCTGCCGATTATGATTACCGAATTTGATATAATCAGGACTACGATGGCTACAGCTCTTAACCAGAGGTCTATACGAAAGGAAATTGCACGCATTGCTGATGCAATAGCAAAGCGATTCAAGCCTGAAAAGATCATCCTTTTCGGCTCTTATGCATATGGCACTCCGTGCAGTGATTCTGATGTTGATTTATTGGTTGTAATTCCTTTTAAGGGCCGGAGTGTTTATAAAGCTCTTGATATCGTTATGACAATAAACCCTTCCGTCCCGCTCGATCTGATAGTGCGAACACCTGCTCAGGTACGTATTCGCCTTGCCCAGAATGATTTTTTTCTCAACAATATTCTGAAGAGGGGGAAAGTGCTTTATGAAGCCGCTCACCCGTGAATGGGTCATAAAGGCTGAGGGGGATTTTGCAACAACCCGGCGGGAGCTTCGAGCACGAAAATCGCCCAACTACGATGCTGCATGTTTTCATGCGCAGCAATGCGCTGAAAAATATTTGAAAGCGCTGCTTCAGGAATATAATATTGAACTGCAAGCTTTGCGGACTCAAGAATATCGAGCAGATATCCCTGATCACGCTGCATATACTGTTTCCGAAGAATCTATGATTGCCTTCCTGCGTATATGGTTTCTGCTCATCTCAACCCCTCGGCGACTGATCAGGTCTACGTGTCGGTGAAAAATAGATTCCAGTTCTTTTTCCATGCGGAGAAAGAGAAGGAGAGGCTTATTGATGATCTTCAGAAAGCCCTTGCCAGCGTGAAGAAGTTAAGCAGTATGCTGCCGATCTGTGCTTCCTGCAAGAAGATAAAGGACAATGAGGGATACTGGGAGGAGGTCGCCTCTTATATTACCCGGCATACCGATACTTTATTCAGCCACGGAATGTGTCCGGAGTGTGAGGATAAGGCTATGCAGGAACTGGAGAAATACAGAAAGGAAAATACCTGATACAGGGTGAGGATCTGTCTGTTCCTGCAGGATTATGATACATAGACTGGCGGAGAGGGGGGGATTCGAACCCCCGATGGAGTTGCCCCCATAACGATTTTCGAGACCGCCGCCTTCAACCGCTCAGCCACCTCTCCGGAATCTGCAAGACGATCAGTATTGTACTTCATGTGGCTTTCAAATTGAAACACCCTGGCAGCCTCTAATGGAATGCCTTTTCCCTGACCTGTATCACGGCAAGGGGCATTGAACTGACAAGTTCTTTGTCAAGATAGTGTTCTATCCAGTATCTGCCGGGCGAGGGAATCTCGATATTCAGATGTACGGATATATCCCTGTGCCTGTGCTGCGTATCGCTCATCGTGAGCCTCGAGACCGTCTCCCTGAGCGTGGTCTTCCGGTCAGGCGATATAATGCGTGTAGTGATCTCGAATTCGCCCCTGCCGTCAGACCACTCTGAAAGCAGTGCAAGTCTCGGATGCAGCACCGGGAAGTTCATGGCATAGATATTCTCAAAGAGGCCCATGAGGCTTATCTTGCCCCCCTGCTCCTGCCTGATATCGTCGCAGATGATTGTGTAAGTGAGCGATGGCTTCATGGTCTCTGTCATACATTGCCCCTTTGCGAAATAAATAGGATAGCAGACTCTATTTTACAGCGAGCCTCAGAAAACAACAAGAAGCCTATTAATCGTGCGTCAAGCCCCTATTTTTGAAATACAGGGATTTGACACATATAATTGCCTAACGGTATTATCAAAAGTCATTTATGACGCCATGGGATCAACCGGTAAGCAGCATTAATGGCCGGAAAATATGCAAGGTTCTTCTTGTCAGGAGGATGAATTGGCACTGATAGTACAGAAATATGGCGGCACCTCAGTAGGCAGCATAGAGAGGATCATGAATGTTGCCGGACGTGTTTCAAAGACCGTTAAAGAAGGCAACCAGGTGGTTGTAGTTGTCTCTGCAATGTCAGGGGAGACAGACAAGCTTATCGGTCTGGCAAACCAGATATCAGCAATGCCTGCAGAGCGTGAAATGGATATGCTCCTTTCTTCAGGCGAGCGGGTCACAAGCGCGCTTACCGCTATGGCGGTTGACTCTTTAGGCCATAAGGCAAAGTCCTTTACAGGCAGGCAGGCAGGCATAGTAACCGACACAGTGCATACAAAGGCGAAGATCGAGAGCATAAACGGAGACCGGATCAGGAAGGCGCTTGATGAGGGTTTTGTTGTGGTGATAGCCGGGTTTCAGGGTATTACGCCGACAGAGGATGTAACGACCCTCGGCAGGGGTGGGTCTGATCTTTCTGCCGTTGCGATAGCGTCTGCCATCCAGGCCGACCTGTGCGAGATATATACGGATGTGGACGGTGTCTATACTACTGACCCCAGCATCGTGCCTGAGGCGCGGAAGCTTGAGAAGATATCCTATGAAGAGATGCTTGAGCTTGCGAGCCTCGGCGCAAAGGTGCTCCAGACGCGCTCGGTTGAGTTTGCGATGAAATACAGGGTGCCTGTTGTTGTGAGGTCCAGCTTTAATGATAATCCGGGAACACTGGTTGTTGAGGAGGATGGAGATATGGAGAATGTATTTGTCTCAGGCATAGCATATGACAAGAATCAGGCAAAGATAACGATCGTCAATGTGCCTGACAGGCCGGGCATTGCGGCGAGACTGTTTGAGGCGATCGCAGCCTCTAATATTGTTGTAGACATGATCGTGCAGAACGTCAGCAGTGACGGCAAGTTTGCGGATATTTCCTTTACAGTGCCGAAGACCGACACGCGCAAGGCCCTTGAGGTTTCAGAGGCGATTGCAAAGGATCTGGGGGCAGAACGCGTTGACAAGAGGGAGGACATAAGCAAGATCTCTGTTATCGGCGTCGGAATGAGGACTCACTCAGGCGTGGCCTCAAAGATGTTTCAGACCCTTGCCGCCAATAATATCAATATTGCGATGATCAGCACGTCCGAGATCAAGGTTTCCTGCGTCATAGAACTCAAATATACCGAACTTGCTGTCAGGGTGCTTCACGAGGCCTTTGAACTGGCGGTATAAGCCTCATTACTGCCTCTGCCTGACACGATGTCGCCAAAGAAAGAGGAACATGAGATTATGAAAAAGATAGAGATTTATGACACCACATTGAGAGACGGCGCACAGTCTGAGGATGTCTCTTTTTCTCTTGAGGACAAGCTCAGGATAACAGAGAAGCTTGATGATCTCGGAGTTCATTACATAGAGGGCGGGTACCCTGGATCGAACCCCCGCGATATGGATTATTTCAAAAAGGCTGCTAAGCTGAAGCTTGCCAACGCAAGACTGGTAGCCTTCGGCAGCACGCACAGGCCAAAGAAGAAGGCCTCAAGGGATGAGACGCTCAGGGCGCTTGTGGCTGCAGAGACTCCAATCATAACCATCTTCGGCAAGACCTGGGACTTTCATGTCAAAGAGGCATTAAAGGTTCCTCTCAAAGAGAACCTCGATATTATTTTCGATTCTGTGGCCTTTCTGAAAAAACATGCGGAAAAAATTATGTTTGACGCAGAGCATTTCTTTGACGGATACAGGCATAACCCGGAGTATGCCATCAAATGCCTTTTGGCTGCGCAGGATGCCGGCGCTGACTGTCTTGTGCTTTGCGATACGAACGGCGGCATGACGCCTACGCTCACAAGAGATATTGTCAGAAAGATGAAGAAAAATTGCTCTGTACCTCTGGGCATACATGTACATAATGACAGCGACTGCGCTGTCGCAAACACGATAGTTGCGGTGGAAGAGGGCGTAACACAGGTACAGGGCACGATCAACGGGCTTGGCGAAAGGTGCGGAAATGCAAATCTCATCTCCATCATTCCGAACCTGCAGGTGAAGCTCGGAAGACGCTGTGTCAGCGACAGGCAGCTTGCGATGCTGCGGGATGTATCCCGTTTTGTGACCGAGATCGCCAATCTGAGGCATTTCAAACGCCAGCCGTATATTGGAGACAGCGCGTTTGCGCATAAGGCCGGCATGCATGTGAGCGCCATACAGAAGAACCCTGAGACGTACGAACATATAAGACCTGAACTGGTCGGCAACTCGCAGCGAATTCTGATTTCTGATCTGGCAGGCAGGGCAAATATCCTGAGGAAGGCTGAAGAATGCGGCATCAGTCTCACAAGCGAATCAGCCCAGCTTCAGGATATTATTACGCAGCTCAAGGGGCTTGAAAACCAGGGATTTCAGTTCGAAGGGGCAGAGGCCTCTTTTGAACTTCTTATGAAAAAGACTCTCGGCCTGCACAGGCGATTCTTTGACCTTATCGGCTTCAGGGTCATCATAGAGAAGAGAAAAGAGGGTGAGGAGCCCCTGAGCGAGGCCACGATCATGCTCAGGGTGAGCGGCCATATAGAGCATACTGCTGCTACGGGCAATGGTCCGGTCAATGCTCTTGATAATGCGCTCCGCAAGGCGCTCGAGAAATTCTATCCTGCGCTTAAGGATGTCAGGCTTCTTGACTACAAGGTGCGTGTGCTTGCGGCCGGCAAGGGCACCACTGCACGCGTGCGAGTTTTGGTAGAGTCAGGAGACAAGGAGAGCCGCTGGGGCACGGTTGGAGTTTCTGAAAATATCATTGAGGCGTCATATCAGGCCATAGTTGACAGCATAGAATACAAGCTCCTGAAGGAAGAGGGACATGATTCCTGCAAGACCTGATATTTTCCTTGATACGACAGGCCTGATTAATCCTATGCCGGCGCTTAGGGCAAAGAGGGCAATAGACAGCATGAAGCCAGGTCAACTGATCGAGATATTGGCAGCGGATTCTGCTGCAAAGGCTGATATTGTCTATCTTTCAGAGAGATTGGATCTGGAATTAATCGAGCTTTCTGAAAAGGACGGAAGCGTCCGAATAACGATCAGAACGTAGTGGCCGCACCGGGCAGACGACAGAGAAAAAGACCGGGGAAGCCTGATTTTATTGTCTTT
>CAYUNK010000087.1:0-8754 GCA_964446125.1 uncultured Nitrospiraceae bacterium | reverse complement strand
GGGGACGGGGTGAGGGTTGATTTTGACCCGCTTTCTTCGCCATGTTTCGTCTAACCGGGTCAAAATCAATAAACCACGATTTGAACAGCGCCCGCGCCATTGTCTCCAATGTCTCATTCATCCGTCGGTTCAGTTCTATCTTGTCGTCCAGCGTGCCGAGGATATGGGCAATAGCACGTTGTTCAGCAATATCTTTCGGGTGTGGAACGATTACATTGCTTAACAGGGATGTGTTTAACGAGGGCATAGTTGCCCCGACTGCTATTGCTCGAATGTGCTCTTTGAACGCGGGAAGCCCAAAGAAGTATGAAAGATAACCAGAGTCAATTTTCTTTGGATTTGGACGCACACGTAAACAACGACCAGAGAACATCCAGCCATCTTCTTCGCTTCTTACAAGTGCACGCCGATCAACTGAGCCCACACGACTGAATACGATGTCGCCTGAGCGGAGAAGATACCGCGATAATCGATCCCGGTCTGCATCAGAAACACGCGGCAGGCCTTCATGGAGTATGCGGTTCTCGCCAAGGTGTTCAACAGTAATTATAGGGGTGCCTACAGGTACGTAATCTTCTTGGTGAAGTTGACTTCCAAATGGCCCTGTTTGAATCCCGATCTTTGGGTCACATAAATTCTGCAGGCGATCTTCGACGAAATTACTAGCAAATTCCCCGTAGGTCGTTGTCCGCCAGTCACTCCCCATATCGAAGCTCCCTCACTTCTCCCCTTCCTGAATCACGACATGCCCCTTCTCTATCTGCAGGCGAAAGCTTTCCGGAATTCGCGCCCAGTCGAGCACATCCACAATAAAAGGCAGGTTGCTTTCGCTGAAGGCTTCTTTCAGTTCGTCTATATTCACATGCTTTTGGTTTAAGTCTTTTGGATTTCGGACAACCAGATCAAGATCGCTTGCAGCATGGGCACGGCCGTTGACGCGGCTGCCATACGCCCACACCTCTGCTGCGGGGACATGCTCCCGCAAGATAGCCTGCACTGCCGCAAGATGACCTGAAGACAAGATGGGAATTGTCTCAGGACTCACTGAACTTGCTCCGGATAACAGACTCAAGGATCTTCACATCACTCATGAATTGATTAACCAGACCAAGGGTCTCATTGGCAAAACCAACTCCATAATCATGGGCTGTATCGTTGCGGTTGTCGCGGTAAGCAAACCAGCGTGGCAGAGCCTCGGCATCCATCAACCCATGTTTGGCCGCATAGCGCAGCACGTCCTTGAAAACCCAATCATCCACTGTTTTATGGCTATAACCAAATTCCTTCAGGCTTCGCCGGAGTAGCTTGCCGCTGATTTCAAGGCATAGCTCGAAGCTCTTTACAACAGCATTTCGGTATACTTCCTGAGAAATTTCATCCTCCCCTGCTTCAGCATAGAACCGGAGGGAACTCTCCAGTGTGCGCATGCAACGGTTGAGGTGGTCTGTGTTTACATTCATCTTATCGCCTCCAGTTCATACCCAAGCTCCTTAAGATTTGCGGCGATAGCAGTATCCAGCTTCGCAGCTTCTTTCTGCTGTTCGCGCAGAGTTGTAGTAAGTCGTTTCATTTTAGCTTCAAACGGTTCTCCGTCATCTTCCGCTGCTTCTGCGCCTACGTAGCGGCCGGGGGTGAGCACATAGCCATGTTTACGGATGTCGTCGATCTTTGCGGCTTTACAGAAACCCGGAACATCAACATATTCGCCCGCGTCTTTGTCTCCGCGCCAGGCATGATACGTGCCGGCGATTTTAGCTACATCTTCATCAGTCAGTTCGCGGTGCACACGGTCTACCAGAGTGCCCATCTTGCGGGCATCAAGGAAAAGCGTCTCACCCCGACGGTCACGGAAACGCCCGTTCTTCTTATTTCGTGCAATGAACCAAAGACAAACAGGTATCTGCGTCGAATAGAAGAGCTGTCCTGGCAGAGCTACCATGCAGTCAACAAGATCAGCCTCAATGATTGCCCTGCGTATTTCACCTTCGCCCGATTGATTGGAAGACATCGATCCGTTCGCAAGGACAAAGCCTGCGAGCCCGGTAGGTGCAAGATGATAGATGAAGTGCTGCACCCAAGCGTAGTTAGCGTTTGCAGCAGGCGGCACTCCATATACCCAGCGTTTGTCATCCTTTAACAACTCTCCGCGCCAGTCGCTGTCGTTGAATGGCGGATTAGCCAGCACATAATCCGCTTTGAGGTCAGGATGCGCATCATTATGAAAAGTATCACCATGGCCAATCTGAGCATCGATGCCGCGAATGGCAAGATTCATCTTCGCGAGCCGCCATGTTGTGTAGTTCGACTCCTGGCCGTAAATAGATATGTCTCCGAGTTTTCCGCTGTGAGCTGCGATAAACTTTTCGCTGGATACGAACATACCGCCTGATCCGCAGCAGGGGTCATAAACGCGGCCTTTGTAAGGCGCAAGCATTTCGACCAGCACGCGCACAACACGTGAAGGCGTATAGAATTGCCCTCCGCTCTTGCCTTCGGCACTCGCGAAACGGGCAAGAAAATATTCGTACACACGACCCAACGTGTCTTTTGCACGGTCTGCGGCACTGCCGAGAGCGATGTCACTGACCAGATTGATGATCTGGCCTAAGCGCTGCTTGTCGAGCCCTGGCCTGCCAAAGTCCTTGGGTAATACGCCCTTGAGCGTTGGATTATCACGCTCTATCGCAGTCATTGCATCATCAACCATCTTGCCAATTGTCGGCTGCGGCGCACTTGCCTTGAGATGAGCCCATCGCGCTTCTTTTGGAACCCAGAAGATGCTGACTGCACGATACTCGTCAGGATCTTCTGCATCCGCACCTTGCGCTTTCTGTGACTCAAGCTCAGCATGTTTCGCCTCAAAAGCATCAGAGATATATTTGAGGAAGATCAGCCCCAGAACAACATGCTTGTACTCCGCTGCATCCATATTGTTTCGCAGCGCATCAGCAGCCTGCCAGAGCTTCTGCTCAAAGCCAAGATTTGCGGTAGTATCGCCGCTTCCGTTTTTTTTCTGCTTAGCCATATAGTCTATACCTCGTTTGATTGCTTTATAATCTCAGTATTCTTATGCCACGTCATGCACATACCAGAATAACGTGACCAAGAAAACGTAATTTATGGACATGTCCCCCGTTCTTGATGCATTGCCCATCATCTCAGCCCCTTCAGATTTGCATAATTCTAACATCATTGTTCTCATTCTTCCCATGAGGAAATTTGCAGTCCAACTCTCCCCCATGTGTCCCTTCCGTATCCCTGTTCATTTCGGATTTCATAGAGCCATTTAGTGGCGCATTCATGGCGCTATAAAGAAATGTCCCCATTGTCTCCTTTGTGGTCCGCCCCTTTTCGCCTCTTTGTTGTCGACCCTTTCGTGACGGGTTCATGACGGGTTTCATATGAGTCATAAGAGTCATTCTTGAGTCATTCCCTGGCATGATTGGCACATTTATGACACGATTCGCAATTGAATTCCGGATTTCTGCTAAGCCATTTGAGCCATTTATGAGCCGTTTCATGTCCTGTTTGTCCAGTTTATGTCCGGTTTGCCAAACTCCATCAGACGTATGAAACGTAAGTGATGCAATTCGTGGCCCCTTTGGCCCCTTTATGGCCCCTTTCATACTCGTGGCCCCTTTGGCCCCTTTATGGCCCCTTTAGTCAACCGATAGTATACGCCTACCCCCGTTGTCCCAACCTTCTTGATAATTCCTTTGGTAATCATTTCGTCCAGATCGCGAGAGGCAGTCCTTTTTGCAACAGAAAACTCGTCCTGATACTGTGAGTTCGTTATTTTGCTATGCATTTTCAAGTAGTTAATGGCTTTCATCTGCCGCTCATTCAATTCAAATCCGGCCAGCGCCACAGGCGTCAGCCAATCCCGCCAGACCGTGCTCGTAAACTCCCCTCCTCGTTGGATAAAGTCAGGCTCAGGCAGGGCATGTGCAATACTCTCCCGGATCATCATAAGAGTGCCGGTTCCATATTTCTCGATATAGCGCGCGAGAAAGAGGACTTCGCAAATCCGAGGGTTGCGGGCTATAGAGCCGTGTGGCTGGCGTAAACTTTCAGGAGTAAGCGGAGGTGTAAGCGTGCCGGGGTTCCATACTTCCACGCGGTCGGCAAAGACAGAGACCTGTACGGCGCCTGCCGATGCATAGTCGCGGTGAGCAATTGCGTTGACGATAGCCTCACGGATCACGTCAGGCGGTATTTCATAACGAACAGGGGCCTGCGTGCTCTCGGCCCTCGTTCCGACACCTCGATTGAGCTTTGACATGACGAAGTCCGCCGCCATGTCCACTTGCTCAAAGAGCGTGCCCTTGAAGATGCGATAAAACGGCACAGGACGCTGTATCTCAGTGCCATGAAAGTGCATGCAGCGCACCTCGGAGGCAGGGAAGAATCGCTGAGGGTCCCTGCCAAAAAGGAGTATTGCGGCGTTGGTCAGATTATCGCCACAGAAAAGATGCAGATGAGCAAGCACATCAGCCACAGGAGTCTTGAGGGGTAACGGAAACTGGCGCTCAAGTCTCGCCAGACGTACAAAATTCTCTACCGCATGAGAGTCCAAATCACTGAGGGCAGCATCCGGGCATGGTCTATCTTCAATGTGGCGAGCCTGAATGATGCCGCACACTTCGAGATAATCCACAAGACTCGAATAAAGAGCCTCGGTTAGCTCATCGATGCTGGCAAATCTTTTTCGAATGACCTGCTGACCGGCCTTACGGATCAGCCTGAGCATTTTGGGATGACGTGATTTATCATCCATTCCTTTGACGAAAATCAGGCGAGGCTTGCCTTTGGAAGAAGCAAGGTTAAACTCGCGCTCTGTAGGAGAATTACCTTTGGCATCCTCTGATCCATACTCGTTTCCCAGGAGGCCGACATAAACGTCACAATGTTCGACTTCCTCAAGATACACGTCGTCTGCCTTTCGATCGGAGGCCGGAAGGTCTTCAAACAGGAATACACCGAAATAGCGCCTTAGCAGTGCATCGCCCTGAACGAACTCCTTCAATGCCCGCCTTTCCTGCTGAAATTCTTTCTGAACGCTGCTTATGAAGATATGCTTATGACCGGCAACAGACTTCTTCATTGATCCTTTCTCCCATACAGCGCTTGATCTTTATTTGCCTGCAACGACTTTATCCTCTGATCAAATATTGCCTGTGCTGCTTCCTCACCACGGCCTTTATAGCCTTTCAAATCGAGATAGAGCTGGATATCCGAAACTACATTTGTTCCCTGTATATTTTGGAGTCCGTAGAAAATGCCTTCGTCATAAGGCTGAAGCAGCGTAACGTTCGGTCCGCTATCCACTTTCTTTAGCTGGAGGGCCGCGGCAATGTCTTCGATGTTGCCGTCGACATAAGAGAAAAGCCTCACGGACCTCACAAATGGCGCAACTTTAAGGGCGCCGGATAAGAGGGTGAGACCGTAGCGATACTTTCTTTTTTCGCATTCATTTCTGAGTGCCGCCTCAAGTTCATCTTCAGAGTGGCTTGAGTAATAAGAGAAGACCTGGTTCTTTCTGTAAGAATAATTGATGACCCATTGGCTGAGCACTTCATCAGGTTTTACAATATAAAAACTCTTTTTTTCTTCCCTGATCCATTCCATAGCCAACAGGTATTGCTTTACCCTTGAGGTCAGACCAATACTGATACCTGCCTCACGTGATAACTCTTCGACATACCATCTCTTTGCAGGATCTGCCATGAGAACTCGTAACACCCTGCTTGATTTGGGAGAAAATACAGACCTGGAAATACGGTAAGAAGGGTAAGGATTAGGTATCCCGCCTATATCTATATAAATATTCCCGATTGAGATAAGGGCATTTCCTGCAAGATCAATGCAACCGACACCAGCCTCTTTGCATATCTGCCGGCCTGCATCGGTCAGATAAGGTGCAGCCAGGATACCATAGGCGTCTTTAGCGCTCTTAAGGTAATCCTGAAGTTGATTGATCGCCATTCGTATAATGCGCGGTTCCCCCTGTGCTTTTGCCTCCAGGATGAATTTGACGGGTCTACCCTTTACAGATGCCCTGACAGTGGAGTCTTCTCCGGGCTTTGTGCCGGCTTCTGCATCGAGTGATACAAAGGGGACTTTTGAAAGGATCGCGTAGAAACTCTGAAAGGCATTTAAGAGCAGTTCTTTTTCTGAATATTTTTTCATTGATAGCTTAGTTTTCACCGTGTGGTGAAATATTAATATATGGTGAAACAAAAGTCAAGCTAACAACTGAGTGGGGGACAACACCATGCTAAATTTCAATGCATCTTCCCCGGATATTCCAAGGGAGGGGTAAAGTTTTGGCCACATGGCCATTTCTTTACCCCCTTCCTGGACCAGATCGACATAAGGGGGTGAAAAATACGACAACTGTCGGTTTTTTCACCCCTGGCTGGAATACAAGAAGTAAACAAGGGGGGGTGCAATTTTGGACAAATGGCCATTTTTTCACCCCCATCCGGAATGGCAGGAGTAAACAAAAGGGGTGCAATTTTGGACATGTGGCCCAAATTGCACCCCTCCTCTATCGGCAATTATTTCTTGATTCCGCTAACCCTAAGTATTCTGACAGTCCGCCTGGTTATTTCCTTTTTTCTTAGCATGATGGGCGGCAGATTCAGATCCAAAGGCTGAAGCAGCAGATTATCGTATGGGTAATAAACTCTGCCGAGACATTTTCTGTCCTCCGACAGGAAAAGGACAATGTCACCTTCCTCAACCTTCGCTGTCGGTTCGATCAGGGTCAAAATTACTTAAAAGACAAAAAACAACCATATCAACAGGAGAGCGACTTTCGACTGTTCAGAGCGACAGGCTATACCGCATAGCCAGGATCATTGCACTTGCAGTAAATGTTTTTAAGGACAAGGAGACCGCGCTCGAATGGCTGAACAAGATACAGCCCGGCCTCGACAGTCGAACACCACTCGATATGCTCCAGACCGCTCCTGAAACTGCGGAAGTGGGGGATCTGCTGTATCGCCTTAGGAACCCTTCAAAACACGTTGCTGAGATCATTGAACCATGAAGGGGGTATAATTTCCGCCACATGGCGGTTTCTTTACCCCTCCTCCCAGTATAGGATCGTCATACGGGGGTGAAATTCCAGCCATGTGGCGGGTTTTGCACCCCACCCCCATTCGGGAAACGAGAGCAGGCAGGGGGTCAATTTCGGCCATATGGCCAAAATTGACCCCTCTGTCCACCGGGAATGCATACTACTTTTGATGAAACACATTGATATCATAGTCCTTATAAACAGGGTTGACCACAATATCCGAAGAATCGCCGTCATACCTCGTTCCTTTCGTTGTTGCAGAATATAAAACAACGACTGCTATCAGTAGACTGATGCCGATATATCCGCAGATCTCGCTTATCCTCCAGAGAGGTCCCCTGAGCCCGGCTAAAGACCCATAGATGCCGATTATGGCCACAAGAAGAAAGACCATTATGCATGCAACCGTACTGTAATATATGATTTCTATCCGCCTTCTCTTCATATTATTGTTAATGGAGTTAATCGCCCGCTTGTCAAGGGGCTGCCCTCAAAAAATGGAATATTGGGGGATTGCCTATGAAACTTATGTTGAGGGGGGGTGACATTTTGGCCACTTGGCCAAAATGATACCCCCTTAATAGCTTCCAATCCCTGCTCTCCTCTGGGAACAAGCAGTTTACAGCCTAAGTTGGTCCCTGAGACTCCTGGGTAGCCTCTTGCACCTCATCGGATACCGATATTTTGAAGTGTATCGCCTCAACAAGACTTTTAGCGGTCCAGTACAAAGCCCGCCAGGAGCTTTGCTCGTTCCTGTTACGTTTCTTTCTGCTTCTAAGAGTCGCATCTGTCGGAACCCTGAAGGAGAGCAGATGCTGTTCGTCCCTGATCTTAAGACTGAACCGGAGGGACAGGGTCTTCTGCTCCCAGGCAAGCTGTACATTCGCTGCATTATACTTTTGAAGCAGTTTTCGTATATCCGCCTTCGATTTCTCGACAGCCACCAGTGTGTCACAATAAGGCTTTCTCATCTTCATTCCTCCTGTTTTTTCCATTGTTTACCTAATATTACGGAGCCAACCTCCGGAAAAAGCTGCTCATGGCTTTCTTAGAGGGGGGGGTAACATTTCCGCCAGTGGCGGAAATGTCACCCCCCCTGAGTCGACTTGCGACACGGTGTCGCAGTCAGTCATCTTTAACCCTCAGTCTGGCATTTTCTCCTGAAATCATAATGAGTTGCGTCTGCAGGCCATGCCTGTAGAAATCATCCAGAAGGCCGAAGACGACATTGCCCTGCCCTTGGAAGCTGGTTCGTGCACAGGCTTCCCGAAGGTTTTTAATCCGTGTTTCGTTATTGCACATAATCAAAAGCAGCCTCTTTGGGGCCTGCTCAGCGATTCGGCGGACCATTCTAGAAATCAGGACTGTGCCAAGGTCAACCTCGATGTTCATATCGAAGCTTTCCGGTCCTATCTGAGGACTTACGCTGAGATCAGGCAAAGGGGTCCGGTCTCCTTTTCTGCGAAGTTGCTTAAGTACGCTTGAGTCAGTAAAGCTGTAAATGCCGTGGGCCACAGAGATATCCCTATGGATTGTCTGAAGCACAGCCGTGACATGCAGCTCATGCCGGACAAAAAAGGTTGTTGGAAGTCCGATGCGCATACTTTCACCCGGGCAGCCTGTTTCTGCCAGTGCATCGGCGCTCAACCGGGTCAGGGCATAAATCGTGA
>CAYUNK010000086.1:0-8820 GCA_964446125.1 uncultured Nitrospiraceae bacterium | reverse complement strand
TTGAACATTCCTTTGCAGATAAGGTCTTTTTCTGCAACTCTGGGGCTGAGGCTAATGAGGCGGCCATCAAACTCAGCCGGAGATATTTCAGGGAACACCTGGGACAGAACAAGTTTGAGATCATCACGGCCCATCACTCATTTCATGGCAGGACCATGGCCACTCTGACTGCCACGGGCCAGGACAGGATCAAGGTCGGCTTTGCCCCTCTTCTGCCGGGCATAAAGCATGTTGCATTCAATGATATAGAGGATCTGAGAAGGGCGATAACAGATCAGACCTGTGCTGTAATGCTCGAACCGATCCAGGGAGAAAGCGGCGTCCGGATTCCTGATGCCGATTATTTCGAACAGGTAAGAAAACTCTGCGACGAGGTCAATATACTCCTTGTCCTTGACGAAGTCCAGACCGGAATAGGAAGGACAGGAAAGCTCTTCGGATACGAAAACTTCGGAATAACGCCCGATATAATGACCCTTGCCAAGGGCCTGGGCGGAGGGGTGGCGATAGGCGCAATGCTTGCGACTGACAAGGTTGCTGCTGCTTTTCAGCCCGGATCACACGGCTCGACTTTTGGCGGCAATCCTCTTTCATGCGCTGCAGCTATAGCCACCTTGGATGTGCTGCTTGAGGACGGCTTTATTCTGGATCAGTGCCGTAGAATGGGGATATATTTCAGGAATAAACTTGAGGACCTGAAGAAGGATTTCCCTGAGAAGATCGCAGAGGTGCGGGGTATGGGGCTGCTGATCGGCATGGAACTGTTTCGGGACTGCGCGCCGGTTGTTAAGGAGGCTCTTGACAGGGGCGTGCTTATTAACTGCACTGCAGGCAATGTGCTGCGGTTCATGCCTCCGCTCATTGTGACCGAAAAAGATATTGATCACCTTGCTGATATTCTCGAACAGTTATTTGACACGCTTTCCTGAGGGAGAATCATGAAAAAAGATTTCTTGAAACTATCGGATATGACGAAGTCTGAAATAGAGGCCCTGCTTGACCGGGCAATCGCCCTGAAGGCCGGCAAAGACGCAAGCGCCTGTCCGCTTATCGGCAAAAATATCGGCCTCTTCTTTGAGAAGCCTTCAACCCGCACAAGGCTCTCCTTTGAGGCAGGCATCTATCAGTTGGGCGGCAATGCCATCACCATGACGCCTGCAGATCTCCAGCTCGGCAGGGGCGAGACTGTTGCTGATACCGGCAGGACAATATCACGGTACCTAAATGCCTTCATGATGAGGACGTCTTCACATGCAGCGATCCTGACTCTTGCAGCGCATAGCACAATACCGGTTATAAACGGGCTGAGCGACATACACCACCCCTGCCAGGCCCTGGCTGACGCCATGACGCTTTTTGAAAGGAAGGGCAGGCTCGAAGGACTTAAGGTCGCCTTTATAGGCGACGGCAACAACGTATGCAATTCCCTGATCGAGGCAGCAGCGATCCTCGGATTTCATCTGACCATTGCATGCCCTGAGGGGTTTGAGCCGCATAACGAGATACTCGAAAATTCACGGTCACTTGCAAAAAGCGAGATCGTGGTGCTGAGAGACCCCAGAGAGGCGGCAGGAATGGCAGATGCCGTCTATACAGATGTATGGATCAGCATGGGCCAGGAAAAAGATGCAGAACACAAGAAGTCAAAATTCAGGGAATATCAGATCAATGCAAGGATGCTGTCCTGTGCAAAGAAGGATGCCGTTGTGCTTCACTGCCTGCCTGCCCACCGCGGCGAGGAGATAACAGATGAAGTGATGGACGGCCCCCAGAGCGCTGTCTTTGATCAGGCAGAAAACCGCCTTCATACGCAGAAGGCGCTCCTTGAGATGCTCCTGCCATAGAAGCGTCAGAGTTACACCCTTGACATTAGGCTCCCTGCGCAGTTCTGCCGTGGCAGCAACTGCGCAGCCGGATATTTTAGGATCGGTCCAGAAATATGCTAAGGGCTGAATACAACAGCTATGACCGGCGCCTTCTTGAGGTTCCTGAGAGTTACAGTCGTGACAGCCCCAAGGTTTACGCCGTTTACCGCAACACTCCTTACTTTCGACCTGGCAGCAGGTTTCATATAAATCTTTACTGTAGAATTTGACGGAAAATCGGCAGAACAGGAAGTCGAAGACGTGCCACAGGTGAGCCCGGCCGGTGAACTGGTGACAGAACCATTGCCGGACTTTGTCAGCATAAAGGTATTCCTGATCTGCAAGGCAGACCCTATAAAGGACAGATTGTAGTTTGGCCCGGCTGTCAGGCTGCCGCGCATTATGGCATATGTCCCTGATGCCTCCCCTGCTGCGCGAGTCAATGCACCGCTAAAGGAATCGCCCCCTGCAAGACTGCCTCCTGTGACCTGGTAGGTAAGGGCCGGGTCCGCAGCTCCGTATAGTTTCGTCTTAGGATCTGCCGTCACAATCAAGGCACGGGGGGATATGACCATTCTGCCTGATGCGCTGCCCTGATAATTCGGATCATTGACAGTTGCGACAACATCATAGCTGCCGGCATTTACCGGCCTTGTTGCAGAACCGTTGTACGTAATGTCTACATTCAGTCCCGGAGGTGTAGTAGATGCAGTGGCGGCCTTCGGTGCGCCGTCATAGGTCTGGCTCAGTCCTGCAAGATCAACCGTCGCTTCGTCTCCTGAAACAGTCGCACGCACGGTTGCCGTATCACTTGCGATGACCTGCCCGTCGTCCGCATACAATGTTGCATGGGCAACATCGCCATCCAGAGCATTGGCCGGAACACTTACCCTGACTACGACCTGCTGTGAGCCTGACCCCGGGATTGTAACCTCAGGAGATGCAGGCGACTGTATTACAGCATCCCAGTCCGGGTTATTGATATCCGCCTCAAGTGTGACATCCACAGCCGCTGCAGTCCTGTTCTGCACGGTATAGGTAAGGTCGCAATACCCGCCTGCAGGGCAGTCTGTCAGGATGGGGGCAGTTACAGCGACCTTGCCGATCGCCACGTCCGCAAATTTCTCATATGCGGTGATGGTCCAGACCTGTCCGGGCATAATCAATGGATTTCTCCATTCAAGTGCATAGCCGTTGTCAGTAGACTCACGTGGATCTATCGTATTGGAAAGAGCGCCATTGCTCACATTAGACCGTACATAACCATAATGCAGGCTATCGAATCCAAAGGGGGCGCTGACCGACTGCAGCGACATGCGCCTCAGTTGTCCGCCTATGGTCCTCTGCACGCCTATGGTATTGTTGGGGCCATCCCAGAAACCCGCTCCAAGATCGCTTCCGGCAAAGTAGGTGTCCTGCCCATGGAAAAAACGTATGTCAGTCAGGCTGCTGCTGCCGATGTTTTCGAGCCGCCACTGGAGCGAGTAGAATTCATCGCCAGGCTGGTATATCAAATCAAAGGTGATCTGCATAACGCCGCCTGCAGTCCAGATGGCCCTGATATGGCTGCTGTTAACAAGTGTGTTGCTTACGAGAGATACGGTATTCCCTCCAAAATAGCCCAATGAATAACCGTATGCTGCATTCGAAGGTTCGATCAAAAACTGCAGTCGTGATCCCTTGCTCGATCCGCTAAATATCTGATTTTGCCAAAACCCGTCCACATGACGCCATACGCCTATCCGGCCGTCGTCATATACAGTTATCCAAAGATTGCCCTCGACCGGCTCACCTCCGAGCGTGGTATCGGCACAGGCCACTGAAGCGCCAAACAACATCATGGATAAAACAACCATAATCAATAACTTCTTCATATATTCCTCCATTCCTACCGAACCGTACCAGAGCCCGTGCCGGAGAAGGTGCCTGATGCAGTCCCGGTGACCGTGCCTGACGCATCCCCCTTGAAACTGACCGGACCCGTATATGTGCCGCCGCTTAAGGTGCCTGCCCCGTTATTTACGGTCGCTGTCCATCTGCCGCTTGCTGCATCCCAGGTTGTAAACTGGAAATCCGCCTCTATTGTATCACCGTCGCTGAGCGTTATAACGTTCTCCGGACCGGTAATGGATGCAGGGTCAAGTCCGTCTCCGGTACTGAAATCATAAGCCCCGTCAATGCTGTTGGTCAGCCACAATCCGGGTTTCTGCCCTGTTGAAGGCGCAAAGAATACAACATCATTCATAAAGACAGTCACATAATCACCTGTATAAATTGAGCCGGAAAGATCAACACGCCCGACCTCGGCTATGGGGACAATGATCACGACATCATTTGGGCCAGGAGCGCCGGTGTTGGCAATGCCGGCATCGCCAATCGGGCCGGCCGGGGGAAGCGCTGATCGGTCTCCTGCGCCCAGGTCATTATCTTCTCCGGGGATGCCCATGAATATCCGCTCAAACATCCGGGTCTCAGCCTCTGTCGCAGGCCTTGGCCGGGAAGGATTGTTGCCCCCCAGGACAGAAGATATAAAGCCGGGCGGGATCGGGAGTTCATTGTCAGGCGAGGCAATATTATAGATAAATACAGTGCCGTCTTTTACGAGCGCAGTGCTGAGATTCTGGACAAATGAGACAAAAAAGTGCGTGCCCCTCACCCCTGCCACAGCATTTGGGGTATGTATCTCAAAGGTGTTTTCCCTTGCGCCGGTTGTGATCCGACCGACGGTCTTCTTGTCAACAATCGCCTCTATCCTGCCGCGGCCAAGTTTGATAACACCCTTTTTGGCAGGGTCATCCGCGCTGTATTCACTGATATCAATCCTGGACCTCTGAGCCAGACGAAAGACAGAATTGTCATTCATGGTTATCTCTGCCCGCGAGGCGCTCTTTGTCCTGATTATGTCCTTTTCTTCGACCGCAAGATCAAGCCTTGCAGGGATTGCAGGCAGGCTGCCGCCCTTGAGCATCTCGACTCTGCCCTCCACAAGCGTAAATTTGCCTACGACCGCAGCCACTGCATAAGAAGGCAGAAACAGCCCTGAAGAAAATAGCGCGACAGCCACCCAAAATACGATTGAAGGAAAAATTGAGCCTCTTTTCATCTTGTCTCCTTAAAAACGCAGTTCCATCCCCAGAGTAACGATATTGCGACTGTAATCATAAACAAATATGTTTGAATCGGCAGTGGTATGAGAATATTGAAAGTTCATTGTGAATCTCTTGCCTGCCTCCCACCTGAGGTTCGCAGTACCTGTGTACAGACGGTCCTGTCTCTTTATGTCAAAAATAGTGTTAACATTGTCATAGTCCTGCAGGAATATATCACCCGAGAGTATGAGCTTCAGGTCGCTTCTGAAAAAAGGCGAAAGCAGTCCGGCGGTAAACCTGTGTCCTCTGTTTTCCCAGTTTTTGCCGCTCGTCTTCTGTCTGCTGAATTCATAAATCATATTGAATACATAACTGCCCTGATTAAAGGGCCGAATGTAGCCTGCAGAGGCGGTATAAATATCGGCATCGCGGTCTTCATCAGGGTCCACCGGGGGCTTCACCATGTCATGTCTTGAATAACCTGCCGACATCTGGATGATATTGCCGGGGGAAACAAGCGCCTGCAGAGAAGGCCTGAAAGAAAATAGCCCCATATACTGTTTCTGATCAAGCCAAATATGGCTGTATGACAGAGGAAATGAGACTGTGGCTTTATTCATGGAATATAGAGGGTTCAACGATACTGTATTTGTTATAAGATCGTGGCTATTCAGTGAAAAATGGGTCTTGCTGTAGAAATTATACCTGCCATTGACAGACCACCTGCCGGACTCAAGTGAAGGAGAAACAATGCCCAGTGCAGCGACAATGCTGCTGTCTGCCTCACCCGTGATATCAATACCGGGGATATCCCCAGAAGGCTTCAGCAGTACATTGTCATCATATTGATACGACAGCCCGGCAGTGATAATCCATTTCCTGGAGTCTTCAATGGTCTTGGCCAGCGCCTTATCATATTCCAATGCAAACGAGGCGAAATCAGATGTCGGGTCCATGGCAGCAATCGCCTGTAGCCCTTTTCTTGCATCTTCATACCTGCGCATCCTGATCAATACCAGGGCGCTTTGAAAATCAGCAGACCTGACTAATGAGGCGTCGAGCCCCTTTGCCCTGCTGAAGGCGTCCAGGGACTCATCATATCTGCCTTCTTTCGAAAGGAGTAGACCGCTTAGAAACTGGATTTGAGCAGGTCTTGCTCCCGCCTGCCCGGCCTTATTCAACCACTCTCCGGCAGCGTCAAGTTCACCCAGAATATACAGCGTCTCTGCAAGCTCGACATATGCCTCCTGCACCGGCTGCTGTTGCTCAAGACATGCAAGAAACTGGGCCTTGGCCTCCTGATGCATTTCGAGGCTCTTATATGTCAGACCAAGATAGTAGGAGACAGCCGCTGACGGCGCAGTCTGCCTGGCCTTAAGAAGCAGTTCAAGCGCCTCCTCGTAATTTTCAGCCCTGTACTGAGCAATACCCTGATCGAGCAGAACATTGTCTGAGGCAAGACTTGTTGTCGGAATCAAAACAAACAGGAATAAAAAAATAGTCGGCAGTATCTTTTGCATGGCCCCCCTCTTTCGACAGCTCAGGTAATTTCCCAGTTTGATATACAGAAAGCCTTAATTATATTTATCGGCTTTGGAATTTTAATGATACTGCCTGCGATTATGGTTGTCAAGATCTCTGAAGGCAGATTGTCAAGGCTGGGCGGGCATGCAAAAGAGGCGATGCAGCAGACAATTCCTGCGCGGAATAATACCTGTCTCCTTATGGCCCTCCAAAAGGGCTTGGTGTCTATGCTTCCTGTAGTGCAGATCGGACAATCAATCGTTATTCTCTTGACAGTCGTGGGCCTTATAGATGTTCTGTCAATTCTCTGATTATATGACGTGAGAGAGTTTCGTCTATTTCATTGTGACGTGGCACGGGCTGCTTCTTGCCTGTCCTGGGGTTGATATAAAGATCATGCCGTTGCCCATGCCTCAATAAGAGACAGCCGGCTGCGGCGAGTCGTTTGATTAATACTCTTCTCTTCAAACCGAGAGAATTAATTCCTTAATCTTATGTGTGGCTGGGACATTATCCATAGTCATAAGGAGGAAGGCATCTTTCATATTCTCTTCAAGTTCTTCCAGTGTTTCGCCTTGAGTCATTATTTCAGGATGATCCAGTAACTTTCCCACCCAAAATTTCTCTGCCTTCCAATAAACCATCTTTAATTTTGTCTTCATTTCTTTTACCTCGTCTGCATCATTACAGTTGAAAATATATTACCATACGCCACCTGATCAGTTGCTTCCATTATCTCTTATTTGTACAGAATATGTGACAACTTCAGGGTCACACATTTGACAATCCGACTGCCTTCATTATCCGTTCAATCATGCGCTTCAATAACCGGCGCTCCTTCAGGCCAGTTTCAATCCATCTGCTCGCCTGCGTTTCTGAATACGCTAATACAGACAAGCCTGTAAAGGGCGTAGACCTGTTCCTAATGTTTCTTTGAGCTTGCGCGGGCGGCCTACTACATCATGCGGGATGATGTTGCCTTTATGCCGGAAAAGCTCTTCGCATGAAGGCTGGATGCAGCGGTGAACCTGACTTTGGGTTTGGTAAAACCAGTAGACTTGATTGGCAGCCGTTGCATCCATATATACCGGTTACCGGTGACTTTGCTGCCTATGCGATGAGCCTGTAGGGTGGCCTTTAATGGGTGACTCCTCCTTATTTCTATAACGTTGTTTCCAGAATCAGGAAGTTCGATAGACAGGAAGAAGGAATATCCCTTCATAGTCTATGCCGGCCCGCTTCAGGGTTATGACCAGTTCCCAATAATGCGGAGAGCTCGGCGGGCTCGAATTCGGATCGCCTATCAAATCGGTTGAGACAGCGTTGTGAGGCAGAAGGAAAGAAAGTTGCGCCATGCCGGCGGCGTCAGTCGAAAAATAGAGGGAGTCTCTGTAAATGGACTCGTTCACATGCCTTGCAGATGTGTCTTCGCCGGAGTCTTTCCATTCATAGTACTCTTTAATACAGTGCAGCTCGGCGCTCAGATCCTTGCATTTTTTCAGCCGCTTGCCGCCTGAAAAAATGAGATTCATGGTCTGTCCGGTAAAATAGGGGAACTGCTGAAAAATCATGCGAGGCCGGCCGAAGATGAGTAACCGCAAAAGCTTGTAGACGACATAGGAGAGGGAAATAAAAACAATTAAATCGAATAGGCCAAGCACCACCCCGTAGAGTATAAAACCCCAATCACCGGGAGGATCATTATACACAAGGACATGGAAAGGCAGCAGGAAAAAAATAATACCGCCAACCGCCATGGCATCTCTTACCAGACTTCCGCCGCTGCCGTCATCAGTGCCATGGATGTTCCATCTGTGATCATACCGCCAGGGTTGCTGACCGCCGGACTCACGAGCCCTTGCGCGCAGTCGAATACCCCTGAAAGTCCGCACAGCAACCAGTATTCCTATCAGAATAAAATTTGCGCCAACAAGAGCCAATACAGGCCGGTCTGATACGTCAGACATCCATTTGGCAGCCGCCAGAGCATAACACCCGGCAAGAATTACACCAATGCCTAACAGCGCTGCCCAGTTCGGATAAACGGTGCTGACGCGAGGCTGTGTCCGATGGACAAAAACACCATGAGTTTCTTCCTGCTCAGGCATGGATTTGTAATGTCACGGCATCTCTACATGAGAAAAAGCCTGCTGCTGTTAACAGTCCCAAGATAATCTGAACATAACCCCTCCCACCTCCCCTTGCCTTAAGGGGAGGATTCACTACCCCTCTTGGGGTAAGAGGGGGCAAGGGGGCGTTATTGAGTGTCAATACTATGAAACCATTATTATTTTGCAATTTTTGTCTGTCCATAGCCGTTATGCACAGACATAAGGATGTTC
>CAYUNK010000085.1:0-9079 GCA_964446125.1 uncultured Nitrospiraceae bacterium | reverse complement strand
GGTTCGACAACCGATTTCCTGATCTGCGCTGTTTCGAACTTGCAAAGGCTTCAAATATTTACGAATGACAAAGATTTCATAAGGTACAATAAGCACTTGCCGATTCATTTATATAAATAGGTTCTGACAAAAGGTTTGACAGCTTTGGCCTGATTTTTTGAAGTCTTGCAAAGACTTATGGGGCCAGGTCTTGTTCATTGCATTACGGTGTTGACTATCGCTATCAGCGCTATCTGTCCAGTATGAAAGGCAAGGCTGACCCTGTTTACCAAAATAAATACCGCGAAACAGACTATGCAGGCATGATGGATCACAGCATTTCCGAAGCATAATATCCCCCCGTTGCATCAAACAGAAATCGATACGACATTGAGGGTCTTGACTTCGCTTTAGTGGTACAGTTTTAATACGTCTATTATGAAAATGATAAAGATATTTTCAGTCCTGTCCATGCTGCTGCTTATGGTTGCCTGCTCAAAGTCTGCGGTAAAGCCTGCTGCCCCTGATGAGTTTGTTGCAGAGCGCTCGTTTGACAAGGCCAATAAACTTATCGAAAGCAAGGACTATGATGATGCCAGGGCCCTTCTGCTTGAAATAAAAAACAGGGACCTGACCAAGAAATATGCCCCGCTTGCGCAGCTCAGGATAGCAGACGCCTATGTAAAGGAGGGGGAGCCTGATTTGGCAGTAGCTGAATACCGCCGGTTCCTCGAGATTTACCCTGACCATCAGCATGCCTCGTATGCCCAGTATCAGGTCGCGATGGTGTACTTCGGCCAGATCGAGGGCCCTGAGAGAGGCTATGGAGGCGCTGCACGGGCCCTTGCCGAATTCGAGAAACTGAAGAAGGATTTCCCCAGAAATCCGTACAAGGATCTTATTGATGTCAGGATCGAAAAATGCAGGTCTGTGATGGCTGACTACGAATTTCTTGTGGGAGAGTTCTATCTCAAGAAGAATTCCTATGACGCTGCGATAAGCAGGTTTGAGACCATAATGCAGAGATTTCCTGCGTACAAAAAAGAGGATTCAGTGCTGCTCAAACTCGGTACGGCATACAGAGGCGCAGGCCAGAAAGAGAAGGCTTCATTGATTCTGAACCGGCTGATCGAGAAATATCCGAACAGCCCCCTGACAAAGGAAGCAAAGAACGAACTCGCAGCCCTTGCAAAAGACGAGAAAAAGAAGTAGCCTCATTCCGACTTTTGTGAACTACTATCCGGCATTTCTCGACCTCAGGGGAAAAAATGCGGTTGTTGTGGGCGGCGGCGCTGTAGCTGAAAGAAAGATCCTGGCGTTATTGAAGGCAGGGGCAGCAGTCACTGTTATAAGCCCGTTAATCACCTCCCGTATCCGCATGGAAAAACAGAAGAAGACCCTGAGCCATATTTCCCGCTCCTATCAGAAAGGCGATCTCAGGGGCAGTCTTATTGTTATTGCTGCAACAGATGATCCTTCGGTAAATAAGCAGGTTGCAGAGGATGCTCCCTCATTGGTCAATGTGGTTGATGTTCCAAAAGACTGCTCTTTTATCGCACCATCTGTCATTAAGCGTGGAGCCCTGACGATTGCCATATCAACAGGCGGCGTGAGCCCTGCCCTTGCAAAGACCATACGAAAGGAACTGGAGCAGATCTATGGCCCTGAGATCAGCCAATACCTGAACTATGTAAGAGGGATGCGAATAAAAGCGCTTGCCAAAATAAAAGAGCAGAAAAAACGGCAACGGTTTCTTAAGGCGCTCGCCTCGGCCGGCATGCTGCAGCAGCTACGAAGTGAAGGCTTCCCCTCGGTAAAGAAGGCTATTGAAGAAGAGTTTGCAGGGCTGACCTGACTGTTTGCTATCCTGCTTTCGAGAGGTCCTTCACCCTCTCCCTCAGCGTATTCGCAAAGTGCTTGTAATCATCAACCCCATCAGGTTTTTTCGAAAAGTCCATATCCTTTGCAGAAAGCGGCGGGCCAAAGGTGACAGTAATCTTTCCGAACTTCGGCCATACTGCACCCCTCGGCAGGGCCTCGAAAGCCCCCATGATATAAACAGGTACAACAGGTATTGCCATCTCTACGGCAAGTATGCCGACCCCTTTTTTAAATTCGAGCAGGCTATTGTCACCGGAACGTCCACCTTCGGGAAAGACCGAAAGGGAGCGGCCATGTCGAAGCACATATGCGGATGTCTGAAGCGCCCGGCCAAGATAGGCAGAAGAGTCAATGGGGATCACATGTGCCTTTTTTGCGAACCAGCCTTTTACTGGACCGGCAAAAAAATTGCTCAGCCCGAGCGAATAGAGGTTTCTGAATACAGAGAAGGGCAGGGAAAGCAGGACGACAAAACCATCAAGATAGCTTGTATGGTTGGGGGTGAGGATGTAATTCCCGGAGGCAGGGATATTTTCAGCCCCTCTGGCATCGAGCCGGAAGAAGAGACGTGCAAGCAGTCTCATGCAGGCAAACATGCATCTGGTCAGGAGCATTGCCGATTCAGGCCTCGCGAGCATGATCTTCGCCTCCGGCTCTGCCGACAGGATCTCTTTCCAGCTCCGTTTTTGGGCCTGGGCTGTCCCGAGCCCTTCTGAAGAATGCCTTATCTTTTCTGTCAGATCCCTGATCGTATGGATGTCTGACATGAACTCCTCCGGCAGATTCAGGCCAAAGGCAGTTTCGAGGCCTGCTGCAAGCTCGATCCTGGAGAGTGAGTCAAGGCCGAGATCAAGCTCAAGATTGTCATCCGGCTGTATTGGCTGCCCCTTTTTTACTATATTTCTGACAGCCGCCAGAACTGTGCTGCCTACGCCATCGGAAAATAATGCCTCTGCACTGGCCGGAGCAGTCCGCCGCCCTTCAGCGGGCCCGGGCCTGCCTGCCCTGACCATGAAGCGCCTAAGTTTGCCGAGCGGCGTCCTGGGCAGAGGCTCCTTCTGGAGCGAAAATCCCTGTATCCTCATGTACGACGGCAGCCTTCCTGAGAGCCCGCTTATCTCCCATTTGATCGCATCATGCAGATTAGAGACGCCGGCCTCCTTTGCGTATTCAAAGTCAGGCACGATCACTGCGTGAAGCGATTTCGTGATGCCCTGATGCTCAATACCTGCCACACAGATCTCCCTTATCAGGCTTGAGGACAGGTATATCTTTTCTATATCTTCGGGATAGATATTCTTGCCTGAATTAAGGACAATAATCTCTTTAGATCTGCCGGTTATAAAGAGATAGTTGTCACGGTCGAGCCTGCCGATATCCCCCGTTCTGAACCATCCATTGCGCAGAACCTCAGCAGTGGCAGAAGGGTTGTTGTAATAGCCCTTCATGACCATAGGCCCCTTTATCTCTATCTCTCCTTCGCCGGTCCCGGAGGGCTCCGAAATCCTGATCTGCACAGAGGGAAGAGGCCTGCCTGCTGATCCCGGCTTTCTCTTTTCCGGTGGATTGAAGGTCACAACAGGAGAGGTCTCGGTAAGGCCGTAGCCTTCCAAAACTGTAAAGCCCAGGGCTTCAAGGCCCTCCATTACAGCAGGATCAAGCCTTGCGCCGCCGCTTGCGAAGAACCGGAATCTGTCGCCAAATTTCCTGTGCGCTGACCGGAAGATGACCCTGCCGATGTTGATGCCGAGCCTTGCTCTGAGCATTCCGGACAAGACGATCAATTTTGTGAAGACAATGGCCAATGGTCTTGGCAGGGCAGTGATCTTTGCCATAATGCCTGCCCTGATCATGCTGAGCAGTTGAGGAACACCGATTACGATACTGACGCCCCGTGCCTGAATCGCCTCGATCATATCCGTACCTTTTATGCTTTTTGGATAGGTTATGGAGGCGCCCAGAAACAGCGGCACCAGGAAGGTGCACATGAATGCATAGGTATGATGAAGAGGCAGCACAGCAAGCAGATTGTCTTCGTGGGAAACGATGCGGGCATCAATGAGGGCCCTTGCATCTGTGCAGAAGTTGTGATGCGTCAGGACTACGCCCTTCGGATTTCCGGTCGTGCCTGAAGTATAGATTATTGAGGCAATGTCGTCCTTATCGCAGGTCGTACGGATCTCTGTATGGGCTCCGGTCTCTATTTCCCTGTAATGGCTGCTGTCAAAATCAATAAAAACAGGATCTCTGCCGACTGATTTTCCGAACTGCTCCTGAAAACATGCAAGCTGGCCCGCTGTCTTTGCGCTGTGAAAAACAATGCCTGCCCCTGAATCGAGCATCAGTGTCTTGACCTCCTGCGGGCCAAGCTGTGCATCAAGCGGCACAGCAATACAGCCTGCCGAGACGACCGCAAGATAGGCAGCAGGCCACTCAGGCCTGTTTTCGGAGATCAGGGCAATGCAATCATTTTTTTTTGCCCCTGACGCTGCAAGATGTGCGGCAAGAGCGGTTACTCTACTTTCAAGCTGCCGGTAGGTGACCGTCCGCCAGCCGTTATCATAATAATGAATAACCGTATTATCGGGATAGGCTGAGGCTGCCGAGCGGAACAGGTCAATTATCGTCTCTGCCATCGTTTCCGGGCCTTATTGTCGGATCGTTTAATCATCTGCTATACTTTTTTCAAACAGCGGCATTTTTATTATTATAGCATGTTCGCTGCATCAAGATGCAGAAGGAGCCTAAAGGAATGTCATTTACCGAGCAGGAGATCAACAGGTACACGCGCCAGATGATGATGGAGGGCTGGGGGGAAGAGACCCAGCAGAAGATAAAAAAATCAACGGTATTCATTGCAGGCGCCGGAGGGCTCGGCTCTCCGGTCTCTATCTACCTTGCGGTGGCCGGCGTCGGCAATATCAGGATCTGTGATTTTGACTCGCCCGACTGGTCGAACCTCAACCGCCAGATACTGCATAACCATAACCGGATCGGCATAAACAAGGCAGTATCTGCAAAACAGACGCTTCAGGAGATGAATCCTGATATCACGATAACCGCATTTACAGACAAGATCATTGCGGACAATGTGGACGAACTGGTGGGGGATGCGGATCTTATCCTCGACTGCATGGACAATTTCCCTACACGGTATCTGCTGAACGAATCTGCTATAAGAAAGAATATCCCGATGGTTCATGGAAGCATCTGGGGGCTGGACGGCAGGGTTACAGTTATCAAATCCCCGGAGACGCCCTGCCTGATGTGCTACTTTCCTGAATCTCCCCCCAAGGAGGTCTTCCCTGTGCTCGGGGCCACCCCTGGGGTTATAGGCACGTTGCAGGCAATGGAGGCGCTCAAATATCTGGCAGGCATAGGGAGGCCTCTGAAGGGAAAACTGCTCGTCTGGTCAGGCAGTGACATGAGCTTCAGGACCTTCAAGGGGTACAGGGATCCGGACTGCCTGACCTGCGCAGGACGCAAATAAGGACAGAATGAATCTAACCCTTCGGCAGAAGATCTTTCTCGGATATATCGTGATGATATCCTTTACGCTGCTGGTCGGCATATATGCGATCTTCAGCCTAAATAAGCTCAATGCCATTACCAGCGCTATTGTGATCAAGTCCGGCGCTCTCAATGAAAAAATGGCGCGTCTTAATGACAGCATACTTGCCCAGGACCTGCATGAAAAGAGATTTATCCTTCTTAAGCAGCAGGATGCAGAGAATCTCTTCTGGACGCGGAGCAGGGAGTTCTCTACTCTTCTTGAGGATATCAGCGGGACAGAACCGCATCTGGGCCCCCAGATTGATGCGCTAAGTTCTTTGCATGAACAATACAATGCCCTATTTGTCCGGCAGACGCAGTTCATCAAGGATCAAAAAACCCGGGAAGCAAAAGAACTTTCAGATCATGGCCTGAAATCGCATTTCAACAGGATTCTTCTTGCTCTTAAAGATATGGACCTGAAGGTCAAGGCCCGGCAGAACATGCAGGTTGAGCAGTCCAATTCCCTCAGTGAGCGAGCCCTGATCATAATGATTGTTCTGAGCACCACCTCGTTTTTCTTCGGTCTGCTTTTTGCCACCCTTATTACCAACCATCTTAATGCCGCCATTGAGCGGCTCCGGGATGCCACAAATATGATCAGGAGCGGTGATTTTGACAATATCCCTGAGATCAAGGGGGCGGATGAGCTTGCAGACCTGGCAATATCCTTCAGGGAGATGTCGTCGCGCCTCAAGGAACTCGAGGCGATAAACCTTGACGCCAATCCGCTCACAAAACTGCCCGGCAACCTCGCAATAGAAAAGGAACTCCTGACAAGACTGAACGAAACACAGAGTTTTTCCTTCTGTCTCATAGACCTCGACAATTTCAAGGCGTTCAATGACCGGTACAGCTATGCCAGGGGCAGTGAACTGATCAAATGGATGGCCGAGATGCTGACTGCGATAAAAAAGGAATACGGCGCGCAAGAGGACTTCCTCGGCCATATTGGCGGCGACGACTTTGTGATCATCTGCTCCCCTGACAGGATTAAGAAGATATGCAGCCAGATTATCGAGGAGTTCGATAAAGGGATTATTGACCATTATGACAGCGAGGACGCCAAGAAGGGCTTTATCATCTCGACTGACCGCAACGACAAGCCTGCCATGTTCGGCATGATGACAGTATCTCTGGCTGTGGTCAATACAGACCGCACCCTTGTGAGGGACCCGATGGAGATATCCCAGAAGGTGGCGGAACTGAAGCAGTATGCAAAGTCTTTTGCAAAGAGCATCTATGTAATGGACCGCAGAAGGCTCCGCTGATCTTTCTTTGCGCCGCATATCTTTTCACCATCCTGTTTCGCACTGCCGCTTTTGTGATATAATCCAGAACCATGGATATCAAAAGGCTGGTCAAAAAAGAGGTTGCATCCCTAAGGGCATATCAGGCAAAGGAGATCCCCTGCAGGGTCAAGCTCGATGCAAATGAAAGTCCGTATGGCCTGAAAGAGGCGCTGAAGGCTGTCGGCAGGATTGCCACGAACCGGTATCCTGATCCTGAGGCAAAGACCCTTAAGGCAGTCCTTGCGAAAGATCTCGGGGTAACACCCCGGAACCTGCTTCAGGGCAATGGCTCTGATGAGCTTATCTATTATCTTATAGCCACATTTGGAGGGCCGGTTCTCTATCCTGTTCCGACCTTCTCTATGTACGGCATCATCAGCCAGGCCCTTGGCGAGAAGAAGAAGGAGATCCCGCTTGACCGGGGATTTGATATTGACCTTGACCGTATGATGGCGGCCTTAAGAACAGTCAAGCCGAAGCTCGTCTTTCTGAGCAGCCCGAACAATCCAACAGGCAACTGCTTTTCTTATGAGAAGATCCTGAAGATCATCGAAGGATCAAAAGGCATTGTTGTGGTTGATGAGGCTTACCAGCCATTTTCGGGCGGAAAGGGCTTTGTGCCCCTGCTTCGTGATTTCAGGAACCTTGTGATAATGAGGACGCTCTCGAAGATAGGCCTTGCGGCCCTGAGGTTCGGCCTTCTCGTTGCAGATGAAGAGGTGATTGATGAGGTGAACAAGGTGAGGCTGCCCTTTAATGTAAACGCCCTGTCGCAGGCAGTTGCGATTGAGGCGCTCAAAAAGAAGAAGGCGCTGAAGGCTGCGATACATGCCATAGCGGATGAGCGTGACAGGATGCTTGGGGCAATGTACACCATTCCTGGCGTAACCCCGTTTCCTTCGGAGGCGAACTTCATCCTCTTCAGGGTGGATGATGCCGGCAGGGTTTACGGCCGGCTTCTCGAAGAGGGGATACTGGTAAGAAATATAAGCGATGCAGTTTCAGGCTGCCTCAGGGTCACAGTCGGAACGCCAAGGGACAATGCCCTGTTTCTGAGGGCGCTTCGAAAGATAGCCTGACAGCGTTCCATACAGGGGGAGAGATGAGAAAGGCCAGGATCGAGAGAAAGACGAAAGAGACGCAGATCTCTATTGAGATGAACCTTGACGGCAGAGGCTCCTATGCGATAAAGACGCCGATACCCTTTTTTGATCATATGCTCACCCTGATGTGCAAGCATGGCCTCTTTGACATGAAACTCATGGCAAAGGGTGATGTAGAGATAGATGACCACCATACGGTTGAAGACACAGGCATTGTCCTTGGAAAGGCCTTCAAACAGGCCCTTGGCGATATGAAGGGCATTTCACGCTATGGTCAGGCTACTGTTCCGATGGATGAGGCGCTGGCCCATGTCAGCCTCGATATCAGCAACAGGCAGTATCTTGTCTATAATGTCGCATTCCCAAAAAAGAGCAAGCTTCGGGAGTTTGAGCCTGATCTAATCGAGGACTTTCTTCAGGCCTTTGCTGGGAGCGCAGGCATCACGCTTCATGTAAATGTAATGTACGGCAGGAATACTCATCACATTATCGAGGCAGTCTTCAAGGCCCTTGGCAGGGCGCTTAAGCAGGCTGTTATGATCGACCCCCGGGTCAAGGGAGTGCCTTCGACCAAAGGCTCGCTCTGATCAGATGCCCGGATACCGTCTCAGCAAGTCAAACAGATTTCCCTGTGTCTAAACAGTCTTTAAAGCAGCAGATCCCGCTTCACAAGATCAAATACGTGCTCCTCGACATGGACGGCACCCTCCTTGACCTGTACTTCGACGACTATTTCTGGCAGCATCTCCTGCCGGAACGATATGCAGAGAAGAAAAAGATCACCTTCGGCAGGGCAAAAGAAGAGCTCCTCGGACGATATAAAATCCATGAAGGCACCCTGAACTGGACTGATATAGACTTCTGGTCAAGGGAGGTGGATATTGATATCCCTGCGCTTAAAGAGCAGGTGCGCCATATGATCGAGGTGCATCCACATGTAGAGGATTTCCTCCAGATGCTGAGGCAGCAGGAAAAGAAGATCTTTCTTCTGACCAATGCCCATTACAAGGTGCTCGATATAAAGCTGAAAAAGACAGAGATAGGAAGGTATTTTGATGCAGCAATCACCTCGTTCGAGATGGGATATGCCAAGGAAGAGATCGGGTTCTGGGAAGCGGTGCAGAAGCGGCTCAGATTCGATAAAGAGACGAGCCTCTTTATTGATGATACAGTGGCAGTGCTTAAGACGGCAAAACAGTTCGGGATCAGATATATCCTTCATCCTAAAAACGGCAGTTGGGATAAAAATTCAGCCTGTTTGAGGGAGCAATT
>CAYUNK010000084.1:0-9233 GCA_964446125.1 uncultured Nitrospiraceae bacterium | reverse complement strand
ACTGCCTCTACTATTTTGGCAATTTTGAACTTTACAATAAGTTAGCTTGCCTTAGCATGACTGAGTGCACTCAACCTATCTATGTAGGAAAAGCTGTGCCGAGAGGTTGGCGCACGGCACGCACGGGGCACGAAGAGGATGCTACCTTGCCACAAAGACTGCGCGAACATTCAAGAAGCATCAAGCAAAGTTCAGGTCTGGATGTCGAAGACTTCAAATGTCGGTTTATGATTTTAACCGGCGAAGAGAGCAGCATGATTACGATTGTCGAAGCGGCTTTGATAAGAAGATACAAACCTCTTTGGAATACGATTGTTGATGGGTTCGGCAATCACGATCCAGGCTCGGGGCGATATGATCAAGCCAAATCAGAATGGGACGTGCTTCATCCCGGCAGAGCTTGGGCCGAGAAGCTCAGGGGAAAGTCACCGGCCTTGGAAGGCATCAGAGCCAAAATTAAAAGCGTCTTGAAGTAGCTACGGTTTTCTCAAAACAACAACCGCTTCGTAAAGCTGGTGGGCAGCCTTGGTTTTACCTACCCTGACATCTGATTGTATTATGCTGTTGCCGACGCGGGTGGCGCGAGGGATCTCAATTTTCACCAATTCCAAGCCCGCAGTCTCTGCGATCTTGCCAAAGTATTCATCCGTAGGGATCATTACGCCTTGCAGTATGCTGTTGCCCATGACAACTAGCGCAGTGCCTCCGTGTTTTAAGACGTAGCGAATACCCTCTGCGAATCTATGGCAGTCATTGAAATATGCTGCAGCATAGTTGGCCCAACCATTGCCGCCGTAATGTCCTTTTTCGTTGTTCAGTTTTCTGAGCATCTGTAGCCGCCCCTCAATGTCCGCATGAGGCAGTGAGAAAGTCAGGTCTAAGCGTTCGAGATCACGGACAGTCTGCCAGAACTTGCCGAAGTTCAAATCCTCAAGTTTTTTTAGATCGTGAGGGGACTGCGCATAGCCCAGCCAGTAAAGCTGAGGGCGAGTATTGCGATTGTAATGATAATTGTTCAGATAGGGCGGTGATGTAATTACAAGATCGACAGTCGCAGGCAAGAGATGCTTTTGACAGTGGAAAAATGAGTCATTGATAATCTGCATTTCTATATTGTTACGCTCCATCTGTTCCTGCATCCATGCGATATCTTCCGCCATGTCAGTGAGTTTATCGGTTATCGCCTTCGCTACAGGGAAGTCATGAATTTCCTCCCGCCCCGCGCTCACGCGCCTGCCGAGGCTCGGCTCATAGGAATAGTTGGAATAGCTGACCATCGTCGAGGCAAAGGCAAGCCGGAACAGATCACGAATATTCTCGTCTTCAATTGAAAAGGCAAAATCCTGAACGATCAAGACTTTGTGAAGAACATGCGGATGATAAAAACTTGCTCTTGTCTTAAATCCCTTCGGCGGGGTGCTGTGCGGCTTATAATTCGATGAAATATTTTTCTTGAAAAACCGGCGAAAATCGTCGATTTTCGATGTGAATTTATCAATGTCTATTCGATGTGCATTTGATTTGGCGCGGCTGGCGAGGAAGGCATAAGGGTTTATCTCAAATCCTATCGCATTGTGCCCCCGGATGATTGCCTCAACCAATGTAGTGCCCACACCGCAAAAGGTATCTAAGACAGTGCCTTTATTCTCAAGGTATCCGTCTAAAGCGCTCTTAACGAAGTCACTCGAAAAACCGGCGATCCACGGGACCCACCTATGGATAGGCAAAGTCTTGTTACTGGAAAAGTTAGGATCATTGAAGCCGTGTTCTTTCTTGTCCGAAGCCGGGGAATCACCTTTTTCCGGTATTATAGGGAGCCGTAATTGTGTGGCCGAGTTTCTGTTTGTTTTCGCAGCTATCGCCATGGATTTATAAATAAATTATTTTGACCGCGCCTTGAGGGTTACAACCTGCCCCACCCTGTACTCCGGCTGAAGCTCTTTGATTATAGACCCCATCTCATGTCGCTCCTTTGCGTCGTTTAAGACCTTGGCAAAGTCATCGAAACTTAGAATGACAGCCTTTGGCGTTCCACGGCGCTCAACTATGTAGCGGGTATGATTTTGAGTAACATCATCAAGGACCTGTCCGAAATTGTTCTGGGCCTGAGTGGAGCTAACGCTTTTTATCGGCACAACTACCTCCTAAGCTTAGTCAATTTAACTATGTTAGCTAAATTATAAAGATGATAAATTATCTTGTCAAGGGGTAAAATGGCAATCGAGAAACAATGCAAAAAAGAGGGATGTGTTGCGATACAGTTCATACAAACTACAAAAACTACAAGGGTCTATACTCTTCACAAACTGACTGCTCCCCTGTCGAAGGGCCTTAAGTGTCAGCAGACGGCCTGCATTGTCATAGCCGCAGGTCTTTGTTTCAATAGTCAAGCCTGACCACTTTTGCTTGCACTAGCGGGTATCGCCATTTCGATAAAAAAAATATGTCAAATCAGGAATATTGTCAAGTATGTGACCCTTAAGCCCTCATGTAATAATAATATCTCCGTGAAGCCTCTGACTTATCTCCTCCGGCGAAGCAGTTTCAAAAAATAATTCTAATGCCTCTTTCAGATTGTCTTTTGCCTGTTCAATCGTGTCGCCCTGGCTTGCAATATCAAGCTCTGGACATAAAGAAACGTATCCATCATTTTCTTTTTCTATGATTGCCGTCAGTTTTTGCGTCATGTCGCCTCCTTTTGCCTGTATTATACCTATAAGACTTCGTATTCGGAAGATTTTCTTAAGTAACATTATGACAGGACATATGGCTTCCATTTTTGGTTGCATGATTTTCTGGAGCCGCAGGGATGAGCAGAGAGCCCCTGCTGAGCCAGGTTTATATGAATTCTGGTATAATCATCCCTGATGGATAACATCCTCTCAGTCATCCCCCTTGGCGGTCTCGAAGAGATCGGCCTGAACATGACCGTAATGGAGTACGGCCAGGATATGATCATCATTGACGCAGGCCTGATGTTCCCCACAGAAGACATGCTCGGCGTTGATTTCGTGATCCCGGACTTCACCTATGTGCTCGAAAACAGGGATAAGCTCAGGGCGATATTTCTGACCCACGGCCATGAAGACCATGTAGGAGCCCTGCCCTTTCTTCTGAAGGAGATCAGGGTTCCTGTGTACGGCACAGCCCTTACGATCGGCCTTGTGAGGGAGAAGCTTAAGGAACACAGGCTCACCGAGATTGACCTGAGGACTGTCAATCCCAGAGACCTTGTCACCGCAGGCGTTTTTGCGCTTGAGCCTATCAGGGTGACCCACAGCATTGTTGACGGCGTGGCCTACGGCATACGGACTCCTGCAGGGCTTGTTGTACATACCGGCGATTTCAAGTTAGACCCGACCCCAGTTGACGGCAGGCTGATGGACTTCCATAAATTTTCGGAGTATGGCGAAAACGGCACGCTTCTGCTTCTGTCCGACAGCACCAACGCTGAATGCGGCGGCTTCACCTTCTCTGAAAAAGAGGTGCGCAGGGCATTCGAGGATATATTTTCCGAGGCAAAGGGCAGGATCATCGTCTCGACCTTTGCCTCGAATATCCACAGGATACAGCAGGTCATAGATGTTGCGGTAATGTATGGGAGAAAGGTGATACTGTCGGGCAGGAGCATGGTGGCAAATGCCCAGATAGCGCTCGACCTGGGGTATCTCAGGATACCTGCAGAGACCTGGCTGAAGATAGAAGACCTGAAAAATCTGACTGACCAGGAAGTCGTGATCGTCACCACCGGCAGCCAGGGCGAGCCTATGAGCGTGCTGTCCCGCATAGCAACGGATGAGCATAAGCGGATAAAGATTAAGGAAAACGACGTCGTGATACTGTCCGCAAAGGTAATACCCGGAAATGAGCGCGCCATAGGCAGGATCATCAACTACCTCTTCAGGCGCGGCGCAAATGTGATCTATGAAAAGGTCTCAGAGATCCATGTGTCAGGCCACGCCTCAAAAGAGGAGCTGAAGCTGATGCTGAATCTGGTCAGACCGAAGTACTTCGTGCCTCTGCACGGGGAATACAGGCACAAGTTCTACCATGCAAGGCTCGCCGAAAATACCGGCATCCCGAAGGACAATATCTTCAACCTCGAAAACGGCGATGTGCTTGAGGTCACTGAGGAAGAGGCGCGCAGGGCCGGCACAGTCGCATCAGGCCGCATCTTTGTTGACGGCAAGGGTGTGGGCGATGTTGAGGATATGGTGCTGAGGGACAGAAGGCGGCTTGCCCATGACGGCATAGTGATCATAATCATCACCATAGCAAAGCTGACCGGCAGCATTGTTTCAGGCCCTGATATCATCTCGCGCGGATTCATCTTTGAAGATGCCTCGCAGGATGTGCTCAACGATGTAAAAGAGCTGGTTTATCTCACCCTGTCCGAGATGACGCCCGAGTTTATTACAGACAAGACCCTTGTGCAGGCCAAGATCAGAAGCGTGCTGAAGAAATACCTCCGCAACACCATGGACCGCAAGCCGATGATCATGCCGCTGATATTTGAGGTATAGGATCCGCCTGTTGTTCTGCGGCAGGCAGCCGCAGGGCTTCTCTCAGGCGATCAGGGCTTCCTGGCGCTTTCGCGGGCAATGGCAATCTTGCCGGTGCGCACAAACTCCTTGATGCCCATAGGCCTGAGGAGTTCCACAAAGGCTGCAATCTTTTTTTCATCGCCTGTAATCTCTATGGTAAAGGTCTTCGGGCTTGAATCCACGATCCTGCCCCTGAATATCTCCGCAATTCTGAGGACCTCTGCCTTGTCCTCCTGACGGGGCGCCACCTTGATCATGACCATCTCCCTCTCCACATGGTCAAGCTCGGTCATATCAACTACCTTGATCACATCAATAAGCTTGTTCAGCTGCTTGTTGATCTGCTCAATGATCCAGTCATCGCCGCTCGTAACGATCGTCATGACGGACACCTTTGGGTCTATCGTCTCTCCCACAGAGAGGCTCTCTATATTATAGCCCCTTCCGCTGAACAGCCCTGATATCCTCGAAAGGACACCGAATTTATTTTCGACAAGAACAGATATCGTATGTCTCATGGCTACCTCTTATCCTTACGTTATTTCACTGCCCTGAGCTTCTTCTCAGGCTTCTTCACCTCTTCCCGAAACAGCATCTGGTCAATGGCAGCGCCGGCAGGCACCATCGGGTACACCTTCTCTGTCCAGTCTATCAGAAAGTCCATAAATACAGGCTTCCTGACTGCAAAGGCCTCTTTCAGCACAGGCACCACCTCTGACTTCTTTGTCGCCCTGAGCCCGACAGCGCCGTATGCCTCTGCAAGCTTCACAAAATCAGGCACCACGTCATCAAGCTTGGTATGAGAATATCTCTGCTGAAAAAAGAGCTCCTGCCACTGTCGCACCATTCCAAGGAAGCGGTTGTTAAGAATGGCAACCTTCACAGGCAGCTTGTTGATGACTGCAGTGGCAAGCTCCTGTATGTTCATCTGAATGCTGCCGTCACCGGCAATATCAATAACCAGTCTGTTCGGATACGCAAGCTGGGCGCCGATTGCAGCAGGCAGGCCGTAGCCCATAGTGCCGAGGCCTCCAGAGGAAAGCCAGGTCCTGGGTTTGTCATACTTGTAGAACTGGGCTGCCCACATCTGGTTCTGCCCAACCTCGGTAGAGATGATTGCGTCACCTTTGGTCAGTTCATTGATCTTCTCAATAACATACTGGGGTTTTATCACATCTGCGTCCCGGTCATAGTCCATGGGCCGCTCTTTCTTCCATGCGTCTATCTGCTTTAACCAGGCCTTTCTCACCTCAGCCCAGGGCTCCTTCACATCTTCGTGCAGGACCTTGTTCATCACTGTAAGCACACGCCTGACATCACCCACAATCGGCAGGTCAACGCGCACGTTCTTCCTGATCGAGGTGGGGTCAATATCAATATGTATGATCTTTGCATTAGGGGCAAAGGCATCTATCTTGCCTGTGACCCGGTCGTCAAAGCGCATGCCGATCGCTATCAGAAGGTCTGCGTCCTGAACCGCCTTGTTGGCATAATAGGTTCCATGCATGCCGAGCATGCCAAGAGAAAGCTTATGTGAGCCGGGAAACCCGCCCAGGCCCATCATCGTCATCGTAACCGGCAGATTGGCTGTCTCGGCAAACTCCCTGATCTCTTTTGAAGCATCTGACGATATGACGCCTCCGCCCGCTATGATAAGAGGTTTTTTTGCCTTTGCTATCATATGCGCAGCCTGGGTGATCATGTATTTATTGCCTTCATACGTCGGGTTATAGCTCCTGATCTTTACCTGATCCGGCCAATGGAAGTCTGCCTTGCTGGTAGTCACATCCTTTGGCAGGTCTATAAGAACAGGGCCTGGCCTGCCTGTGTTTGCGATATGGAATGCCTCTTTCAATGTAAGCGCAAGATCGCTCACATTCTTTACAAGAAAATTATATTTCGTGCAGGGCCTTGTTATGCCCACAATGTCAGCCTCCTGAAACGCATCATTGCCTATCAGCATGGTCGGCACCTGTCCGGTAATCACCACCAGAGGGATAGAGTCCATCGCTGCAGTAGCAATGCCTGTGACCGTATTTGTCGCTCCAGGGCCTGAGGTTACAAGCGCCACCCCTGCCCTGCCTGTTGCGCGCGCGTACCCGTCGGCAGCATGCACAGCGCCCTGCTCGTGACGCGTCAATATGAGCTGAAGCGCCTTTTCATCATGCAGAAGATCGAAGATATTCAGCACCACTCCTCCGGGATAACCGAATATATGCTTGACCCCTTCTTTCTTCAGTGATTCTATAAGGATCTCTGAACCAGTCATCTTCATTTTTCTACCGCTCCCCGGTCAGACAGCCTGCTCTGACCAAATATCAAATTTCGTTTATTGTATCACAGAAAACCCTGTCAACTTCAACAATAAAAGGCCGTTCATCTGACGATAGCGCCTTCATCTGCCGAACTGACCAGCTTGGCATAGCGCGACAGATACCCTTTCTTTATATTCGGAGACGGTCTTTTCCATTCCGCGAGCCTCTTTGTGATCTCCCTGTCGCCCAGCTTAAGCTCCAGCTTCCGCGCAGGGATATCTATATGTATCCTGTCGCCGTTGCGGATGATCGCAATGGGGCCGCCCTCCATTGCCTCGGGTGATACATGACCGATGCATGGCCCTCTTGTGCCGCCGGAGAACCTGCCGTCAGTGATAAGGGCAACAGACTCGCTCAGCCCCATGCCTGCGATTGCCGCTGTCGGAGCGAGCATCTCCCTCATGCCGGGGCCGCCTTTGGGCCCTTCGTACCTGACTATGACGACATGACCGGCCTTCACCTTACCGCCAAGAATGGCCTTCATGGCCGCCTCTTCAGAATCATAAACTATGGCAGTTCCCTCAAACTGCATCATGTTCCGGCTCACTGCCGACTGCTTTACAACTGCGCCGCCGGGGGCCAGATTTCCCTTCAGTATGGCAATGCCACCCTCCTTATGGTGCGCCCTTTCTACAGGGCGTATCACCTCTTCGTCATAAATCTCTGCCTCATCCGCAACCTCATGGATCTTCCTGCCGTTGACGGTCAACGTATTGTGCAGCATCTTTTTAAGCCGCTTAAGAACTGCAGGGATGCCTCCGGCATAATCGAGATCCTCCATATAGTTCTGTCCGCCCGGAAGCATATCGGCAATATGCGGCGTCTTTTTTGAGAGCCTGTCAAATGCCTCAAGGGAAAGCCTTATCCCTGCATCATGGGCTATTGCCGGTATATGCAGCACCGTATTGGTCGAACCGCCAAGGGCAAGGTCTACCCTAATCGCATTTTCAAAGGCCTTCATCGTCATGATCTTCCTTGGGGTGATGTTTTTCCGGACCAGCTCCACAACCTGTCTGCCGCTTTCGAAGGCAATCCGCCGCTTCTTTGAAGAGACTGCGAGGGCCGTCGCGCATCCTGTGAGGCTCATGCCGATCGCCTCTGTAATGCATGCCATGGTGTTTGCAGTGTACATGCCCTGACATGAACCGGCTCCGGGACATGCGCATACCTCAAGATTATCCAGTTCATCCTTATTGATAAGCCCCTTTCTGAATTTGGCTACAGCCTCAAACGTATCGGTCGTAAGGTTCAGCCGTCTGCCCTTATAGTGGCCTGAAAGCATTGCGCCTGCAGTCACAACGATGCAGGGTATATTCAGCCTGCCTGCTGCCATCAGCATGCCGGGCGTAATCTTGTCGCAGTTCGTAAGGAGCACAAGCCCGTCAAGCTGGTGGGCTGATGCAACCGTCTCTACCATGTCTGCAATCAGTTCACGCGATGCAAGCGAGTAATGCATACCGCTATGGCCCATGGCTATGCCGTCACAGATGCCGGGAATGCCGAAGAAGAAGGGGTATCCTCCTCCCGTATGAACGCCCTTCTCGATGAACCGTTCGAGGTCCCTCATGCCGGTATGACCCGGGATAAGATCCGTAAAACTTGTCGCAACGCCTATGAACGGCTTGTCCATCTCTGATTTTGATATGCCTGTGGCATACAGAAGAGCCCTGTGCGGAACACGCTCAACGCCTTTTTTTATAATATCGCTTTTCATCGAACATACCTGCCTTTTCTGTTATTCTTTACTGCCTGTTATAACTTACGCCAGCAAGACTTCATTTCGATACCGTCAGAGCGGACAATGCAGCCGGCCTGCATTAGGAGTACATCAGTTTCCGCTCCAGGTCGGTAGACCGGGATATGCGTTTGGCCTCCTCAAGTTCAATGACATCATCCTTGCAGAGCTGAACAAGATGCTGGTCAAGGCTCTGCATGTGATACTCCTCACGCCCCTTTTCGATATAATTTTCTATCTCCTCAAGATGATTATCCCTGATGCATGCCTTGATGGTATTGGTGGCCGACATTATTTCGAGCACCGGTATGAGGCCCTCATCCTTTTTGCTCCTGACAAGACGAATTGAAATAGTGGCAACAATGATGTCGGCAAGCCTGTGGCGCACATTTTCCTGGGCATCAGGCGGGAAATATCCTACGATCCGGTTTATCGTAGAGGATGCATTCTGGGTATGAAGGGTCGAAAATACAAGATGCCCGGTCTCGGCAGCCTTGATACAGGAATCAATCGTCTCAAGGTCCCTCATCTCGCCGACCATTATTACATCAGGGTTCATGCGCATAGCCGCCCGCACTGCGCCGCTGAAGCTGTCTGTATCAATGCCGATCTCCCTCTGTATGATGCAGCTCCTGCCTG
>CAYUNK010000083.1:0-9386 GCA_964446125.1 uncultured Nitrospiraceae bacterium | reverse complement strand
CTCTATAATGCGGCCCGTGTGCAGCTTATCAGGGAGGTGATCAATCCGGCTCTGGCGAGGGGAGAGATCGTTATTTCTGACCGCTTCAGCGATTCCACCGTAGCCTATCAGGGATATGGCAGAGGGATAGACCTGAAGTTGATAGATGCCCTTGATTCAATCGCAACGAAAGGCATGCGGCCGGATCTTACCATTCTGCTCGATATTGATGTCGAGACAGGCCTGCAGAGAAACCGAAGGATCAACAAGCGCGACAGACTCGAACTCGAAGATGTCGCATTCCATGAAAAGGTTAGAAAGGGATTCCTGGAAATTGCGGCGGATGAGCCTGAAAGGGTCAGGATCATTGACTGCAGCGGCAGCATAGAAGCAGTTCAGGCAGGCATAACAGATGCTGTAGCAGCGCTGATGGCCCGGCAGGAAGGCTGACGGTGCAATACTGTATACATCGGCAGAGGGACTGCTCATGGCGCTAAAAGATATCATAGGCCAGGAAAAGGCTGTTGCTATGCTTCAGGGAATCCTGAGACGGGAACGGCTTGCAGGCGCTTATCTTTTTTGCGGAGAATCGGGTGTCGGCAAAAAAACAGCAGCCATTCATTTTGCCAAGGCAATAAACTGCCTGAACTCCGGCAATAGTCAGGACAGCCTGCTTCCTCTGGCCCATTACAGATATCCTGTCACCATCCATGATGCCTGCGAAGTCTGCGAATCCTGCCTCAAGATAAGTTCAGGGACTCATCCCGACATCCTGATCATTGTTCCGGAAGACCGCATGATCAGGGTTGGCGAAAAAGGAGAGCCTAACACCATTCGTTTTATCGAAGAAAGCCTTTCTTTCAGGCCGTTTGAGGGGAGAAAGAAGGTCATCATTGTTGACGATGCCGATCTTATGAACCAGCAGGCTGCAAATGCCTTCCTGAAGACGCTTGAAGAGCCGCCTGAAGACAGCCTTATGATCCTGATTACTTCACGGCCTGACCATCTTCCTTCAACCATACGTTCACGCTGTTCAAGAGTTGCCTTTGATACGCTTTCCAGAACTGCCTGCAGAGATATTCTTGTTGATAAAATGTCTGCAGAAGATGCTGAACTGACCGCCAGACTTTCCCTCGGAAGACCTGGATTAGGCCTCTCCTCAGACGTCAGGGAAGACCGCGACTGGTTCTTCAGTCTTCTGAAGTCCATGATGAAAGCAGAAAAGGACGGCTGGGCCTCGCGGGAAGAGATGGAGAAATGGTTTGACCTATGCATGATCTTTGTCCGCGATCTGGCTGTGCTTGCCATAACCGGAAAGGCTGATAACCTCGTCAACTCAGACCTTGCCGAACCCCTGGGGAAGATGGGAAAATCTGCTGATATACAGGGTATAATAGCAATATATAAGGGACTGAGCTTCATAAAAACCATGCTGCTGTTTAATCTGAACAAATCGCTCACATGGAACTGCACTGCTGCACTGCTCAGAAAGGAGCTTTATTCATAGAATGCCTGACATTGTCGGAATACGCTTTAAGAGCTGTGGAAAGATCTACGAGTTTGATGCAAACAATCTTGCGCTGCGACAGGGAGATAAGATCGTCATAGATTCAGAGTTCGGCCTTAGCATCGGATCAGTTGTCGAGTCGCCGCATGCCATTGAAGGCGCCAGAAAAGATCTGAAAAAGGTGCTCCGTCTGGCATCAGAAGAGGACTTCAAACAGAAGGCTGACAATGAAAAGTTCGAACAGGAGGCAAAGGGCTTCTGCTACGAACGTGTTATGGCCCGAAACCTGCCGATGAAACTTGTTCGGGCTGAGGCAACACTTGACCGAAAAAGGATCGTTTTCTATTTTACTGCTGACGGCAGAATAGATTTCCGGGAACTTGTCAAAGACCTTGCTGCCAAATTCAAGACGCGCATAGAGATGCGTCAGATAGGGGTCAGAGACAAGGCAAAGCTTGTCGGAGGCTTTGGCCTCTGCGGCCAGGAACTCTGCTGCAGGGCCTTTCTCTCCAATTTCGAGCCTATCTCGATAAAAATGGCAAAGCAGCAGGACCTGACCCTCAACACAGGAAAACTCTCAGGCGCCTGCGGCCGTCTTATGTGCTGCCTCGGATATGAATACCATGAAGGTCTGCCGCCCTTGACCCCTGAGGAGCGGCGCAGGAAAAAAGAGTCCAGGGAGGAGGCCCCTGATGTGGCAAAAGACGAACTGCATCCCGAAATAGAGGCCGATTTCTCTGCAGACGTGACTTCAGAGGCAGATGCGACTCCTTCAGGGTCGCCCAAAACTGAACAGCCTGCAGACGGCCGCAAGAGAAGGCGAAGAAGACGCAGGAAAAAGGGCCAAAAAAAGAATGAATAAGAAGATATACGTAACAACGCCGATCTATTATGTAAACGATATCCCTCATATCGGGCATGCATACACGACCATTGCAGCTGACATCCTTGCGCGCTATCACAGGCTTAACGGCTGTGATGTTTTTTTCCTGACCGGCACTGACGAACATGGCCAGAAGGTCGAGAAGGCTGCCTCAGACAGGGGTCGGTCTCCCAAGGAACATGCTGATCTTCTTGTGGACAACTTCAAGGCGTTATGGCAGAAACTGAACATCACAAATGACGCCTTTATCAGGACGACAGACACTAACCATGTCAAGACCGTTCAGGGCCTGCTACAGATGCTCTGGGACAGGGGAGAGATCGAGAAGCGTTCGTATACGGGATGGTACTGCACCCCTGATGAGAGGTTCTGGACAGAGAAGGATCTTGCAGGCGGAAACTGTCCTGACTGCAGCAGGCCTGTTGAGCAGATCAGGGAAGAGAACTACTTTTTTCTTATGTCCAAATACAGTGACAGGCTCGTTGCCTATATCGAGGAGAACCCTGAATATATACTGCCTGAGACAAGGCGGAATGAGATGCTCGGGTTCCTTAAGAACAACACCCTTGGAGACCTCTGCATATCAAGGCCGATCCAGCGTCTGTCCTGGGGCATACCTCTTCCATTCGATGATAAATTCGTCACCTATGTCTGGTTCGATGCGCTTGTAAACTATTTCTCTGCAACCCGCTATCTCGCCCCAGGGGCAGAGAGAGCCAAAGCAGGTGATTTCTGGTGGCCTGCAGAGCACCATCTGATAGGCAAAGACATTCTTACTACCCATGCTGTGTACTGGTCAGCCATGCTTATGGCTCTTGATCTTCCCCTGCCGGGCAATATCTTTGCGCATGGCTGGTGGACAATAGAAGGCAGGAAGATGTCCAAATCTGTCGGCAATGTTGTTGACCCCGGCGCCATGTCTGATAAATACGGGGTTGACGCATTCAGGTATTTTCTTTTCCGGGAAGTGCCGTTTGGCCTTGACGGAGACTTTTCCGAGCAGGCGCTGATAAACCGAACCAACACTGACCTCGCCAATGACCTCGGCAATCTCCTGAGCAGGTTTACCACCATGGCTGAGAAGTATTTTGGAGGGGAGATCAGCATTCCAACTGGGGATGAGTCAGGGTCAAATCCTTTTGCTGTGGAGTGCATGGACGCATTAGCTCAAATATCGTATCAGGATGGTATATTCCACTTCGACTGGGCAAATCTGAGGTTCAACATCATACTGGAACATATATGGAAAGTTATCACTTCAGCAAACCAACATATCGCCCATAAAGAACCTTGGACGCTGGCAAAGAGCAATAACTATCAAGAACTTGAAGTGGTTATATTTAATCTATGGAACGCGTTGCGGCTTGCTGCTGTTTCTCTGTATCCCTTTATGCCCTCAACTGCTGAGAAGATTTGGGAGCAGATTGGTCTGCAATCGCTTGTTGATGAAGTGCATCAGAGTTATGATGCGGTGAGTAAATATCCAAAGATATATTATTGGAATTGGAAACCGGCTTATGACATTAAGGTCAAAAAAGGGGAGCAGCTCTTCCCAAGAATAGAAAAGGAAAAGAAGATGACAGAAGCAATTACGCCTCATGAAGAGAAGAAAGAAGAGACGAACCTCATCTCCATACAGGACGTCGCCAGGGTGGAACTCAGGATCGGCAGGGTGATAAGCGCCGAGAGGGTAAAGAAGTCAGACAAACTCCTCTGTCTTCAGGTAGACACCGGGGACATGAGGCAGATCGTGGCGGGCATAGGCAAGGCCTATGCTCCGGAAGACCTGGTAGACAGAAAGATCGTTGTTGTCACGAACCTCCAGCCTGCAAAGCTGATGGGAGTTGAATCACAGGGCATGCTGCTCGCTGCAACCGGCGCTGAGGGAGTGCCTATCCTCCTCATGCCTGAAAAGGATGTCGAAGCAGGGGCCAGGATAAGGTAATTCCAGAATTACCGTCTGTTCTTTGTCTGAACTGCGGTCTTGACGATCATTTCGGGCATCTCGATCTTCCGGCCATTCCGCTCAAGGGTCATAGTAACCTTGACAGCAGCAGGTATTGTCTCTTTATCACGCGGGTCCCATTCACTGACCCAAGCGCCCTGTTTTTCGTCTTCCTTTATTTCGAAGAACTCAAACTCTATCTTTCTGACCTCCGGGTCGAGCAGATAAACCTTGCCCCTGCTGTCATCAAACACATCTTCAAGAAAAAAGACCTTTTCCCTGATCTTCAGTCCTTCGCTGTCAACAAAAATCGAGACCCATTTCAGTCCGGCAAGGTCTTCCGGCCCTGTGCCATAGGTATCAATGCTGGATGTAACAAAGCCTGCGCTGTCTGAGTTGCCGTCAAAATATATCTTCTTTTCATCGGGCTTGTTCAGATAAAAGGGATAAGTGCCTCTTATAAGCCATGCAATCCTGTCCTGCAGTATGCGCATCTTCTGGGTTATCTCTCCCTGCTCTGTGCCCCGTTGCTGTGACTTGTACCCAAGCCTCATGGCAGCGCCGAGCACTACCAGGATCAGGATCGAAAGAGATACTGCAATCAGCAGTTCAAGTAATGTGAAGCCCCTGTTATTCTTCAGGCGCATAGACAGAACGTAGTCCCTTAATCTTCAGGTTTCCGGAAGGCGGCCAGGTGACCGTCACGATAATCTCATAGAGCTTTGCCTTATTGTCTTCAGATTCCGATACAACCTCAACCTCACGGCTGACCCTGTAGTATTTCTCAAACTCCTCTGAGCCGGATATCTCTGAAGGATCTGAGACACTATATGCCTCATCAAGCATGGATCTGGCATAAAATATCGCCCTGGTATAGTCCTCAGCCTGCTTTGTTGAACGGAGGGCGCGGGAATAGAGCTGAAATACAGCAACAACTGCAACAGACATGATGGCCATTGCCACCATCACCTCCATCAGGCTAAAGCCGTTTGATTGACGAGGTGCCGAGGACCTGATTGACCTCAATAGCATATTTATGCCCTTTTTCATTCTGAATTTCTATCAGGCCCCCGGAACTGTTGCCTTTGGGGAAGAAGTAGATATCTGGACCGGTTATGATAAATTTCTTCGGAACCGCATGCCTGTCTGACGGTTTTGCGCCCATGTAATCCAGCCCATATGTATTGGCCTCTTCATCAAGCCTGAAAGCGACCTCCATCTTTTCAAGAATCGCTGTCTCCCTTGCCTGCCTTGTCGTCAGGTAAATCCTTCTTGCCTCTTCTGTAAAGACTGTCTTGTCGCTGAGCCTTCCAACAGAAACTGCAACAACAGATACGATCACACTTAAAACAAGAAGGACAACAAGGAGTTCGAGGAGAGTAAACCCGCTCTTATTCCCAGCTGTTGATGTCTTTATTCTCACCTTCTCCGCCCGCTGCGCCATCAGCGCCATAGGAAAAAAGATCATAGTCTCCGCGAGACCCTGGCGACTGGTACTGATAGGGTTTTTGCCATGGATCAAGAGGCACTGCCTTCTTGAGGTAGGGTCCGGCCCATCCCTGTGCCCCGGAATTCGTCACAAGGGCATTCAGCCCTTCTGAAGTGTTTGGGTACCTTCCGACATCAAGCCTGTAGCTGTCAAGGGCCTGTCCCAGCATCTCTATCTGGGTCCTGGCGGCGGACTGCTTGCCTTTTCCAACCTTGCCGAATATCTGGGGGCCGACAAGGGCTGCAAGCATCCCCAGGATTACCATAACGACGAGAAGTTCAATAAGCGTAAATCCTTTTCTGTTTCTTGCGCGATCCTTTTGCTTTTTATCGTTCATAACATCCTCCAGCTTTCTCACATTCTACCCTTCCTGATCAGGCTTCTGATTATATTCCTAAATCGGTATCTCGTTAATGCTGAAAATACCCATCAGCATAGAGATGACGATCAGTCCTACCACGACACCCATAAGCAGGATAAGGACAGGCTCAAACATGCTCACAAACCTCTTGATAAGATTCCTGGTGTCTGCCTCGAACCTGTCTGCTATCAGAAGAAAGGTCTCCTCAAGTCTCCCTGCCTCTTCACCAACCGCCACCATCTGGTTGAATATTGCAGGAAAGACCCCACTCTCTCTCAAAGGGACTGAAATGCCCCTGCCCTTGCTGACGCCCTCTTCGAGCACTACAAGCTTCCTGGAGACGACGTCATTATCTATCACATCCCTGGAGACACGTATCGCCTCAAGAATTGGCACTCCGCTCTGAAGCAGTGTGCCGAAGGTTCTCGAAAACCTGGCAATAATGAATTTCATGCTAAGCTTATTAAGCACCGGCAGTTTCAGTTTGAGGCCGTCTATATAGTTCTTGCCCTCCACAGTTCCTGCATAGCTGCGAACAAGAAAGATAAAAACTGCAAGGCCTCCCAAAAAGACCCACCAATATGATGCAAAGAGGGTGCTGACCTTCATCAGGATCAATGTAGGCAGCGGAAGGGTCTGGCCCATATCAGAGAATATCTGCGCAAAATTCGGTATTACATAGAGCATCAGCACTGCCACTGCCATGCCGCCGACAACTGTAAGAAGGATGGGGTAGATAAGGGCCGAGACGATCTCTTTCCTGAAGTTGATGCTTGTCTCAAGAAAGACCACAAGCCTCCTGATGACAACTTCAAGAATGCCGCCGGACTCGCCGGCCTTTATCATATTGATATATAGCCTCGGAAATATTCTGTGCTTTGCCATTGCATTGGAGAGCGTATTGCCCCTCTGGATATCAATATATACTTCCTTGATAATCGCGCGCAGGGCCTTCTTCTCTGCATGCTCTGAAAGCACATAAAGCGCCCTGTCTATTGGGAGTCCTGATTCGAGCAGATTGCCCAGTTCCTGGGTAAAGATCAGGATGTCTTCGCTCGTTATCCTGTGGAAAAGGGAAATATCCTTACTTTCACTCACCCTGATGGTAAGAGGTATCAGCCCCATTCCCCTCAGGGTTGACTTAAGGGTGTCTTCGTCAGAGGAAGATATCGTCTCCCTCACTTTTTTGCCTGATGAATCAATTGCTTCGTAGCTGAATACCGGCATGAAACTATCTTATCACGCTGGGCAAAATACCGTCAAACAGGGCTTATTTCTTGTTTTTCGCAAGATAGAAAATATCATTATTCCCCTGCAATATAACGACCATCATACCTGATTAGGGATAATGCAGAATGCGATACGGGAAAACATCTACTACCTTGACAGCCGCTGCATGATACGCAGATATGTTACAGAGGCTTATATAAAGCCGTTTTTTACTGCACCTTTTGTCGAGAATTCATCCAGCATTACCTAGTCACCCCAATAGCTGCGAGAGATGTGATAGCGAAGTCCACACCTGAGAAATCAAGCTCAAATTCCTGTCTGTGGCCTATGGGCAAGGCATTATCTGAAATATTAATTATGCCTATAATTCTCTTAACAAATTTCCAGGTTACTGTATTATCAGCCCCCACCTGAGGTCTTTCCATTATATATGTATAAACTATATTACCAACATTCATCTGACTTGATATTCCTGTAATTCTATTGCCAGTAAGCTGCACATTTTGATAATCATTGAGCATTACATATTCCGCTAATTTGATTTTCTGTATTTCTGCTGAACTGTACCTGTAGGAAAGGTAATATGTTTTTGTCAGCGAATCTTGTCCAAAGGTTCTGGTATGGCGAAATGCACAACACCCTGCAAAGTCGCTAAAAGACTCTTCCAAAGAGACAATATCACGAGAGTTCTTCTCTTCCGAAAAAAACACAATAAAATTATCATCCCCATGCATGTTATCATAATCAGAAGGGATTATTCGGAAATTGGTAGAACCCAAACTACCATGTCCTGAACACAATAATGGCCATCCCTCTTGCTCTGGCCAAGCTCGTTCCTCTCCGTATAGCTGCATACCGCACCCTAAACTGCACTCAGGACAGGCAAAATTATTGTAACCTTTATATCCTGGTGTCGTATGCAATACAGAATTTCCTGCAATTAGTTTATATCCTTCACCGTCCTCGTCTTTAATATGAATTGTCTTGTCCATATCTAAAATTGCGAGATATGTATATTTCTCTATTAATTGCTGGTATTGCCCAGGGCGATATGTCTCGTAAGGCAAATCTATGCCCCTGACCCACCGTCCACTTTCATCTTTATATTGAACATAAAACGGGCCGGTATAATCATTGCCGGAATACGTATAAGGCTCATTTTTCCGTATGCTGATATTCCTTGCAACCAGTTTGTTGTCAGTAACCGTAAACGGTCTGCGCCCATGAATATATGAGCCCAACCTCTCATACGTGTAGTACCCCTGTGTTTTATAGAGCCACTCACCGTTTATCAGGTTTCCGTCCCAGACATACGGGCTCCCTTCATCAAAATTCTGAGGTATATACGCATTTGGAAATCCTCGAACTACCTGTGGATATTTCCACGTATACCATTCCCTCCACTCCCACCAAGTATCTTCATATTGACCTCCATAGTTTCCAATACTTGCAGTATATGTCGTGTGCTTTATAGTGCCATCCGGATTGAAACTTGTCCGAGGCAGTGCTGCCCAATGTTCTTTTTTATTGGGGTGAGACTGGACTGTTAATAATGTTGAGGGTCTGGAATATCTTGTCACATTGATTTCCTTGGCCGCCGGCACTAACTGATATTGATTGTTGTTATGTCTGATCTCAAATGCTGCTGTTTTGGTGGTATCTACCAAAAATATATATTCCTTCTCAGTGCTGACCACTTTCCCGGCAACCGCGTCTTCTTCCGCCCCCATTTTTCCTCTGAATACAAGCATGTACTTATTGGGTTCTTTTGCATCGCCAGGGGCATTGATTACAAAACTTCCGCTTCTGTTGTTTCCGGAACTCTTTTTGCCTACTGAATACGTTCCGCTCCATATTTTTGTGCGCTGATCAGCCGCATTGTCGTACCAGAGCTCAAACATGCCGTTCATATCTTCTTCTGTCCTGTTTTCGATCACATGTCGAGGGCCAGAGTAATTCCCCAGTTGGGGCCAAAAGAATTCCTCAGTTAGG
>CAYUNK010000082.1:0-9923 GCA_964446125.1 uncultured Nitrospiraceae bacterium | reverse complement strand
AAAAAGTGGGGAATAAACCTGGTCCTGACTGGGGAATAAACCTGAACCTCGACAAGGACAAGCAGCAAGAAGGCCTGAAAGGGCAAGGCCCGGTGTTTGGCCCCAGGCCAGGGAGGTAGAAATGAAAACAACAAATTATCTTCCAGAATCTTTCAAACGGGCGCAGGAGCGCAAGGAAAAAGCAATAAAGGCAGACCAGGCTTATCTGCGCTGGGCCTACGAAAAAATCAACAAAGCTTTGATTGATGAGGGGCATGGCCCGGAGCTTGTCGCTTTGACTGTCCGCTATTTTCACCCGCTTTTTTTGCGTCCGTTGTGTCATCACAGCGGCGCAGATAAATACTACAGGACCGAAGTTTTTTGCGATTTTGGGGACCGCACAACGGACGCAGATTTGCGGCCGAATATCATCGCGGAGTTGGCCGCTAACGGCACAGCCCTTCGTTTGTGCTTGCTCGATTTGCTTTACGTTTGCGAGCTTTTAAACACGCGGCGGCAACGCGCAGCCGAGCAGCACAAGGCGGAAAACGCCACGCGCAAATGGGAAAATAAATGTCTGCCTCCCCTGGCTGTCCGCTGCAGCGCTGCCCTGCAGCCCTTAAAAGATTTTATGCAGCTGTACTGGGTGGCGCTGAAGTTCGACGCGCCGCCTTTTCCTCCCGAGCCAGAGGAAGACGAGCCGCCACCAAAGGAAGACGACAGCGGAGGAAGCCACAGCGGCGGAGATAGAGAGGGAGGCGGCGGAGGTTTTGGCGCGAGGCCTGGGCCTTCCATGTGACGGTAATTTGTTAATTTGCAAAACTTAACAAATCACGCAAAGCCCCTGTTTATAGGGGTTGACAGAGTTTTTGTGTTGTGTTATTTTTTCTTCAACAACGGTCCAGTCGGGCCGTTGAAAAAATGTTGGAGGAGACAAAAAATGGAAAAAAGAAAAGTTAGGGGATTTGCGGAACCAACAAAGACCGGCAAAAAAAGTGATGAAAAAATGCTGAAAAAAATCCGCTTTTTGGTTGACCCGGTGTATTTTTTCGGGGAGAAGGAACTACAGGAATTGCGGAAATTAGTCGGCTACTGATTTCCCCCATACCAAGCCCAGGGGCCTACCCCGTTCGTGGCTCCTGGGCGATTTGGTGAAGCCAAACAACAAGAAAAACCCTGAGCTTTGGCCTACAAGATACAAAAACCGGAGGCGTGACGGTAAGCAGTCATTTCCTCGACCGCGATCCGGGGTCTGCGGGTTCCGGCTGCCAAGAGAGGGCAGCCTTCCTTTTAAAGGGAGGAAGTTCTTTTGAACTTCCCACGGCAGCAGCCTTCCACGGCCAGCTTGCTGCTGGCCTCTACGCTTCGCGTGGCTTTGTCTTCCCCCCCTACCCTTGGGCCTGGCCGGATCGGGGGATCGGGATCGTGGCTTAAATCGAATCCTGCGAAGCCGGGCGCGGCTTTTTTTGACCCGAATGCAATTTAATCATCGGCGCGTCGAATTTTACCGTAGTAAAAACGTAGTAATACTATATCAAAAAAGAGCGAAAATGAAGGTAATCAAGAAAAATTGCAACAAAGCTCAAACTCAATGCCAGTGCGGGTTTATGCGGTATTTACAATCCCTGCAGCGGCCCTTTTTTAGTATTTCGTAATCAGCAGGTCGGCGGTTCGAGTCCGCTTCCCGGCTCCATTAATAATCAAGGAGTCAGGCATTTATGCCTGACTCCTTTTTTGTTGTACTGTGAAGTAAATGTGAAATGGGGCAGCCTCCAGAGGCCGGCCCTTTGCTATTGATAATTATGCAGTGATCCTGCAGCAGATTTTCTGTTCAGTATGCCATGACAGGAATACTGAAGCATGCATTTCCCTCCCCGCCCATACTGTGAGTTGAAGCAATGCTCACCATTGCGACCCGGTTTATACAATGATGATCTCATCACCTTCGAACTCTACCCTGTCCCCTTTGCGGAGCTTGCGGCGCCTGCGCTGCTCCACAATGCCGTTAACCCTGACCAGTCCTTCTGCAATGGCAGCCTTTGCCATGCCTCCGGTCTCACAGAGGCCCATCACTTTCAAGAGGCTGTTCAGCTCTATATATTCATTCTGATCGAGGACAAACTCATCCATTAAAAACGAACCTGCCTGATGCGGCCAGCCTGCCCGCTTTCGATGCGAACCTTTAAGCCGTCAGGATGCATCGGGGAATTCGCAAGAATATCCTTAACAGTTCCATGAACAAGTGCGCCACTGGGCCGGTCTCTCTTTAATACAACTGCGGTATAAAGACCGGACTTTATATGATCGCGTCTGGGGCTGCCCATGCATTTACTCCGTCTGTTTGCCGGGTTCAGGAAGCATCTCGCCAACAGGAAAACCGGCATCCTCAAGATAGAGGCGGCGGATGAATCCCTTAAGCCTTATCCTGTCAGGCTCGGCCATTTCGAGGAATTCTATGCCTATATCAAATCTAACAGCATTATCCGGGGATACAGTGCATGAGACAACCCTCCCGGTAAAAGAAAGATTCATATCCCCCGGCATGGTTATCCCCATATGCAGCCTTGTGTCCGGCTCAAGGTAGTGGCTGCCTTCGATAAGCAGGCCGCCGAGGCTCACCTCTTTTATTCTGTAGGTCTCTGCAACATTCAACACGGTCCCTTCCCTGGCATTAACAGGAAACCTTATTTTGCATCTGAGGTCTTTCATCCCGGCTGTCTTTATATGTTTATGACCTTCGATGAGATGCGACTCGATGAAGTTAATAAGCCTTATTATGGTTCCCTGCCCTAAATCAATAAACCTTATTCCTGCTGCGTATCCAGCAGAATGGCTGCCTTCACCCTGCTTCCCTGCTTCTTCATTGTCCCTGCACCATACAACAATCCCCCTGATTGGCTGATCCTGAGAATCCTCAAGGATCCCCAGAGAATATTCCCTGCCCACCTCCAGTTTTCTGTCTATAATCAGGGACATGCCGGTTACGCTGATGTCATTGATAACAACCTCAGCCGCGAAGACCGCACTGCCCCTGATATCCATGACATCCATGCTAAAACGCCTGTGCCGCCTCTTGTTGCTGAATTCTGTCATACGGTTATTCTCCCATGAAACTGCAGAAACACTCAATCCGTTTTCACTGTCTGGGCCTTTGCTTTAAGATAACGCAGGCCGGTCCATATAAGGACAGCAGCAAAGACAGGCCGCAGGGCCGCCTCAGAAAGATTAAGCGCAAGCGTGCCGCCCAGGTATGTGCCTGCAAGAATCCCTGGGATAAGCCCCGCAAGAAGCGACCCCTCGACATTGCCGAGCCTCCAGTGCGTATATGCGCCTGCCCCGCCTGCAGGCGCCATCGCAAGCAGAGATGTTCCCTGGCTTACATGCTGGCCCATTCCTGCAAGAAGCACCATTGCAGGCACCATGATCGTTCCGCCGCCCACCCCCATCATGCCTGAGAGGAAACCGGTAAACAGACCTGCAAGAAGAAGTATGCCTGTCTTGTACCAATATGCTGTCGAAAGCAGAAGACCCGGCAGGTGGGGTTTTATCAGAAGCAGCAGAGAGACCATGATCAGAAACCAGCCAAAGGAGCGTTTCAGCCTCCATTCAGGCATTGCATGGGCAAACTTCGCCCCTGCCCTTGCAGTAAACACAGCAGTTATCGCAAGAAGCGAAGCCGCTGCAATATCAACAGACCCCTTCAGATAATAGGTTATAGAGCCTGAAATGCCTGTAAATACCAGGGCAACGAGGCTGGTGCCATGCGCCCTGTGCTGTGTCAGCTTCTTTATGCTGACCATCAGCGGAATCATGATAACCCCGCCGCCCAGGCCTACAAGACCGCCGAACATCCCAGCGACAAGTCCGATCAGTAAACTCATAAGCTATTGGATGGGCTCGAAACGCTTAAGGAGATTCTGAAGAGGCAGAAGATTCTTATCCTTCCGCTCTATCTCCTGAAAATACGCGGGGGGGATATCAGAATCATATTCAGGCTCCTTCAGCGCTATGGTAAGCCTTGTGCCGCTGCCGAACGAGAGCTCTGTCTTTTCCGGCGACCTCCCGTTAAAATCATCGAAATCAATCATGATGGCCTGACCGCCGTCATTATATAAGATGATCCGCCTGTTAAGGAGATACCTCTTGTCAAAGTAGTATGCTGCTGCAGGCGATGAATCCCTCTCAGATGCGTAGGCATAAAGCAGGTAGAATTCGTCCTGCTCCTGCATGCTGTATTGGGACGCTCCTTCAGTCAGGGAGGATAACGATATCTCAGGAGCCCTCATTTCATAGAGGATCTCCCTGGTCGGCAGATAGACCTGTATCAGATCGCCTGTAATAAGGAAATCCATGACAGTGATGCCGAACGGCCCGAAGAGGCTGGTCTTCAAAGAGTCAGGCGCCTGATAGCCAAACACGCCGCTGAAACTGCCTTCAGGCCGGCCGTTTCTGAACAGACTGACTTCAGTAAGCGCCTTTATCGTCTTTGTATCCCGAAATCCTACCGAACTCTTCAAGACCTCGACTGTAACCGGTCCTGCATATGGCTCAAGTTCAGGCTGTCTGACAAGCTCCTTCGGCGCACATGCAGAACCAAGCAGCAACAAGGGTAATGCCACGCATAACGCCGCAAACTGCAGCGCACAAAAACTCAATCTGGTCATGGTTGATAGTATCAAACTTGTAATGATTTTATAAAGCTGCAGGTTCGACCCGAAACTGAGGTCTGCTCTGGCTAAAGCATAAGATTTTTTTTATAATAGCACCCTGATGAAAAAGAAGACGGCTAAAGGAAAGAAGCCTCACCACAGGCCCAACTGGGATGAATATTTCATCAACATTGCAAAAGCGGTGGCTACGCGTGCGACCTGTATCAGGAGGCGGTACGGCGCAGTGGTCACAAAAGAACATATTATTGTGAGCACCGGATACAATGGCGCAGCAGCAGGCGTTACCGACTGCCTTGAGGCCGGCAGATGCACGAGGATGGAACTGAAGGTGCCGCACGGCCAGCGCTACGAGCTCTGCCACAGCGTCCATGCAGAGGCAAATGCGATCATCAGGGCATCGGTTGATGAACTCAAAGGAGCTACGATCTATATCTCGGGAGTAGACGGCGATGGAACTGAATGCGATTCAGCGCCCTGCATGATGTGCAAGAGGATGATCCTGAATGCCCGCATAGGCCGCGTCGTCTATTCTGACGGTAACTCTACATACCACGTCATAGACCCTACCGACTGGCTTAAAGAGAGGATTTAGTGTCAGCGTCCGGCAGTGCCAGATTTTCTCAGCAAGTCTGATTGATATTTTGATCTTATTTCACTCTAATCCGTCTCATGACCTGCCATTTATCATGCTCCTCAAGCCGGAGACCTCAAGGTCACTCAACATGAATGCCTATGAGGGTTGACGTCACACGAGCGCGTTTTTGACGGTCCGGAATCCATTGGAGTATCACATTTTTTTTGAAATCCTCGAATTGCAGGCGCAGTTCTTCGATATTTGCAGTATGAAATTGAGAAATGCCTGTCAGAATCTCGGACTTAGTCCAATCTAACCCTTCCGCTACTCTGATATTGCCTGAAGCAGGCTTCTCAAGTGATAACATCCGTTTTGATGACTGTCCGTGTTCATCATCGGTCTTTACCAGATAGCGAACACAAAGCACGCCCCCATCACCTAAATGCGCTATATCTCCTGCAAAGCCGGGGTCTTTCACCTCGTTTAGCAAAGCGTCTATCAATGGATGCCCAAGGCCGCCCAACTCGCTACCTCGACTGCGGAGCGACAGCGCACGGTCAAAACAGACCTTTTCATGCCGTGGCGCAAGGTGGTATTTGCGTTGTAGCGCTTCCGGACAATGAAACGTCCAAAACTCACCTTCAGGCACGGCAGCGCCGCCCAGACGCAGCACCGTTGCCCGCACCCATTGGCCAAGCTCCTCAAGTGTATGACGGCCCTCGATGCGGCGATAATTCTCAAGATTGAAGCCGCTCATGTCCTGAGTCAGAGCGCCAAGGGCCTCTCTCGCCCTGTTGGCCTCCTCGATCATCTGCGCCATATCCTTCTCAGTGCGGCCATAATCTCTATCCAGCAATGCACGCTTGAAGAGTTCCTGATAGTCAGGACGGCTGCCTAAGAGTCCGAGAATATCGCCCCGGAAATCGTCTCTCACCTGGCCCTGCTCATCCACCTTGCCTATGGATTGGGCAATCTCCGCAATCTTGTTTTCAAGCAGGTCATAGATATGCTCTTCCACTGTATCTTCCGCAAACAGGTTATATACCTGAACTGTCTCCAACTGCCGGTAGCGATGGATACGGCCTATTCTCTGTTCAACTGCCATGGGGTTCCATGGCAGATCGTAATTAAAAAGAATCCTTCCGATCTGAAGATTAATGCCCTCGCCTCCGGCTGAGGTGCATATGAGGAAGCGCGCGCCTCCTTCTCTCCAGAATGCCTCCATAGCGGCGATCTTGTCTTCAAGTGGGCCTCCCTTAATAACGGCTATTAAGTTCCTGCCGAATATTAGCCCAAGCTCTTCTGCAAGAAACTCCAGAGTGTCCCTGTATTGGGTAAATACCACAAACCGCTCTGAAGGGTTTCCACGAGTCAGGTCGCTGATTGCGCGGACAAGGGTTTCGAAACGCCTGTCAGTGCCCTCTGGAACATGCTTGATCAGCTCGCGGACTTTCCTTATTTCATCCGGTATATCAGACTCGGCAAAGACCCCCTCTTCTCCTTCCTCATCGCCATCCAGCGACCATTGCGTCACTTCTACCTGTTCCTCACGTTTTTGGAGGCGGCGTCTCACACGCCCGACATATGCCTCGGCATCGCTTTTGGTTGATGACCCTTCACCGAGAATTGCCTTTGCGACCGATAGCATCTCATCCTGGAGTCGCAGGATCTCCTCCGCCACTGTCGCAGCCTTTGCGGCAACCATAGCGCCCCGCCGCTTCAGTTCCAACTCCAACTGTTTGCGCATAAGCAGTACAAGAAGCCTTCTTCGCAGGGCCTGGCGTATGGCCCTTGGGCTTGAGGACATGATCTTCTGAAAGGTTGACATGACAAACCCTATAGCCCGCTGCATGCTGGTCGTGCGCTTCTGCCCAACACCTGCCGCGCTATAACCTTCGCGCAGATACTCGCTCAGCCGCTCATAGAAGAGCCGCTCACGCGGGGCCAGGGAAAACCGCTCGGTATGCACCTGCCGCCTGCGAAAGATCGGGACTCCGGCAGCATCCGTCACTTCCCGCTTTGTGCGGCGTATCATTACGCGATTCAACAGGCCCCTCCTGAGACTTATTGCCTCCGGGTCTGCAAAGAGCTGGTCATCAAGAATCTGGATCAGGGACCAGAACTGATAGGCATTGCCCTGATGTGGCGTTGCCGAAAGAAAGATCAGGTCGCGCGTATGGTTTCGCAAGGCCTCGGCCAGCTTGTAATTCAGGGTTGACACCGTCTTTTTTCCGCTGCGTATACGCGAGACATGATGCGCCTCGTCGAATATCACGACATCCCACGGGGCTGCTGCAAGAAGCCGCTGCAGCCTGCGCTGCTGTTTGAGTGTATCTATGGATGCGATGACCTGATTATGCCGCACCCATGCGGCAGAGCCATGGTCCTGAAAATCCCGGCCAAGTATGTCAAAGTGCAGGCGGAAGCACTCTTCAAGCTCACGCCGCCAGTTCTCGACCAGACCGGCAGGGGTTACGATCAGGATACGCCCGGCATCTCCACGCGCTATCAGCTCCCGAATCAGCATGCCGGTCTCAATAGTCTTGCCAAGACCCACTTCATCAGCTATCAGCACACGGCGGGGGGACTGGCCGACAAGATCGTGGACCATCAATATTTGATGCGGCAGCAGGTCCACCCGGCTTGAGTTTAATTCACCGCCGGTATTGGCATAGCTCATATCTATGGCGGTCTGTTTTATACGATAATCCTCCGGGCTATCAAACGCGCCCGCTGCGAGCCTTTGCCACAGATCAGCCGCCTGTTCGAGCCATTCTATCGGCAGGTTTTCGACCCGCTCTCCAGAGGCTGTCTTAAAAAGGACCTTGGCCTGATAAACGCCGAAGTCTTCCGAGATGCGAATTACTTCTCCTGTCCCCCACTCAGGGTGTGTCCGAACGCGCACCTTGTCGTCAACATTAATTTTATAGGTTGCAAGTGTCCCGCTCATGTCAGATTAAACCCCACAATATAGTATTCATTGCCTGCGCCATCCGCCTTTTTAATCGGAGAACCGAAGATGCGGCGCAATGAAACGCGTTCAAGTCCTACCTCGAACCAGAAGTCATCCGCCTGATTCAATTTCCGCTCAAACACGATATGGACCATCCCGCCCATCTGTTCGAGCTCATTGGCCCTCGACGCAAGCAGGTCATGGATGTATGATTCAACGTCCGCCCTATTGTCGCCTGCTGCGGTCAGGACATCCTCGATCCCTTCGATAAGGATTTTGTACCCGCGCGGAAAGTGAAACGGCTCGTCTCTCAGCTCACGAAGATAATCCAGGAACCCCATACGCACCCTGTTGGGCAGCATGCCGTCGCTCTTATGAGGCTGCAGAAACTTCCGTTCAATAAGAAGGTATCCGGCCATCAGCTGACTCCTCCCTGCCTCAGCAGAGGCGCGCCTTCAATTACTGCAATTATGCGGTCTATCGGCTCTGCCCAGTCGGCCCGCAGATCACGAACAAACCTCAGCCCTGCCAATATCTCGGACCGTCGTGAATCGAACCGCTCCAAAAGAGGCAGTACCGTCTCCCCTGCATCTGCAAGAGCGATAAGCCCATGAAGGAGGTCCACCAATAACGCCTGTCCATTAACCGGAGAGATACCTCCCTCAAAAAGGGCCACCTGATCCGAGGCCTGCGCTGCCTTATTCAGCTTCTCTAAAACAGCCTCCAGCCGTTCTCCGGGCTGCTTGACCTCGTAGGTTCGGCCGCGACCTGTCCGGCCACGGATGATAAGGCCCGCCTTCTTCAAATCTTCTGTGCTCACCTGCAAGGTCCGCGTGCCCTTGCTTATCTTGTCCATGTTCACTTCCCGCCGGTGCTCGGCAAGCAGCCTCAGCCATGAATAGGTAATCGGGTCAATCTCTTCCAGTTCAGGCGGCAAGGGCCTCTCGCGCGTCACAAGCTGATCCACAATGGCGCTTATATCCTGAAGCGCCTTATGGAGGGGATAGGTCTTTCCTTCATGGTCCAGCACACGGTCGTAATGCGCGCTATAGAGTTCCAGACATTTACCGATGCAGACAAGCCGCACATCCGGCTCGGGCAGCGGCTTATTTCCATAACGCCCGGCCTCGATTGCCGAAAGCTCCGCACGCGCACGGCGGCGCACCTCCTGACGAATGCCTGCCCAGGAACGAGGGGTCGGGTCTTCCTTTCGTTTCCTGCAGACATGGATGAGGTCGTAGGATATGTTTTCTTTATCCATGAGGTGAAGGGATGATTCTGCTTCGCCGTGAACCGGATATACCGCTGCAATCTCGAACCCTGTGTCGCACAGAGACTGAAGCAGACCTTCCCATACAGTTCCCTGCTGATCCGTGTGATGGAATGTGAAGATCAGCAGTCCGTCAGAAGGCAGTTGATCATGCACCCGCTGAAATACAGCAGAGAGTCCGGAATAGAAATCTTCCCGGCTCTTTCCCCTTGTGCGGTTTTCAACCACCTCTTCAGACTTTGGCGTGTACTCAGGCGCAAACCATGGATACCTGTCTTTCAATGCAAGCCGCAGCCAGACGTAAAAAAAGTCAGCAAGTTCGGCGTAATTTACATTGCCGACGTATGGGGGATCGGTGACAACAATACTATAGCTAACAGTGTTACCAGAATCACCTATTATTTCGTCATTCCCGAGTGTCTTTATCGGGAATCCAGGGTTTTCAACATCTTCTGGATTCCGGGTCAAGCCCGGAAT
>CAYUNK010000081.1:0-10190 GCA_964446125.1 uncultured Nitrospiraceae bacterium | reverse complement strand
TGCTGTTTTTATTCTATTATTGCAGATTATTTGCATAATATCAATAAAAATTACATTCCAGCAGGCTTTTCTTGCATTGGTAACTTTCCGAGTGTCTTACTTGGTTGAGACTGTAATTTGTAGGGCAGGATGTCGGGAAACGGTCGAAATTAATCATAATATCAACTTCTTATCGTAACTACTGCACTGCAACATATTTCATGTTACTATGCGATTTGTTCAAGAAGAATATCCAAGGGATTGGTTTAAATGACCTTCACTGCCCTTGTCTTCTGAATCGCGATATCGTACCTCGCTGCTATGAAGGTAACCGAACTGTAACGGTAGGGGAACACCTTGTATTGCCCTACACACTGCTTTCTGAACTGAACCACTGGGAGGTCCGATAGAGCAATATGTTGCAGATCGCCTATCTTCGGCGCTGGATGCTGAGCCAGCAAAGGGGACAGACTTTTCAGTTTCTCCCCGAACTCTCCGATAGAGGCAGTAAGAACAGTATTGGCGCTCCCGGGGCTGCTCTGAGTCATCCAGAGTTCAAACTCGACGCGGTTTCCCGACTTCCCCACTGTATAGGGAGATTTTCTCCCGGCGGATAAGGTATTTTGGAGAGTCGCATCCATTATGACCCCCTCCGTCAAGTCCAGGTTGGAGTAGTTTTCATTACAGACAACAACAGTCCCCGAATCGGGCATAGTTTTGACCTCCTGGACGCCGTAAAGTGAGCTTTCACTATCAGTAACGTGGTAACGAAATGCGCCAGCACCGGTCTTGTCTCCATTTTTGCTGTTAGACAGATAAAACAAGTGAGTGCCGTGAACATCAGCCGCCTTTTTGTCCTCAAGCGGCTCAATCACGATTCGGTCATAAGTCCTGCCTCCCATACCTATCTCCCGATCGAGAAGCCATATTCCGCTCACAAGACTGACTGCCATGACATTCTTCTTCTGTGGCAGGATGGTATTGATATAGACCTTATCCAGAACCTTGCCGCCACCGTCAAGAACGGCCACTTCAAAGTAGTGGCTATCACCTTGCTCCTTCTCAATATCCGAGATGACCAGAGAGGAACCATGAATTCTGCCGCCGCCCGAATGCTCCTTCAGGGTGCGCGAGTTTGTCATGATAACGCTGATATTTCTGGCTTCTTTGGGCAGATTATCAATATACATAGTCAGTTCGGTTTTCTCAGACATTTAAGACACCTCTCTCAGGAATGTTTTCGACCAAACCCTCTTCGTTGACGGTATCTCCCAGGAAAAGCCGTTGAGGATCTATCCAATACTGATTTCGTATCCCGAAATTCCGGCGCATCCTATGAAACTGGTGCATATCCAAGTCGCTGTTTAAGTAGTCCTGAACAATCCGGAGTGAATAGTCCCTATGGATAGCGCAGAATTCCATCATCTCGGTATCTGTCGGGAGATCTTTCATCGGGTGAAACAACTCTGTGAATAGCAGCCCCTTGCTGCAGCCCTTGGCAAGGACCGGACAGTCTTCAGAACATTTCGAATATTGCACTGGCATTCCATCAATGGATACCGTGCCTATTTCCTTATGCGGTCTAAGCAGGAGCTTGGACATCCACGTTATGTACGCGGTCGAAAGCGGAGAGCGCATAAAGAAGTCATAAATGCGGCTATGGACCGAGGGATCGAGTTTTGTCGGGACCAGCGTGAAGGTGACCCCATCAAGGATATTGATATGGCGGAGCAGGTTCTCCACTTCACGGGGATCGAATAAAACCAATGCGTGACATGCGTTTGCACTGTTCAGAAGCATATAGAGTCGGTCAAGGAAATCCAAGCTGTACCGGTCGAATATATAGTAAGGAGTCGATTCCGGGTTAACGGAAGTGGGAACCATCTCCTGAAGATGCTGATACTGAAGCTTCATGTCATTAAGCCCGACTCTTATCATGCACAAACCTCCTTATTGGCAGAACCAAGAAGTATCTCAAAGATCTTTTTATAAACCCCGCAGTAATAGTCGATGCCGCTACCCGATCTTGCCGAAAAATATGGGCAACCTCCCATGCAAAGCGTGTAATACCGGCATTCGAGGCATTCTTGCGGCCGATGCCTGATAAAGAAATCGGCAGCGTATTTTGCGTTAAGGGCAAGGAGGCTTTTGTCTCCTGAGAGAAACTCTTCGACTGTGATGGAAGGGACTTCAAGACCCCGGCTGTGCATGATGTAACACGATGTAACAATGCCGTCGTGGGAAAAGTATATTCCCTTGTCAAAGCAGTCATAACCCCTCCATCCAACTGCTGTCTTATAATTGCCCCCAAAGGCCTGAGATTTGTGAAAGAACCCTATTTCAGGGCCCCTAAGCATTACCTGGAGTGTCATCAGATCGTCAATGAGACGTATGTACATGTCCGGCGGAATCAGCTCATCCGAATAGAGAAAGCCCAGATGAAACACGTCAGCCCCGAGGTCAAGCGCCTGATTATAATACCGGGCAACAGTTTCAGAGGTATCTGTTATCATGGGCGTGTACGATATATGTTTTTGGGGTGAAAGTCTCATAAGGTTTGAGATGGCCAGCTCTGAATTGAAGGCGGCCTGGGAGCTTCGATAGGAATCGAGACTGAACATCAGGGAATCAAATCTGTTGAGGATATCAAGCCAGTCGGCGTCAATCTGTATTTGATATGTCGAATAAAGCAGGTTCTCAGTCCTGGGGTCATCAAAACATTCAAGAGAGACGATTTCCTGCAATTGCCTGCGTCCCAACAGAAGGGGTTCGCCACCTCCCCAGTTAATGTTCTGAGTCTTGTTAAATGAAAGGATCCTCGCACTGATGGCTCTGATTGTATCCATGCCAAGGGATTTGGCGGTTCTTCTATCCATGAAGCAGTGGTCACAGCTGATCGCACACTTATTGGTAACGATGATGTTGTAGGCGGCATTATCGCGCATTTATGGCAACCCCGCTTCTTGAACAAAAGAAAATATCTCCTTATATGACTCACAGTAGGGATCTTTTGACCTATAGTCGCCTTTGTGAAAATGTGCCGCAGCAAGACAGCCCCCTCTGCAGTATCTCCAGCACCAATTACTGCACTCAAGAGCCAAGCTTCTTTCTCTCTCGAAAAACATCTTCTCCTGTGCGTTCAGCGCCGGAGCGTTATCAACGAGAACATTTCCTAAAGGGAAGAGGCCCTGACCGGCCAGATCCGGACAAACATAAACAGTTCCGTCGGGGTCTATAGTCCTGAGATTTCTTCCACAGTTGCCTCCATTGATCCCATTACAGAGTCCCAAAGAGAGAGAGTCATTCAGTCGCCTGCCGGTTTCATTTAAGGGATGTCCATAAAATGTCTTGACGAATGAAACGTAGTCCTCCTTTGTGACCGGAGGGGTATTGATCGGCGTCACGAACTGGAGCCTGAACGCTGCCCCTCCTGACCCTTCAAAGCGGTCAAGGAGGCCGGAGAGTATATCCACTGTCATGTCTGCGGTGATTGTTACAACGGCGGTCACCTGAATAGAGTTATCTGAGGCCCGTCTTACATTGGAAAGCCAACTGTCGAGATAGGGCAACCTGGCCGTATCGAGACTCGTGCCGATTCGGCTATTGAAGTGCCTCTTCAGGACAGGTATCCACTGGGGCCCGAAATCGATCATATTGCTTTGGAGTATGTACTTGCGCTTGCCCAAAACCGAGATGGCGTCCTCAATATACCCTGTTCCCATAAGTGTTGGCTCTCCGCCATGGAAAACGATTGCTGAGGTAGGAAATACTTCGGAGGTCCTGTCTATAATCTCGGGGGCCATGTCCCCACTGTAATCCCGGAGAAAACAGTGCCGGCACCGTATATTGCATCGACGGGTGATCTTAAGGTAGATTGTGCCCATTGATCTTCTCCCGCCGCTCATAAAGACTGGACCACCAGTCAATCACGTCGCTTTTTTCCGCTTCCAGTCTTGTTTGTATATGCCGGAATATCTTTTTGTAGTCATCACAAAGGGAGGTCTCCCTGTAAATGTTTCCATGGTAGCTGAAGGCCTCAAGCCTACAGCCGCCGTTACAAATAGCCAAATATGGGCACTGAAGGCAGGCCTGCGGTAATTGTTCGCTACGCCGTGCAGCTTCAATCCGAATACTGGAGTTCATGACCTCCTGAAAGGTGTCTGTGAGGAGGTTCCCGTACTTGAATCCTGAATAATCGTCGAATCCTCCGCATGGGAATACTGATCCATCTGGGTTAATGCTGATAAAGTGAAGAGCGCATTTTGAGGTAAAAGGACATTTCCTTACAGAATTCCCGACAAGAAAGAAACTCAGTATTTCAGCGCATGGATCAACTATGATTTTGGCGCTGGGAGACATGAACCAGTAATCAAAGAGATGGATGACAGCCTCGGCATACTTTAGGTGCCCATGACGAAGTTCATTAAATCTCGTCTTGGCATATCCTATGTTTTCGACAGGATTGACGCGAAACGAAAGGTCCATGCGATCAAAAAAGGCATATATGTCTTTATAGGCATCCTGGTTTTTCTGCCAAAGCATGCTGACAACATAGGGGAATATCCTCCTCTGCTTAAGCTCCTGAATATTTCTTGTCCAGAGCGAGGTATCGATAGGACGAAGGGAGGCTCCCACATCAAAAGAGGTGCTCACACGACCCTGAAATTGAGCCTCCATCAAATCAAGCCAGCGATCATCCAGAGTCATAAGGTTCGTCTGGATTGAAAAACGAAACTGACCACTGTATTGCGCCAGGATGTACCTGTAATAATCCGCTCCCAACAGAGTGGGTTCGCCCCCATGCACGATCACTTCAGATCCCGCAGGGACCTTGGAGAGTATCTTTACGGCATTGTCCTGAGACATATCCTGGTAAACTGTCCTCTGGTCTCCTACAAAACAGTGAACACAGCGAACATTGCATCTGAGGGTCGGCTTAAAGATCGTTATCATGTCCTGTCCCAAAGTAAACGGTGTGTCTTTCCAGTCTTTTTTCCAAATGTGACGCTTTCATACCCCATATTACTCATACCTCCTACCGCTAATAACCGGTGTTGCCTGATCCGGGACTATAGGTCCTGTTTTGTGAGTTGCCGTTTTGGTTGTTGAACCAGTTCTGCATTCCCTCGACTGCCTTCAATTGTCCACCGCCGGGGTCAATTTCGGACTGAATATCGCTGACATACTCGCTGAGATCAAGGCGCGAGAAATCGAGCTTCGACATCTCTTCAGGGGTGAAACCTTCACAGTCGGGATTCTTGGCAGAACCGAAGGATTTCCCGATCTGTGGTCTCCCCTGTTCGTTGATGATTCGTCCCAGCTTTGAATTGAAGCAGCAGTAGGTCTTCTTCTTTTTGATGCAGACGCCTAATATGCGCTTGGCGCAATAATCTCCGACTTCAGTACAGGTTCCACCGATTCTCCTTTTCTTAAGCTCACGCTCTTCGTTATTGCACCAGCTTTTAAACCACCCGCTGAGATTGCAGCAGTTTGTAAAGAGAGTGGCAAGGGATGTCGGAGTGCATCTTCTGTCATGCCCGCTGAAGACCTTGAAATTAGTGCACTGCTTAGTCTGGTCTATCGGCTCTTCCGGCCCGGAAGGGGTATCGTCTTCCGTTGCCTGATCAGATGTCAGACAGGGTGAACATTTAATGCCGTGCCATTTTACAATACCGCGCAGGCTTGATACTGAACGATACTCAACCGGGATGATCGCCTGAGTTGATTCCGCGCATGTCGTAAGCACTCGCGTCTTGGAATAGGCATTTGTCCCGCAGACCAGTGAACCGGAGAAATCCTCCTGATGAATATCGCATTTATTAAGACCCTGCTGCTGAAGTCCGGCTGTGCATGTCGGGACAGGGTCATTTGTGCATGTCGACATATCAGAAGGTGTCAACTTTGTATTGGTAAGTGTTTCGGCGAATGTTACGCCGCTGCACGATCTGGTAAAGGTCTCTTCCTTGACCTTCTTACACAGGCAGGACTCCTCATATCGTTCCCACGAGAGATTGGGATTGGAACAGGTTTTGTTGACAGCAAAGTTCCGTGGCCGCCATTTCCTCGGCGGAGTGCTGTTTATGAAGTCCTGATAGGAGCAGTCAGCAATATTCAGGTATACGTCCTGGTAGAGGATGGCGTCCTTTATCCAAAATGGTCCCTGGCCATAGTATTTCCATACATCTCCCTTGTCATCAAGACCTGCCATTGTCGCGGCATAATCGTGATAGTTTGTCACCGTCTGGAAGTCGCTGTATGTCACTGGATTAACTGTGGTGGCAAAAGTCCAGTAATCTCCCTGGCCAGCCTCTTTCCAGTTCTTATTTCCATAAGGAGAGTTATCCTTGCAGATCGGATCTGTGTCCTTTGGACATATCCAGTCAGTAGGTGGACACTGGGCAGGCTGCTCGCACTTTCTGGTCGCTATGTTGAAGATATAATCTGCCGGACACTCCGCAGTGCCATTAAGTGTGCACATTTTAAGAACAGGATCGTAGGTATCAATAAATGGACACGGCTGTTGAGCATTGGGGTTGCACTGATTCAGATTTCTATCCCAGCACCCCGTCGGGCATTGCGGATTCGGGCAGGTTGCGGGCGATATGCAGTGCCCTGTCGAAGGTTCGTACCGTGTTCCGGAGGGACATACGATCTCAGCAACGCTTTCACAGATATCCAGCGTCGGATTAAGAAGAGTGCCGTCGGGACAATAGGGATCCGCCTGACATGTGCCTGTGGAAGGGTTGAAAATGAAGTTTTCGCTGCAGGTCCAGCATATGCCGTGTTCCTGGTCAAAATAGGTGGAAAGGATTTTCCCGTCTTTGGTTGAGATCGCCTGCGGACATTCCGGATTCTTCTGGCAGACCTGGCCGGTCCCGCTCCATGTATATCCGGTCGGACAGACTATCTTCGTTGGCAGCGCGGAGCATATGTCGAGAGCACTGTCCAATGCACCCGGAGCAGGACAGGTAGGATTATTCGGATTATAGCAGACCCGATTTGTCTGATCGAGAGTATATCCATAGCTGGTTAGACAACCAGAGGTTCCTATATAGCAGCGATAAGTATCTTTGCTGATGGGTTGAACGGCCGGCGGACAGGTCTGAACGTTTTCATTTGCAAAGCATCCTGACCCGCCATAAGCTGAGTTGATGTAAGTGTTCCACCCGTAATGGAATACGCAGTATGTACTGACGTCACACCACTTGTAATCAGGGGAAGGGCAAATGCCGCCGGTACTCTCATAGCACCGATAAGTATCCTTTGAGGTAAGTATCGCGTTGGGAGTTGCCGGACAAGTCTGCACGTTTTCATTTGCAAAGCATCCCGAGCCTCCGTAGGCAGAGTTGATGTAAGTGTTCCACCCATAATGGAAAGTGCAATATGTGCTCACATTACACCAGGTAAAATTGGCTGGGCAGTTACTAAAATAACATACGCCTCGAACAGCATCATATGTCCCTCCATTTGGACATGAGGATGGATAGTAACAGACTCCTAATGTGAGGTCGGCAACAGTTCCCGGCGGACATGAAATCATGCTGGCATAATTCATCTGGCACATGTCTCTCTGCGTATTCAAAACACCCCCTGCAGGACAGGTCGCTGAGGCAGTGCAGATATTTGTCCCAAGTGTATATCCGCTTGAGCAGGATTTGACACACGTTCCGGTAGATGTACAGGTGGGAACTGCATCATTAGAACAGGGAAACGCCTGGTTAAGCGGACATTCGTATTTTGTGGAGACATCCGGTGTAAATGTGACAGCCCCGGTTATAAAATCCAGGGTATCCCCGCCATTAGTTATCGGCCCGTAAACACGATCCGACCTGGACCCGCTGACTGTGCATCCGCTGACCGTAATGGTGCCCAACAGGATATTGGTTGCGTCATAGAACTTGATTTCTCTGTTGGACGCAGAAAATGACCTGGTTCCGGTTATTGTTGCACTGCCTGAAACCGTGCAGCCATCCAACGTCACAACATAATTTTTATTGTCTGTTTCGGTAAAGGTTATGCTTTTGCCGTCTGCCGTCGCTGCAAAGCTTTTTACTTCTATGGCAAGATAGGCGCCGCCTGATATAGCCACAACAAGCGGCACAATGTTGCAGTTTACAACTGCAGTGCATTGGCCGGAAGAGCATGCATAGGCACCCAGAGGACATGTTTCCTGCGGCGCCATTCGACAGAGGTTAAGAGCAGTATCATAAGTTCCTGTATCAGGACAGTTCGGAGCCTTCTCGCAATATGGGGAATTCCAAGTAAAATCAGGCGGACAGTTGGTTGTGCCGTTAAATTCGCACCGTCCTCTTGCCGATATATATTGACCGGACTGGCTGCACTCAGGAGCTTTCTCGCATCTCGAAGTACTAGCATTAAAGGTATATCCAAATGCTGAACAATTGCCATAGTTGGAACTTGAAGCAAAACAGGTGTTATATGTTGTGTTCCAGGTTGAACCCGCCGGACAATTGTATGAGGCAACGCAGCGTTGATAACTCGAATTCCATGTATAACCGGCATCGCAGCTATTCAGTGTGCCCGAGGTAACACAGGTGTTTTATGTTGTGTTCCATGTTGAACCCGCTGGACAGTTGTATGAGGCTATGCAGCGTTGATAGCTCGAATTCCATGTATAGCCGGCATCGCAGCTATTCAGCACTCCTGATGTAACACAGGTGTAATAGGTTGTGCTCCAGGTTGAGCCCGCCGGACAGTTATATGAGGCAATGCATCTCCCATAGCTCTGACTATAGGTATATCCCGCTTCACAATAGTATGTGCCTGTTTGTTCACATCTGTCTCGCGTTGAATTCCAGAAGACAGAAGAGCCCCCAGAACATTTGATGGGATATACACAGACAGGGCCTTGAGCCGTATAGGGTGACTGGCAAACAGCAGTGCCGAGATTTTCGCATTTCCCCGTCGCAGGATTATATGTTCCATTGGTGCAGGAGTAAGGAGCTTCGCATCTTCCGTTCCTGGCAACATAATTTTGGGGACAGGTTCCTCCGCCCCAGACAGTAGGAGCAATCCAGCATTTGTTATCAGCGGCGTCGAGAGTTTCACCTGCCTTGCATGCCTTCCTCGTACAGATGCCATTTGGAACGTCAGGCGTATAGTCTACCGGACAAGGACATACCGAATCGCAGGTGTCTTTATCGTAGTTACTGGAAGTCCGACTGCAGGCATAGGGCTTTCCATAGACAATCCAATGATCGTAATTGCACCATCCGGACCCTCTATATCCATTTGAGGATATATTGATCTTATACTGTCCAAGACATATATATGTTGACGGGACTGATGTTACGGATGTCATTACCGGCTTGCTGACACATGCCGTGCAGGGGCCGCACCAATTTTCTTCAGACACCCCCATAAATATTTTGATGTAGTCGGTCTGCGGATCGGCTGGATCGAGAGGAGCACAGGTCCCTATGGTCGTTTCACACTGCTGAGTTGCAGTATTCAGAGTTATCGACCCGCAATCCGTATTTCTTTCACAGCGCCAGGCAGCAGAATTGAAAACATAGTCGGCAGGGCAGGAAACTGATTCGCATTTATCATTTTGTTTGTTGTAGAGAGTTCCGCCCGGGCACTGCGGCAGGGCCTGACATTTTCCGGTAGAGCTGTTATAGGTAAAACCTGATGGACAGGTATAACTTGTGTCTGTTATACAGGAATTGGTCGCGTCATCATATCGGCTGCCGGGAGGACAATAGATTGTGACAGCACAAATTCCGAGGGTAGGATCGTACGGAATGTTGGAAGGACAGGGGTTTGTTGATTCGATCTCGCATAGTTTTTTCTGTTCGTTATAGAACCCGCCGGGAGAGCAGGAACACTGTCCCCCGCAATTTGACTGGCAGAGTTCTCCGGATGCGTAAATAGCGCTGTCCTTCGAGCATTTATACGACCATACAGGTGAACAGGTCTGGTCCGGACAGCCTGTTTGTGCGTCAGGGTCATAATTATTGCAGGCATCGAATTCCGTGCCGGGAGTAACAAATATTGTCTTGGCGATATCCACCCCCGTAGCACTGAACCCCTGTGCAAGATAATATATGCCGCTGCTGATACACTTATACCCAACAGGATCGGTGGATTTATCGCACCATCCGCCGCTCTTTGGTTTCGAACAGACGAAGAGCTCACTGCAGTCATCTATGCTCCCGTTTCCGTTTACATCGACCGCGCATCTGACCCCG
>CAYUNK010000080.1:0-10566 GCA_964446125.1 uncultured Nitrospiraceae bacterium | reverse complement strand
GGTGAGCCGCGATGGATTCGAACCATCGACCCACGCCTTAAAAGGGCGTTGCTCTGCCAGCTGAGCTAGCGGCCCTGAAACAGAGAAGTAATACAATACATTGAATCAGCCACGGTTGTCAATTTAACCGGCCTGAGTATTCTGGTCATCCTGCAAACGCCCTGGTATAGGGAAGAAGGCCGCCCTTAATCAGAACCTCCTGCTCCCTGCTGTTCAGCATCGAGACAGCAGGGAAGGCATATCCCTTTGTTGCATTTTCGATGCGGTATTTCTGGGAACCATTGATCGTGCCCAATATGCCCCTGATTTCGAGTCTGTCGCCCTGCTCGAGCCTCTCATAATCAGCGGCATTTTCAAACTGCAGCGGCAGTATGCCGAAATTGATCAGGTTCGAACGGTGTATCCTGGCAAAGGACTTTGCGATCACAGCCTGAACCCCAAGGAACATCGGCGCTATTGCTGCATGCTCCCTTGAGGAGCCCTGGCCGTAGTTTTCCCCGCCTGCAATGATCCCCCCGCCATGACCCTTGGCCTCGATGGCCCTGGCGCTGAAGGCGCTGTCAATATTTGTGAATACGAACCTTGAGATGGCCGGAATGTTTGACCTGAAGGGAAGGACAGCAGAGCCTGCAGGCATAATATCGTCGGTCGTTATATTGTCTCCCAGCTTAAGCAGAAGCTCTGCCTCTATCCTGTCCGAAAGAGGGCCTTTGACAGAGACCTCCTTAATGTTTGGGCCTTTTATCACCTTAACATCTTCTGCGCCGGCCTTAGGCGGAATCAGAAAATTCCTGTTGATCAGATATGCCCTGGGCTCTTTGAACTTCTTGATCGGTATGCCGGCATCCCGCGGGTCAATGATCTGGCCTTTCAGGGCAAATACTGCACAGGATATAGGGCTTGCGAGATAGACCATCGCATTCCTGGTGCCGCTTCTGCCCCTGAAGTTCCTGTTATACGAGCGCACAGAGACCTGGCCGCTGCCAGGTGCGCTTCCCATGCCGATGCAGGGCCCGCAGGACGCCTCCAGCATTCTTGCGCCTGCTGAGATGATATCAGTCACAAGGCCCTCCTTGGCGATCATCTCGTAGACCTGTTTAGAGCCTGGATTGATCAGCAGGTTTACGTCTTGGTTGATTGTGTTGCCCTTAAGCGCTGCAGCAACAGACTTCATTGCCTGGTATGAGGCGTTTGTGCAGCTGCCGATGCAGACCTGATCCACCTTTGTCCCTGCAAGGCTCCTGACCGTGACGACATTATCAGGGCTGTGAGGCTGGGCTATCATAGGCTCAACTTCAGAAAGGTTTACCCTGATCACCTCTGCATAGGAGGCATCCTGATCTGCAGCAAGTTCAAGCCAGTCAGAGCCCCTGCCTACTGCCTCGAGGTAAAATTTTGTCCGCTGATCGCTTGGGAATATTGATGTGGTGGCCCCGAGTTCAGCTCCCATGTTGGTTATGGTTGCCCGCTCTGTTACATTCAGATCCTTGACCCCAGGGCCGCTGTATTCGAGGATCCTGTTCACACCGCCTTTTACGGTCAGCCTTCTCAGGATCTCGAGGATAACATCCATTGCAGTCACATACGGCCGCTTCAGCCTGCCCGAAAGCCGGATATTTACGACCTTCGGCATTGTCAGTTCAAAGGCAGCCCCTGCCATTACAGTTGCGGCATCGAGGCCGCCGACGCCGATTGCTATCATGCCGATGCCGCCGCCTGTGGGCGTGTGGCTGTCTGTTCCCAGGGCGATCTTGCCTGGGGCTGCGAACTGCTCAAGATGAACCTGGTGGCAGATGCCGTTGCCGGGCCGCGAAAAATATGCGCCGAACCGTGCCGCTGCAGTCTGGAGGAAGAGATGGTCGTCAGGGTTCATATAGTCCTGCTGCAGCATGTTATGGTCCACGTAGGAGACTGCAAGTGGCACCCTGACCCGGTCAAGTCCTATCGCCTCAAACTGCAGCCATGCCATAGTGCCTGTGGCATCCTGGGTATAGACCTGGTCTATCTGCAGGCCGATCGGAGAGCCTTCCTTCAGATCGCCTGTACTGCGGTGCGCGTCAAATATTTTTTCGACAATGTTTCTGCCCATGAATACCTCTTTTTGACCGGATTTTATGGTGATGAGGCGAAGATGTATTTTGACTTTGCCTTTTTTATTATGTAAAAATAGCAGGAAAAATCAAGCAGAAATATATTTCCGGAGAAGAAACATGCATCTTTTTCATTATCGCGGCAATCAGCTCTATGCAGAGGATGTTGCCGTCAGGGATCTGGCGGAGCAGTACGGGACTCCGCTTTATATCTACAGCCATGGCACTCTTGTCAGACACTTCAAGGCTTACGAAGAGGCTTATCAGGAATTTCCGCATATCATCTGTTATGCGCTTAAGGCCAATACAAACGGCGCCATACTGAGGCTGCTTGCAGGGCAGGGCTGCGGCGCAGACATTGTCTCGGGCGGCGAGCTCTTCCGCGCAATGAAGGCAGGAATAGAGCCGCAGAAGATTGTGTACGCCGGGGTCGGCAAGACAGAGCAGGAGATCCGCTCTGCGCTGAAGGCAAAGGTGCTTATGTTTAATGTCGAGTCAGAGGACGAACTGAGGGAGATAGACCGGGTTGCAGGCAGCATGAATACGAGGGCGCCTATTGCCCTCAGGATCAACCCTGATATTGACGCCCGGACCCACCCCTATATATCCACAGGCATGAAGGAGCACAAGTTCGGCATATCCATAGACCGGGCGGTTGAGCATTACCGCATTGCCGCAAGGTTGAAAAACATAGAGGTTCTGGGCGTGCAGAAGCATATCGGCTCTCAGATAACAAAGATTACGCCTTTTGTTGATGCAGTGAAGCGCATCCTTGTCCTGCTCGATGAGCTGAGGAAGCAGAAGTTTCCGGTGAGGTACCTTGATATAGGAGGAGGCCTCGGCATCACGTATCTGTCTGAAAATCCTCCTTTGCCCGGCGATATATCAAAGAGGCTGCTGCCTCTGCTTAAGGGCAGGGATATTACGCTTGTGATGGAGCCCGGCAGGTCTATAGTCGGCAATGCAGGCATACTGGTCACAAAAACGCTTTATCTGAAAAAGAGCGGTTCAAAAAACTTCGTCATTGTTGATGCAGGCATGAATGACCTGATGCGGCCCTCCCTGTATGACGCATACCATCATATCGTTCCGGTCAGAAAGTCCGGACGGTCTGAGATCAAGGCGGATATTGTCGGGCCGATCTGTGAATCAGGAGATTTTCTGGCCAAAGGCAGGAAGATTGAACGGGTCAACAAAGGCGAGTTCCTTGCAGTCATGAGTGCAGGGGCATACGGCATGTCCATGAGTTCCGGCTATAACAGCCGTCCGAGGGCTGCCGAGGTGATGGTAAAGGGCAGGGATCATGCCCTCGTTGCGCGGCGCGGCACGTACAAAGACCTTGTGCAGCATGAAGTGATGCCTGAGTTCCTGAAATGAGGCTTTCCTTTACCAAGATGCAGGGCACGGGCAATGACTTTATCGTTATTGACTGCCGCAGTCACGATTCACGATTCACGATTCACGGATTGCAGAAATTAAGCAGAAGGCTCTGTGACAGGAGGTTCGGCATCGGAGCTGACCAGATCCTGCTTCTTCATAATTCAGCCAGGGCAGATTTCAGGATGGGCATCTATAATGCCGACGGCAGCAGGGTCGAGATGTGCGGCAATGGCATCCGCTGTTTCGCAAAATATATCTGGGACAGAAACCTCTCTTCAAAGCAGGCGCTTGAGGTCGAGACCCTTGCAGGCATCATAAGGCCCGAGAAGGCCGGCACGATGGTAAAGGTTGATATGGGTCTGCCGGTTCTCGAAGGCAGGCAGATACCGGTCAGGCTTGACGGACTGATCAAGGAATTTCCTTTGAAAATATTGGACAAAAAGTTTAAAATCACCTGCGTTTCGATGGGCAATCCGCATGCTGTTATTGTCGTGGATGATGTTGCGGGCATGGATGTTGCCAGATACGGTCCTGTGATCGAAAACCATGAGCTCTTCCCCAGGAGGATAAATGTGGAGTTCATCCAGGTCATAAGTCCTCAGACCATCAGGATGAGGGTCTGGGAGAGGGGCTCAGGCGAGACCCTTGCCTGCGGCACTGGCGCCTCTGCTGCTGCGGTTGCCACAAACCTCTGCCGGCTCACAGGCAGAAAGGTGAAGGTGATGCTGCCGGGCGGTGACCTTAAGATAGAGCTGCATAACAACGGACATGTATATATGACAGGCCCTGCAGTCGAGGTGTTTGAGGGAAGTATTACGCTATAAGGGAGGATATCCAGGGAAAGATGAAGACAGCTTCAGACAGGGGTGAAGGGGAGGCGATACGCTATGCAGTCAGGAGGAATTGCGAGAGGGTGCAGTATAATGAACTATTCAACTATACAGTCACTATTTCTGATCCCCTGAGTCCCCGCCGGGTCGAGGCAGGGGGCAGAGGCATAGACATATGCATGCATAAACGGGGCATGGGCTTTTATACGGAGTTTCCGCTTGAACCTGGCCATGTTATACATATCAGGAGAGACGGGGAAGACCAGGCGCCGGCTGTAGTAAAATGGGTGAAGGAGACAGGAGTGAACTATCGCGTCGGAGTTTATCTTTTCAGATAAAAGGAGGATATCATGTTCAGAGGATCAATCGTAGCAATCGTTACACCGTTTAGCAGGGGCAAGGTTGATGAAAAGGCGCTGGGCAGTCTTATCGAGTGGCATATAAAGGAGGGGACTGATGCTATTGTGCCCTGCGGCACAACAGGGGAATCAGCCACCCTTGACTATAAAGAGCATTTCCGTGTGATCAGGTTCACGGTAGATGTGGTCAACAAACGGGTGCCTGTCATCGCCGGCACAGGCGCAAACGGCACTGACGAGACGATTATGATCACGAAAGAGGCGAAGAAGTCAGGCGCTGACGCTGCCCTTCTGGTCAGCCCCTATTATAACAAGCCGACCCAGGAAGGCCTGTACCGTCACTACAAGGCTGTTGCTGAGGCGGTGAAGATCCCGATGGTGCTCTATAATGTCCCGGGCAGGACAGCCGTAAATATGCTGCCATCCACTGTGGCGCGGCTCGCCGAGATCAAGAATATTGTGGCGATCAAGGAAGCCACAGGTGATATGAAGCAGGTGAGCGAGGTTATAAGGCTCTGCGGGGACAGGCTCGCCGTAATATCTGGCGATGATTTTACTACCATCCCTCTGATGGCCCTGGGAGGCAAGGGCGTTATCTCTGTTGCCGCCAATGTGGCGCCGAAACTCGTTGCCCAGATGTGCGCGCACTGGGAGCAGGGAAGATATGACGAGGCCAGAAAGCTGCATTACCGGCTCGAGCCGCTCAATGCAGCCATGTTCATCGAGACGAACCCGATTCCGGCAAAGACTGCTCTTGCGATGATGGGCAAGATCAAGGAGGAGTTCAGGCTTCCGCTCTGCGAGATGTCTGCTTCAAACAGGGACAAGCTGAAGGCCGTACTCAAAGGGATGAAGCTGATCAGGTGAAGTCGTGAATCGTGAGGCGTGAAGCGTGAAAAGATCAGTTGAAATGGCAAGGGTCGGAAGTCAGAGATTCCGGCCCTTCTGTTTTCTGCCTTAATCTCATCTTTATCAACCCTCAACCGCTCGACGTATCAGCCTCTCAACCCTCAACTCCTCATCTATGTTCAGCCCTCAACGGCTCAACTTATCTTCTTAACTCTACTTCTCAACCCTCAAACTTTCAACCTTTTTCACAAAACATATCTTCTCAGGACTTTAAGGTCGAGGTTCTTCATGCCGGTCTTTTCGAGGACATCCTCGCCCATCTCTTTAAGATACGGAAAGGTGCCGATGATCGGCACAGGGCATATCTCCTTCAAGATACCGGGGTTGGTCTTTTCTGCCATGCTGTATTCAGGAGGATGGCTGTAGTTTATGATGATGCCCGCCACTTCGAGGCCTGCCTCAAGCGCATAGGTCACTGTCAGCATGGTGTGGTTTATGGTGCCGAGCCCAGGCCTGATCACAATCAACAGGGGCAGGGATAGATCCCTCGCAAGGTCAACCACAAAATAGTCTTTTCTGACAGGCACCATAAGGCCGCCCACGCCTTCCACAACAATAGCCTCATACTCCCTGTAGAGCCTGTAGTATGCCTTCTTGAGGTCCTCTATGCTGACCTGCCTGCCCTCTATCTCCGAGGCGGCAAGCGGCGACAGCGGGTTTTCGAAGCAGAAGGGGGTCACCTGCGTAATCGGCTCGATCATCTGTGCTGCCTGCTTAAGAAATGTGCCGTCATACGGGATCAGGACAGAGCCCTCTTTTCCGCAGCCGCTCTCTATAGGTTTCATGGCGCCGACCCTGACCCCGAAGGACTGGATTGCCTTTATAACAGCGCCGGTCACGACGGTCTTTCCTACGCCTGTGTCAGTGCCGGTTATGAAGAAGCCCTTGAACATTATTCCTCCTCAAGTAAGGTCTTTTGCCTGTCTGTGAAGTATTGCATTAAAGCATCCTGCTGTCAAGGCTCAGTAACTGGCCTGTTATATAGTCCATTCCTGCAATAAAAGCTATGGAGCGGGCAGCATCTTTGGGATCAGAAAGCGCCCTCAGGATGCCCTGATCTTCCGCCTCTTTTATTGCCTGGGCCGAGGCAGCGCCCATGCGGGTGAGCATATATCCCGGAATGATCGCATTTACCCGGATGTCATGCGTTGCCAGTTCATATGCTGCAGCCATTGTCAGGCCGATCAGGCCTGCCTTTGAGGCGCTGTATGCAGCCTGTCCGGCCTTTCCCTTTATGCCTGAATACGAAGAGATATTCAGGATATGGCCTCCGCCTGAGCTGATCATCAGGGGCGCTGCCGCCCTGATAAGGTTGAATGGGCCGGTCAGGTTTGTCCTGATCACCGCATCCCAGTCTGCCTCTTTCTGCCTGATCAGGAGGCTGTCTTTTGTGATGCCTGCGTTGTTTATAAGGATATCGAGCCTCCCGAATGCCTGCTTAATCTCCATGATCAGATTCCCTGCCTGGGCCCTGTCCCCCACATCCGCCTGTATTGCAATGGCGCGGCCTCCTGCCCGGGAAGTGATCTCCCCTGCGCTATTATCTGAGCTTAGGTAATTTACTGCAACATAGTACCCCTGCTTAAGCATGGCCATGCTTATATCCCTTCCGAGACCGCTTGCCCCTCCTGTAATCAGGGCGACTTTCATGGACATATCCATAGTCTAATATCCTTTCTGTCAGCCGTGTAAGTCAAGAAGTGTTCCCTTCAGTCAGTCATAAAAGAATCATAACCCCTCCTAACCTCCCCTTGTCGCTGACTATCTCCCATCCCCACCGCCTGGCACTGAATCTTTCGCACCCTCGCCCTGGTGGGAGAGGGCAAGGGTGAGGGGGAAGTAAGTCTTCCTTTACTGAATCCTTATAACCTGCGATTCCTTTCCTTGACTTGGCCTTTTGCTGCATGGTATGTTCAAGGCATGAACGTTCAGAATGTGAACGTAAAAAATGCAGAAAATCAGGACAGTTACAGATCCCTGCTCCTGCTTGACGAGATCTCAAAGGGCGAGCCTCTCTCCCAGAGGGACCTGAGCAGGCGGCTCAATATTGCCCTTGGCCTTGTCAATTCGTACATCAAAAACCTTGTATCAAAGGGCTATGTTACGATCAGCCAGATCCCTGCCAAGCGATATATGTATTATCTTACTCCTACCGGTTTTGCCGAGAAGACGCGCCTCACCTATCATCTGCTTCAGGACTACACCAATATCTACCGGAATGCCAGAAGGGATTTCAGGAGGCTTTTTGACAGCCTGCAGCGGCAGGGAGTGACAGCAGTATGCTTTGCCGGCATGGATGAGGTTACAGAGATCGCATACCTGTCTTTACAGGAGGCGGACATTGCGCTTCAGGGAGTCTATGACGATGACCGGACAGGAAAGGCCTTTTTTAAAAGGGCAGTGGCGCCGATTCAGGAACTGAGCCCTGAAGACGGCCGGATCATTATTCTTACAACGTATCTAAAGAGAGAGGCGGTCTGCAGAAGGCTTCTCGATCAGGGGGTCAGGCAGGACAGGATATTCTCTATCTATCCCCTTGAGCCTCTGGGCAAAGAACATGCAGAGAGGTATTCCAGCAGTAGCGCATAGTATGGAGGGTTAGGGAATAGCCCTCCTCAGCCTCCCTGTATCAAATAGGGGGGGCAGAATGTCGGATGACATGACTGAGGTGACCAGGAATCAGCAGGAGAAGGCGGGTTTAAACAACCTGTTCGGCGGTAGCCCGTCTTGAAGAAGGCGGTTTAGATAAAGCGATCCATGGAAACGCTGCAGGACAAAGAGCAGTGGACAAAGGTGATCAGCCCCAGAACCGGCTGGTTTGACCTGAACCTTGCAAATCTCTGGAACTTCAGGGACCTGATCATGCTCTTTGTGAAGAGGGATTTTGTCACCTTCTACAAGCAGACGATCCTCGGGCCTCTGTGGTTCCTGCTTCAGCCGCTCTTTACGACCATCGTCTTTACCATAATTTTTGGCAGGATAGCGCAGATACCGACTGACGGGCTTCCGCACCTGCTCTTTTATATGTGCGGCATCGTGATCTGGAACTATTTTGCAGACTGCCTTAACAAGACCTCAGACACCTTCGTATCGAACGCCAGTATATTCGGGAAGGTCTATTTCCCGCGCCTCACAGTGCCGGTCTCGATCGTGATAACCAACCTCATCACCTTTGCGATCCAGTTTGGGCTCTTTCTTGCCTTTGTCGCCTACTTTTATCTTGCAGGCTCTGCCGTCAGAGTAAGCGCATGGGCGCTTCTGACCCCGCTTCTGCTGCTCCAGATGGCAGCCCTCGGCCTGGGCCTCGGCATCCTGATCTCTGCAATGACCACGAAATACCGTGACCTGAAGTTCGTCGTCAGCTTCGGCGTGCAGCTATGGATGTATGCCACCCCGATAGTATATCCCATGTCTCAGATACCGGAGAAGTGGCAGTGGGTCTTTGCCCTAAACCCCATGTCTGCCACGGTAGAGACTGCCAGGTTTGCCTTCCTCGGTGCAGGAGATATCCAGCCTGTGAACCTGGGCATAAGCCTCTCAATGACAGCTCTGGCGCTTATGGCCGGCCTCGTCCTCTTCAGCAGGATAGAGAAGACGTTTATGGATACGGTATGAAGATAAAAGTTTTAGGTGTTAGGTGTTAAGTTTTAGGTTTTAGGTTATAAGGATTATAGCAATGGCGTACAAGTCATTTGAAGAGTTGGAGGTTTGGAAGAATGCCTGCGATCTTTCTGTCGAACTATATCAGCTTCTGAAGCATTGCAGGTATTTTGGCCTGAGAGATCAGATCACAAGGTCTGCTGTTTCAGTGGCTTCCAATATTGCTGAAGGAGCTGAGAGGGGTTCAAAGGCGGAATTTGTGAGATTTCTTCATATTGCGAAAGGCTCAGCCGCAGAGCTGAGGACACAAATCCATATAGCAGAAAGGATCGGTTTGCTGTCTGATCTGAACTGCGGGAAAATCATTGAACAGCTCATAGTCATTTCGAAACAGCTGCATTCCCTGATCACTTACCTAAAACTTAAAACTTAAAACCTAAAACCTAAAACTTAAAACCATATCCAATCCGGTGTGCCAGGCTGCGCGGCAGGGAAGACCCAATTCCATAATCGGCATAGAGCATAGAGCATAGAGCAAAAAGTGCTATAATTTATCAATTACCCAGCGTCCTGCTTATATTAAGCCTGACAGAGCAAGGAGAGAGCGATGAAGTATAAAGTTGTAATAACATTTGATCAGGATTATGGCGGATATGTAGTTGATGTGCCTGAACTCGTTGGCTGCATGAGCCAGGGTAAAACGCTTGACGATGCCCTTGCTAACGTTAAGGATGCGATCCGCGGCTGGACTGAAGTTGAAAAGCGCCATGGCAGATTCGTTTCTGCTGAGCCTCAGGAAATTTTTCTGGGTGAGGTGACGGTTTAGTTGGGTATCCTTTCCAATTTTTCCGGGAAGGATGCGGCGAGTATTTTCCTGAAATTTGGCTATTCAATTGATCATCAAACTGGCAGTCATATGATCCTCTATCATACATTTCGACCTACGCTCTCAGTACCCAATCACAAGGAGCTTGCTCCCGGACTTCTAAGAGGGCTGATAAGAAAAAGCGGTCTGACAGTTGATGAATTCTTAAGAGAAAAATAGTTTCTTTCGTTGTCAAAAAAACCTTAACTTTTCAACTTTTTCAAATATGACCTCAACACTTCAACCCATCAACCCTTCAACTTCCACAGATGTGGTTATCCGCGTCGAGAACTTATATAAAGAATACCATCTTGGCACTATCAGCCACGGCACGCTCTACCGGGACGTTCAGAGCTGGTGGGCCAGGATGCGCGGCAGGGAAGACCCCAATTCTTTGCTTTCCACTGTTTCTCATCTGCCACCTGCCACCTGCCACCTCAAACCTAAGACTTTTAGCCTAAAATCTAAAACCTTAAACCTAAAACCTTAAACCTAAAACCTGAAACATTAAACCATTTCCTCGCCCTTAATGA
>CAYUNK010000079.1:0-10651 GCA_964446125.1 uncultured Nitrospiraceae bacterium | reverse complement strand
AGTTTTGCCAGGAAGAACTGTTTCATAAAGCCTCCTTGATAATGGTTTTAAGTTTAAGGTGTTAGGTGTTAGGTGTTAGGACTTAAAACTTAAAACCTAAAACTTAAAACCTTTCACCCTTCACCTAACACCTAACACCTAACACCTAACACTGTTTTTTACGAATACATCCAGACAACGCAGCCCGGCTTGGTCTCGTCTATATCCACATGGATGAAGCTCTTATGTATGCCTATGCGTTTGAACATATGTCCCCTGATGATCTTGCCCAGCAGCTCAAACCGCTCCTGGGCCGAGCGGACTGCTATGTCTGCAGCCAGGCCGGTTGTATGGGCGCTGTCTTTTGCCCCGCCGCATTTGGTGTTGTATGGTTTGCACCGGCAGCCTGATGAGATGACCAGCGGCCTGTTGATCTGCAGTCTCAGCTCATCGAGCTTGTCTATCAGCAGCGGGTGGGGGTTGCAGTACCCGCAGCCGCACTTGCAGGTGAACTCTTCAGCCGTGAAATATTCCCCGATCTTTGTCATTAATCACCATCCTGTGCAATGTAGGGGCACGTTGCACGTGCCCTCTGTGAGGTTGCCCTGTATCGTGAAAAAGGGCGGCAGTCCTGAGGGAGGTGAAGCCCAGGGCCTGCCAGGGGGTGCAGCAGCGCAGAATAACGGGGGGTTCTTATCGCACTATTTGGCTGCATCATGCCCCCATTTTATGGGGGCAGGGGGGGGGGTTGATATTAAAGTGGTTTAAGAATTATTGAATGCTTGCGGGAATAATTTAGGCTGCTTCTTCTCTCTGTCTTCGGCCAGGATCTGGTAAACGCGCACCAGCGACAAATCGGTTATCCGTGCAAGGTCGGTCTGGTTGCTGCCGTTGAAATGATCTATAACGTATTTTTCCTTTCTTGCCGAGATAATGCCCTTTGTCGATATGAAATAGAAGTTGTGCTTATAGTGGCTGCTCAGCTTCAATATGATCTCGATGGCCTTCCCCTCATCGACTACCGGCGCGATCACGTCAAGCATCTCCTGATAGCACTCAGGCAGATCTTCACGCCGTATATCATCCAACCAGTTCATGTTGTAGGGGCAATCCCCTGTGGTTGCCCTGTATCCGGGCGGCCACAGGGGGCCGCCCCTACGTCAATCTCCTCCTTCGGGATATCCAGGGCCTGCCCGTTCATCTTGTGGCAGCCTGCGCAGTCAATGACCCGCCTGGCGACCCTGTACTCGCATATCGGCTCTGTCACCGTCGCCCCGATAATCTCGCATCGAAACCTTTCGTTCATTCTGTTACCTCCTAACCAGTCATACGAGCGATCTCCCGCCGCTCAACTCGCGCATTACCCCTCAAATTCAATCCTCGCTTGACCGAAAACCTCTTCCACACTTATCCGCTGCAGCTTGGCAGCCCGCATCAGGATCATGATGCCCCGATGCCGCAGCGACCGCGTTGCCTCGGTTATTTCCTCTGCCGTCTCGGCAATGAAGAAGCCGTGCGTGCATGATGCGATCAAAACGCTATGCTCCATGATCAGATGCCGGATCGTCTCCCTGACTTCAACGCCCTGCAGCCCGGTCGCCCCCTCGAGCACAGGGACCTTGATGGCGTTTCCCTTGCCCCGCTGGATCAGCCTGAGGATGGAGGCCTCCTGATGCGTAATATCTTCCGTTGCCCGTTGCTTCGTAGGGGCAGGCCCCTGTGCCTGCCCTGTATTCCGGGCGACCACAGAGGGCTCGCCCCTACGCACATCCCAATCAATCGCTATCTGGTTGCCGTTAATGTCTTTCATGGCCTTATATGAGGGGCACGTTCAACGTGCCCCTACAATAAATCCGTGAAATTACGCCAGCCTCCCCTTCAACTCTTTACTCGCAGTAAACACAACCTTCCTCTTTGCCGGTACCTGAATCGTCTCTCCTGTCTTTGGGTTTCTTGCTGTCCGGGCCTTTGCCTCGCGCACCTTCAAGACGCCGAGGCCCCGCAGGTCAACCTTCTCGCCTGCCGCCAGCGCCTCTGTCATGCCTGTTATGAGCTGCTCAACGATCGTCTCGGCCTCCGCCTTCTTCCCGCCTGTCGTGTTCATCACGTTTGCTGTCATGTCTGCCTTTGTCATGCTGTTTCTCCTTTTGGTTTTGGTTAAGCTGTCTGAGTTTCGTCAAACGGCAATGCCTGCTGTCTGTCATCCTTCACGAATTTCCTGTAGTATCGAAGAACCGTCTTCTTCGCCGTGCCGGTCAGGGCCTGTGCCGCTTGCAATGCCTGAAGGATGCCGATTTCAATCATGCGACTGATAGCATTTCTGATGCTGGCATCATTCCGCTTCATCGCGTCGGCTATCTGTTGGAAGTTTTCACCACACATCACGCGGTCTCTGACCTCACGCCACCACGGCCTGCGTTTTTCGGCAAACCAATACTTTTCCATTCGTTCTATTCTTTTCGCTTCAAGATATTCGATATAGTCCACGAAGCGGGAAACAAACTCTTTCGCCTGGGGCGTGTTGGCGAAGGCAGCGGCCTTCAAAATGCCCCTCTTGTCGTAAAAAGTTGTGGGTCTTCCGCCGAGGGGGTTTGTTTCCGCTGTGGAAACAAACCTATGCGGTTCGAGGGCCTCTTTGTGATTCCGAAATAGCTTTGCTATTCCCATTCTCGGATGAGCATATCCGAGGCACTGACCGAGAAACTCTGTTGTCATAGCAAAGCCACCTTCATACTCATAGACCTCAATCTCTTTGTTGCCGTTCTGGACTCTCACCGGCATTGTCGTAATCTCTTTCATGACTTCACCTCCTTTAATTGTTCCATTTCACTGCTTACGTGCCGGAGCATGGCCTCGATGCCTCGCACGATAAAGTTAAAGCCGTTCTGTCCATCGTCTGAGAACTGAAAGGTAGAGTCCTGGGCCTGGGATAGAGCGTCGCCCATAAAAGCGAGCTTGCAGCGTTCTTCGTCCAGGATGGCCTGAAGCTCGGTGATAGGGAAGGGACCTGTTTCTTTGCACATGTAAAACCTCCTAACGTTGTTTTTCGCGTTTAGCGCACAAAAAAGCGCGCCGAGTATTGCGAGTGGCCCGTTAGGTAACCACCTCTCAGCCTCACGACTGAAAGATACTCGGCGCGCAGCAACGCACCTGAAACTAAAAATCTCCTTTCCGCATCTCTGCGAGGGCCGGAGGTTGGCCCCTAACGTGTTACTCGCACCTTCAAAATACATTGAAGATGCCGGGCCTGTCAAGGGGTTCATCATGCCGCCTTTGCATCGTTCATATCTTCGTCCTTCAGGAGCGCAGAGACCAGCTTGTCTATCTCGCTGTCTGTGGACTTGATAACGATCTGATCTCCAACTTCTTCCACTACCACACCGATCCGTTTTAGGTCATGCACGCTCAGCTGCTCAAGCGCTTTCTTTGCGGGCATCTCAACGGTTGCGATCAACACGTCTGCCTGCTCCGGAAAGTGCTTCTTGATCAGCCTGATAACGGTATCGTCATCATCCCAAAGCAGCTTGCCCTTGCCCTTTTGATACCCGACCTTGATGCCTGCAATTACAATAGTGCGAGGCTTTACAAATAACTCCGGCGCTTCTTCCAGAGCTCCCTTTAATTCAGCCTGTTTTTCTGCTGCCGCATTCACCGCCCGCTTAATGCCCGGCAGATATCTCCGCTTGATCGCGGTGATCTCATCCTCAAGCGTCTGCACCTTCTCAGACAGCGCTGTACGCATCCTTGAAAAATCCTCTGTCAATGTCACGATCTCATTCAGTGTTTTCAATTCCTTCTCCTTTTGTTGTGATATTTACGACCGTTGTTTCGTAGGGGCAACCCCCTGTGGTTGCCCTGTTTGTTGAATTCCGGGCGGCCACACAGGGCCGCCCCTACGATTAATTGTTATTCATCTTTACCGCCTCTGCCGTGTGCGGCACAAGGTTGTATCTCTCTGCCGCTGCCGCCAGCTCCTGCCGCCTGAAATATTTTTCGAGGATCTTCATCAGTTCCTCTGTCACCGGCTCATGCCCATATTCCGCGATCAGCCCCTGCAGTTGTTCCCGCAATGTAGGGGCAACCCCCTGTGGTTGCCCTGTCTTCTTATCGCCCATATTCACGCCCCCGCATAGGCCGCTCTTGTGCGGCCTGTTTTGAATTTCCCGCCGTGGTAAAAGACCAGCTCGCCGACGTCGCCCCGCCGCAGCCTCTCCAGCGCCCTTGCCTCCACCTTGCATACTGCGCATACCTGATCCGCCGCCCGCGTCTCGATCCGCCCGCACATCAGGCATGTCCCCGGCTTGCTGTCCCAGCGGTGAGCCTTGTCGATGTCTGTGAAGAGCCTCTTTAGGTTCAACGATGCATCCCATGCCGTCTCCATCAGTTGCCTCCCATCAATACCCAAAGGCCAAAGAGCAGCCAGGGCGCGCCCCATACAATGCCGACAGCCGCAATGATTTCTGCTATACTCTTCATGCTGCGCTCCTCCTTACGGTGTAGGGATGGAGCAGACGGGCAGGGGGTGTGGCTGCACCCCCTGTCTTTTCCATCTCGTCCACCCGCTCGTTAAGCACAACCATAAGGCACTGCCTGCCGCAGTAGTGGCGGGGATACAACCCGTCAATGCCGCAGAAGATGTCGAGCCCCCGGCCGTCCGGGCCGAAGGATACTGAGTAGCCCTTGCCGTTTACCGGCGCTTTGCACCTGTCGCACAGATATGCCGTTGCCTTCACGTTGCCCTCCTTATATCGCGTTGATCACGTCTTCCGTGACCTTTGGCTCGCCCATCTCGCAGGCAGAGTTCATCGCCCGGATGATATGGTTGTTCACCGTAAGCGGATATGCGTTGCTGATCCGCTTGCCGCGCTGATCCTTATCCATCAGCCTGTTGCTGAGGGCCTTGATCGCCTCGTCCGTGATCACGTTTTTCAACTCCACGTTGATCCGCTTGAACTTCAGCGTAAGATAATCCTTCATGTTGCCGTTAAGGCCCCGGATGTACGCCACCTGGCAGCGGCGGATCACCTCGCGCATTTCATAGTGGTCCTGCTCGTTGAAGAGGCCTCCAAGCTCCGGCTGGCCGATCAGGATGATGCCGATCGCCTTCTTGTACCCGTCCTCGATCTCATAGAACCGCTTGAGCAGCTTAAGCACGCGCACAGAGAGGTCATGCGCCTCCTCGATCATCAGGCAGACGTGGCAGCCTGCCTTGCTCCGGGCGATCAGCAGCTTTTCGACTTGCCGGGTCTTCTGCTCAAGCCGCATCTTCGGGGCCTCGTCGCTCAGGTCGAGGATAATCGCGTCGCAGAGCGAGGCCGCCGTGATCCGCGTCTTGTCTATCATGCGCGGGTAGATGATCCTGGATGAATCATCCTTGGACAGCTCTGCCACAACCTTCTTGCGGATAACCGATTTGCCGGAGCCGACCTCGCCGATGATCGCCAGAAACCCGCCGTGCCTTGCTGCGTCTATCATTGCAGCCTCGATATACCTGTGCTCGTCCGACATGTAGATATCCGGCACGTCCCTGATATCGTTAGAAAAGGGGCTTCTGAAAAGTTTGAAATGCCTGAGAGTTTCTCCTGTCAACACTTCCCTCACCTCCGTAAAGTTTAGTTCTCCGGGATCTCCCGGAATCATGGCGCGTGATGCGCGGTCAGCGTAGATGCCGACCGGCTTGAACTTCTTCTTGTTCCCTTCTTCCGAAAATTTCCAGACGTCCTCGACGCTGAACCCGCGAGCCCTGAGCCAGTCCATCGCTGCCGGGATCTCGCTGATATGATCCTCGATACTTTTTTGGTAATTTTTAATGTCCGGGACGTAGCCCCGGTTGATACAGACGTTGAAGGTTGCCCTGTGGCCGCCGCTTACGCGCGCGATATCGGCCTGGATGAGGCCAAGGTCGAGGATGAGATCCTTCAGGACGATCGTCCTGAACGGTTCCCGCAATGCCGTGATCCTGTTAACGTCTGCATGCTTCGGTCTTCCCAATGGTCACCTCCTGCTTTTCTTCTGATCCCTCTTCTATTCCCCCTTGACAAGGGGGACACAGGGGGATTGCTACATCGCTGCCGCTTCTCTGCTTTCGACGCTTCTTTCCGCCTGCGTTGCCGCGTCCCCGCCTTTCCACGTCCCTGCCGCTATCTGCCCCATCACCTCCTCTGCATGCGTAAGTTCTATGCCATTGCCGTATTCAGCCCTTAAAAGCGCGTTCATTTTTGTGCTGATAGGGCCGACATGCTGAATCAGCCGCTTAAGGAATGAGATGAACGGTTCGCGCCGGTTCGCAATCGTCCGTGAAAGTTCGTGCGCATCAGTTTTGAGCGGTCTGTTTTCCGGCATTTCCGGCTGCTTGATCTCAAGTTCTGTGCCCTTGCGGTTGATGAACTCAACCTTCACCTTGTCTGCCTGGTGGCCGAAGACCTGAAGCGGGGTTTGGTGACCCAGAGGCGGCGCAACAGCGATGCGCTTATCGCCAGTGCCCTTCCACTTGATGCCCCACTGGTCAGAGGCGATCTGCTCAAGCTCTTTCTTGGCCTTCTGTATATCCGTATCTTTCTCCGTATCTTTCCAGCTTTTGTCCTCGCCGTATTTCACGCCGTCAGAGAGCCGGCCGTATTCATCAATTGCTATCGGCTGAAGCGCCCATACATAGCCATTGAAATGAACTTCGAGCGCGGGATATTCATAGGCAGATATAACGACCCAAACCTTTTTCCGGGCCGCATTGGAATCCGGTATGCGGTATTTTCTGTTGTCAACGCTGATGATGCATGCTCCGTTTGCCGTTGCCTCAAACGCAGGCTTCCTGATCAGCATCCTGTAGACAGGCTCTTCCGGGCAGAGCCTGAGCTGCTCAGGCCTTATCTTCTGCCAAAGCGCCGAGCGTGGCGCAATACCGCGCGTGATCTTTAATGCATTTACTGCGATGCAGTAATCAAGAGACCAGGCATTAAGCTCGGCAAGGTCCTGTGGCCGCTTGAATTTCAATCTCGCCTCGAATCTGCGCAGAAAATTCATCAGCCATTCGACAAGTCCTTTTGCCCTCGGATTGCCGGGCATATGCGGCCTTACCTCTATCCGCAGGCCCTCAAAGAGGTTGTTGTTTGCCTTATCCGCGATAATGGAGCCCCTGTCCGGCGCCAGCATCAACGGCACGCCGTGCATGTGGTATTTGCCTTTTTTGCTTGCAGCTGACCCGTTGAATGTGGCCTCGATCAGTTCATCCTTGGGGCGGAAAGCCTTGTACAGGAAGTCCGCTCCATCTATGGCCCGCTCACCGCTTGCGTAGTAATACCAGAAGAAAAAGGCGCCTGAGCAGTGGTCAACAGCGACATACCTGAGCAGTTCCTTCTTGATCTTCTTTGCCGTCTTTACGATCTTGTTTTTATACAGTTCCATGTCCGCGTCCCGCTCTCCCATGCCTTTATCGTCAAGGAAGTACTGAAGGCAGTTCGTCACATCGAACTGCCAGACATGGTTTGGGTGCTCGCTGAGCATGTTGACATGAGGCGAGGGCTGCACCAATGCGGCTGCGGACATCTGCCTTTCCCTCAAGAGCGCCGCTATCCGGTCGCCAGAGACGTCGCCCATAGGCACGCCGGAATCCTTCAGCATCTCAATCGCGTCACACACCGGCAGAGGCACGTCCTTGTTGGCCCGCCTGGACGCATATACAAGGGCTGCTGCCTGCTTGACCGCTTCTGCATCCGCCTTTGTCTTGCCCTTCGAAGCCTTCTCCTTTCTCCAGCGGAGCCCCTTCCTTTTCGCCCAGGCGTAGATTGTCTGGACGCTGCAGCCGTAATGAGCGGCAAGGGCCCTGGCCTTATCGCAGACCTCGCCGTCTTTGAGGCTGCGGAGGGAATCATAGACATGCTGGAGAATGGTTTCGGTGGCTTTCATTTTGCCTTTGACCTCTCCGCTATTTTCTTGGCGAAGGCTTGCCCCATGCCGCGTGTGGCCGGCAAATTATCCACCATCACCTCTGCCGGCGGAAGGTCTTCTTCTGTTGTCTCCCACGGGCACTCTTCAGCATCTGCGTAGATTTCATTGAGTTTCATCCGCTCATCGGCGACAGCCTTGCCGATGAAGAGCATCAGGAAATAGAGTGAGCGGAGGACCAGTTCAGGGGCGTCAGTGTAGGATATCTTTGTCCTGATCGTGGAGAGCCAGCCCATAAAGTCAAGCTGCAGCGCCTTCAACAGCTCTATGCCGTCTGCTTCTTCCTCGGTCAGGTCGGTCTTCGGGATCTCGTGTTTCAGCTTTTTTTCGAGCGTGTCGCAGCGCCCATGCAGCTTCTGCATCTGCTTCTGCATGTCAGCCTGGTATCGCTCCGACGCCTGTTTGTCCTTCTTGCGTTCGTCCTTTTCCTTCTGCGCCTCGGAGATCAGGCCCATGCAGATGTCATAAAGCTCTGAATTGTCGGCATTCTCGTAATTTTCGAGCACACCATCCACTATCCGGGGGCGCTTGTTCTCAGGGATGGAAGCGAGTCCAAGCAGGTCCTTCTTGGTGAGTCCAATCCGCCCGAAGAACTGCACTTCGAATGCAGTAAATGATCGGGCTATCTTCAGGTTGTTGTATCCTTGTCGGGCAGACAACCCTGCAGCCTCAAAATAGGCGTCAACTGACGAAAACCCCATTAATTCAAGGATTTTCTTGTCGTCAATGACCTCCTGCATAGCCTTGCAGCGGAGGAATTCAGCCATCAAGGCCATACCTTCAAACGCCTGTACCCTGCCCATTTTTAGTCCAACCGAGTGCACTGAGTGCAGTAATTGCCTCCGTTCTTCCTCTGCTGCCTTTTCGGCCTTCACCCTCGACAGAGCAGATTCCTCTGCCGCCTCAAAGCGCACCCGTCCTTCTGCCACTTCTTCGTCTGTCAGCCTCATATGTTTCGGGTTATTCGCCATCTTTCCCTCCGTTAAGTTCGTCAAGCTCTTGAGTTGTCTTCATTCTGCGCCTCGGAGATCAGGCCCATGCAGATGTCATAAAGCTCTGAATTGTCGGCATTCTCGTAATTTTCGAGCACACCATCCACTATCCGGGGGCGCTTGTTCTCAGGGATGGAAGCGAGTCCAAGCAGGTCCTTCTTGGTGAGTCCAATCCGCCCGAAGAACTGCACTTCGAATGCAGTAAATGATCGGGCTATCTTCAGGTTGTTGTATCCTTGTCGGGCAGACAACCCTGCAGCCTCAAAATAGGCGTCAACTGACGAAAACCCCATTAATTCAAGGATTTTCTTGTCGTCAATGACCTCCTGCATAGCCTTGCAGCGGAGGAATTCAGCCATCAAGGCCATACCTTCAAACGCCTGTACCCTGCCCATTTTTAGTCCAACCGAGTGCACTGAGTGCAGTAATTGCCTCCGTTCTTCCTCTGCTGCCTTTTCGGCCTTCACCCTCGACAGAGCAGATTCCTCTGCCGCCTCAAAGCGCACCCGTCCTTCTGCCACTTCTTCGTCTGTCAGCCTCATATGTTTCGGGTTATTCGCCATCTTTCCCTCCGTTAAGTTCGTCAAGCTCTTGAGTTGTCTTCATTATCCGGTCTTCCAGCAGGGCCTTTCTCTTTGCCCACAAAAGCGCCGTGCGCGGACCCAGAATAAAACCATCGCCTATCTTGTCAGCCCAGCCGATCTCCTCCATGGTGCCGAGCTGCCGGAAAGCTACGTCAGAGCTGAGGCCTGCAAGCTTGGCGATGCCGGCAATGGTTAGGGGCGCTTTGTTTTCTGCAAGCACAGAGAGGATCTTGTCGGCTGAAATGAGCGCTTCGATCTGACGGCAGCTCTTAGGCGGCATCGTTGTCCTCCTTCAGTCTGCGGAGGCCTTCAATGTCAAAGCCGTCAGCCGCAACCATTTCTACAAGCTCATCAAACACCTTGTTGTAAACGAGGTTCTGCATCTCTACGAGTTCGTCGAAGTAGTCCCATATGGAAAGACCATACGCCTTTGACGCCTCGATATGCGGCTTTTTGCCCTCCTCCTGCCATTTGCAGTACTGCGTGAAGCGTTCCAATGATTCCGTGAATGTCACTCTTTCACCTCCGATGATTTCTTATGCCTGCTGCATGCAGGTCATCCACAATGTGCCAGGCTGCGTCTTCCGCCATCTTGCCGTTGCCGGTCTCTATGCCTGTAATCACCTGCTGAAGCGAGTTTCCGATATGATGGTTGAGATACTTCTTCGCCTCAAAACTGAGCGCGCTCAACTCGGCGATCGCCGCCTCCTGCCCCTGATAATCCGCGCCCATCCGTATCTATCTCCTTTAAAATAGTCTCCAACCTGTGTCTCTCATCGCGGGTCTTCTTCTCTTCTTCCCGCCGCCGCTCGATCTCCGCCCGCAGCGCCTCCGGCCCTGGGAGCGCAAAGAGACCAGCATGCCTGGACAGCACCTCGAAGGTCCTCCGCTGCCCGCCGGTCGAAATTACGAAGGCGGGAAGATACAGGCAAGGGAGGTTGTGGGGGTGAGAGGGGGCTGTCCAGTTGCGGAACATGCTTTCTGTGATCTCGCTGCCGGTATTTTGTTCTGCGGCCAGGTCTTTTGCGGTATTTTGTATTCTTTTTTCTTGCCTGCATGGGTCTCATATTCCACTTGTGTTAAAAATTTATTGAGCATGAAATAACTGATATTTTGTTCTGCGGCCAGGTCTTTTTGTGAGATGTTTCGCAATTT
>CAYUNK010000078.1:0-10942 GCA_964446125.1 uncultured Nitrospiraceae bacterium | reverse complement strand
GATTAAAGATCATCCGGCTTCAGTCCTGTGTGCTTTGCGATGCGGGCAAGCATTCGGGGGCCAATTTCTTCGCCATCGTGGAATGCAAATACAACATCCTGCCAACCAGTGCGTGAAAGAGTTCGATGTGAACCGGTTTGACGTTTAATCGTCCAACCGATCCTTATCATTGCGGATAAAACCCTGTCAGCTTTGGACGATGGCCACCGGCTCATGCCGCGGTGGCAAAAGAAATGCTGATCGGTACCGGCCGGTTTTCGCCGGTTTCGAGCCGCTCAGCCAACACGCGCAATGCCAGAATCTCGGCTTTAGACATGGCTTCTTCTGCTGTAGAACCATAAACAAGCACGCCCGGCAGTTCAGGCACCTCTGCCAACCAGCGCCCATCTTCTTCCTGCTCATACTCGATATTTAAATTCATGCGATCCCCCTGTAAAAGCGTTCCCTGCCTATTTTACCATTTTGCTGTCATTGAGCCACCAAATTGACGGCAGTCATCAGAAGTCAAGCCTATTTGGACCAGTCGTATTTGTGTCTGCTTCTGTGGTGAAGGAACTTCTCGGCAGACAGCGCCGCAATTGCCCCGTCTGAGGCTGCAGTAACAACCTGCCTGATCTCTGTGCATCTGACATCGCCGGCCACAAAGACGCCGGGCACAGGCGTCTCCATCATGCTGTTTGCGCCGAGGCATTCATCTTCGGTGAGCGGCACTGCGCCGTACAGGAAATCCACGATCGGTTTGGAGCCATGGATATAGACAAATACCCCTGCCATTTCAAGCTCTGTCTCCTTCTTCTCTGCATCAACAAGGCGGATCTTCTCGACAGAGCCGCCTCCCTCGATTGCCGTGACTGTATGGCTGAGCAGCACTTTCAGATTTTTTGCCTCAAGAGCAGGATGCTTTTGGACCTTAAGCATAGGCGCAGGGCATATGAGATAGACAGTCTCTGCAAAGCGGGTGAGGTAGCCGGACTCCTTGACAGCCTCCTCAGAGCTGCCGATTACGCATACGGTCTTGCCCTTGAAAAAGGCGGCATCGCATACAGCGCAGTAGCTGACCCCTCTGCCCAAAAACTCTGCCTCTCCCTGAATCGAAGGCTTCCTGCCCATAGAGCCTGTGGCGATGATCACACTTCTGCCCTTGTATCCGCCCTCCATGGTGAAGACCTCCTTGATCTCCCCGACCAGATTTACGCCAACTGCCTGAGCCTCTGCGTATTCTGCGCCGAATGAAACTGCCTGGTTTCTGAAGAGGTCCAACAACTCCCCTCCGGATACAGGCCCCGGCACGCCGGGATAGTTCTCGATATGGACGGTGTATGCAAGGGCTCCGGCAGTCCTGGACTTGTCTATAACAATGGTCCTCAGCCTGGCGCGGGAAGCATATTGGGCTGCAGCAAGACCGGCAGGCCCGCCTCCAATAATCAATACATCATAGATATCCTCTGTCTCAGACATAAGCCCTCCTAATAAGATCTCAATAAATTATAGTAAGTGTCGCGCTGAACAGGCAGAAAGCCCGTATCACGGATGGCGCTGACAATGTCATTCATGCTGACCGCATAACTCAGGCCGGTAGAGGCGACAACATTCTCTTCGATCATGGTCGAGCCAAAATCGTTGGCGCCGAAGCGCAGCGCCACCTGCGCCAGTTTCAATCCCTGAGTCACCCACGATGCCTGGATATTTTCGATGTTATCAAGGTAGATCCTTGCAAGGGCCAGAACCCTGAGATACTCAACAGCAGTTGCCCCAAAAGAGGGTTTGAGGTTTAGGGTTTCAGGTTTTAGGTTGCTGCTGTTTTCGTCAGCCCTGACCCCTTTACCCATTGCCCATTGCCCACTGCCCATTGCCAGTTCTGTATTGCCCGGCTGGAATGACCATGGTATGAAGGCAGTAAACCCTCCTGTTTTGTCCTGAAGCTGCCGTATGGCATCAAGATGGGTGATGATCTCCTGAGGCGTCTCTATGCTGCCGAACATCATGGTGGCTGTTGTCTTCATGCCGAGCCTGTGGGCAGCCTCCATCACCTCAAGCCAGCGCGAGGACCTGATCTTTTTCGGGCTGAGCAGTTCCCGAACCCTGTCTGCCAGTATCTCTGCGCCGCCTCCCGGGATAGAATCAAGACCCGCAGCCCTCAGCATCTCAAGTGTTTCCCTGACTGTCAGGTCTGAGGCATCTGCTATATAGCAGATCTCAGGAGGCGAAAAGCCGTGGATATTGATATCAAAGCGCTCCTTGATTGAGGCAAGCAGGCCGGTGTAATAAAAAATATCAAGCCCGGGATGCAGGCCGCCCTGTATCAGTATCTGTGTGCCGCCCAAAGCGACTGTCTCTTCGATCTTTCGAAATATCGTGTCTCTGTCAAGCAGATAGGCATCAGCGTCAGACTCGTCCCGCCAGAAGGCGCAGAAGGTGCATCTGTTGATGCAGACATTGGTGTAGTTGATGTTCCTGTCAACAACAAATGTGCAGATCTCATCAGGATGGAGATCCGCCCTGATTATATCTGCCAACATGCCCATGCCCAGAAGGTCACCCTCCTTCAAGAGGGTCAAGGCCTCTTTTTTTGTTATGCGGCCGGTCTGCTTCAGTGTTGTCATGAATGCCTTTTGACCGTTTTGTATAACGAGTCCCGTTCTACTGCTGTCTTGCCTGCCTTCTGTATCAGGTTCACCAGATGCTCAGCTGTCAAATGCTCGCTGCTTAGCGCCCCTGCAGAGTGGGTGATCTTCTCTTCGATTATGGTGCCGTCTATGTCATCAGCGCCGAACATGAGGGCTAATTGAGAGATCTTATCTCCCAGCATGATCCAGTACGCCTTGATATGGGAAAAATTATCAAGGAAGATACGGCTTGCTGCCATGGTCTTGAGGTCGTCAATGCCTGAGGTATAGCTGCCCATAATCTCTGTGTTTTTGGGATGATAGGCAAGGGGGATAAATGCCTGAAACCCCTCTGTCCTGTCCTGCAGGCTTCTGAGGCGCGCAAGATGATCAACCCTGTCTGCAAATGTTTCTATATGGCCATAAAGCATGGTTGCATTCGTCCTGATGCCGAGCCTGTGGGCAGCCTTCATCACCTCAATCCAGCGGTCACCGGAGATCTTCTCAGGACAGAGCTGCGCCCGTATGTTTTCGCAAAATATTTCTGCGCCGCCCCCAGGCATCGAGCCGAGCCCGCTCTTTTTGAGGGCTGCGAGTGTTTCTGCAAGAGACAGCCCGCTGATCTTCGAGAAATGGTCTATCTCGACCGCAGTGAATGCCTTGATATGGAGTTCAGGGAACCGGCCTTTTATTTCAGAGAGCATATTGAGATAATGCTCAAAAGGCCACCCAGGATGAAGTCCTCCAACGATATGGACCTCAGAGAGACTGCCATGAGAAAGGGATGATGAGTTATGGGTCTTTTTTGCTGCCTGACCGTTGCGCCCCGGCCCCTGAGCCTCTTTCAGCCTCCTGATTATTTCCTCTATGGTGAGTTCAAATGCCCCCTCCTGCCCCAGAGACCTGCTGAATGCACAGAACCTGCACCGGTTTATACAGATATTGGTGGGATTGATATGCCTGTTGCGGATGAAGTAGGCCTTTCTGCCGTTTTTTTTGTTCGCAACATGGGATGCAAGGGCTCCGAGGGTGAAGATGTCGTCAGTCTCAAACAGGCGCAGGGCATCCTCTTCTGAGATGCGTCTGCCTGCAAGAACCTTTTTCCTTATTCCGGAGAGCATAACCCATTATAAATCAAAACCTCTGCCAAAGACCAAAAACCTTTGATTTTTCTGAATCTTGGTTGACCTGATTCTGCTGCCTGTGGTATAACAATTAGCTCCTTGCTCTTCCCATGGGGAAGGGCTTTAGTCCTGAATCCTCAGGAACAATCCATAAGGAGGTGTTTGCATGAACATCTACGAAAACGTCGTCATCCTCAACGCCTCACTCCCTGATGAAGAGATCAATGCAGCAGTTGCGAAGATCAAAGACCTGGTCACGAATTCAGGCGGTGAGACAGTCAAGGCAGATCTCTGGGGCAGAAGAAAACTTGCCTATGAGATAAAGAAGCAGCAGAAGGGCTTCTATGTGTTTTTTGTCTTCAAGACTCCTGCAGCAACAGTCAGGAAGCTTGAAGAGCTGTATAAGGTCTTTGATTCTGTCATCAAATATATGGTGATCAAACTCGGGCCAAAGCAGATCAAGGCTCTGGAGGCAGCGCAGGCAGCTGCAGAGGCAGCCGCGGCCAGGGCAGCACAGGCTGCTGCAGAGACTGAAGAGCCGAAGAAAGAGGAATAATCATGTTTAACAAGGTCATACTCATAGGCAATCTGACCAAAGACCCTGAACTCAGATATACTCCAAAGGGAACGCCTGTATGCACCTTGAGGCTTGCCTCCACCACAAGATACAAGTCAGGCGACAGCATGAAGGACGAGACGCTCTTTATCAATGTGGTCGTATGGGGCAAGCAGGGCGAGACCGCAGCGCAGTACCTTTCAAAAGGCAAATCCTGTCTTGTTGAGGGGAGGCTGCAGGAGCAGCGCTGGGAGACAGACGGCCAGCAGAAGTCACGGTTTGAGATCGTTGCCCAGGCCGTACGCTTCCTGGGCAAAAAGGATGAGGCTGGTTCGCACGACAGCAGCGGCTCGGATGATTTTGGGCCTCCTGATGAAACAACCGACCTTGAGCCGTTCTGAAAAGAATAACTACTGAATTATTTAATAAAAAGGAGATATTATGGCAGCGCCACAAAAAAGGTTTCAGAGAAGAAAGTTCTGCAGGTTTTGCTCTGAGAAGGTAGATTTCATAGACTATAAAGATATCAAGTTCCTCAGAGGCTACCTCACCGAGAGAGGCAAGATTCTGACGCGCCGCATGACCGGAACCTGCGCCCGCCACCAGAGGGTATTAGGCGAGGCGATCATGAGGGCAAGGAGTATAGCGCTCATTTCATTTATAGAGAGATAAGATGCGCATACCTAAAACATGGGTTCCTGTCATGGCAAAGAAGATCATCGGGAACCTTATTGACAAAGAGATGATAACGTCGAAGATACCTGTGGAAAAACTTGTTGAACAGGCCGATGCGATTATACTCGACGAACTCATGCTTGAAGACCGGCTGAACAACGAGGTGCGGGAACTTCTGAAGAGGCACGAGACTGATATCGAGCGCAACCGGATGGACTACCGCAGACTTTTCGAACTTACCAAACAGAAACTGGTAAAGGAAAGGAATCTGGTCCTATGATGCTCTCTGATGACAAGGTTTCGCATCTGAGCCATATACTGCTGAACAGGCTCTATGATCTGGACGTCATTGATATGGATGAGGATGAAGAGGCGACCATCAGGAAGGAGATCAAGCGTACGATCATGGCCGAACTCAAGATCGGCGAGGAGATAGACCAGGCAGTCAGGAAGAAACTTCAGTCATTCTCAAAGAAACTCATAGAAGGTAGCGCTGAATGGGAAGTTCTGTACAACAAATATTTCCGGGAAGAGGAGATAAAAAAGGGAAGAGCTACTGGTTAAGGGGGGCTTCTGTCTTCCTGCTCGTTGCTGCCTGGGCCGGCCTGCTTGTTAATTTCCCCGTCCAATTTCCAGGAATCTGGTTTCCGTTTGCTGCCTTTGGCCTTATCGTCTGCGGGTCTCTGCATCTGCTTGCAGGCAGGCGAGAATATACGCTTGAGTTTTTATACTCTGTCGTCCTGATTTATGCCGGTGTAATAGATATTTCAGGCTTATTGTGGCTGAAGCTTGCCTATTTCCCCTTTATCATTGCGATGACCAGATTTTACAGCCTCAGAATTATCATTCCTGTGTCCATTCTCATACCGTTCAACAGCCTAAGGGCATTTACGATAAACCTCGAAAATATTGCATGGGAAGCCGCTTTTTCTTTTTTTCTGATCCTGACGTCAGTGCCGGCGACATTCATTTTAAGGCGATTTCGAAATGAAAGGGACAGGGCTGTAGACGAACTTGAGAAGATCAAGGCCAATGCGAGGGACAGAACCCAGGATACAGAGATGGAGTCCCTGGGAAGCGATGAGATCATCTCTCAGCACTTTGCCTCAAGGCTCAAGGCAAATGAGGAACTCCAGGATCTGCTCCATGCCATAAAACAGGCGGTCTTTGCTGATTCAGCCCATTTTTTTGAGCCGCATGGCGACACCTTTTTTCTGAGATGCTCAACAGACGACAGGGGGAAGGTGATAATTACAGGCAAGGGAATGATGGCAACCTGTCTGAGGGAGCGAAAGCCCTTCTACTCAGGCGAAGTCAACGAACAGAAGATGGAGATTGGCTACATCAAGGACATAAGAATCCTTTCAGTAGTTGTTATACCGGTAATGGAGGGCTCCACGCCGGTGGGGCTTCTCACTGTTGATACCTCGCGGTACCATGCCTTTAATGAGCCTGAACAGAAGACTGTCAATATGTTTTCCGGACAGATTGCAAGGATACTGGAGCGTGAAAGGGTCTATACCATAATAAAACATGACATTACCGCGCTTCGGATTATCAAGGAGTTCAGTTCAGGCCTTGCCGCCTCGATTCATTATGATGAGGTTATCGAAAAGCTCTGCCGGTATTCAGGGCAGGCCTTCTCAGGAGAGGCGTTCTTTCTTGAGTATGGGCAATCGGGATTTCAGGCCAGGCATTTCCCAGGCGAAATTGCCGGAGGGCCGAAAGATATGGATTTGAAAGGGACGCTGGCCGGTCTTGCCGCAGAAAACAGGCGCAAAGAGTATGTGAGCGACATCAGACAATTTGTCCTGAAGGTGCTGCCCCCGCAGTTTAAGACAGAGGGGGCGCTCTCAGCGATTGCGCTGCCGCTTTTTTTTGAAGACGGGCTGATCGGCGTCTTCGGGATGCTGTCGAAGCAGAGAGAATTTCTTGACAGCAGGCAGATCAGTCTTGTCGAGATGATGTGCAATCAGGCGGCAACGTCAATCGCAAACGCCAAGATGCATGCAGAGATCGAGCGTATGGCTACGACTGACGGTCTTACCGGGCTTTTGAACCACAGGGTATTTCAGCAGAAGCTGACTGAGGAACTGAGGCGTTCTGTGAGGAATGAAAAACCGCTGTCCCTGCTGCTGACTGACATAGATTATTTCAAAAAGGTGAATGACACCTATGGGCATCCTGTCGGCGACCTTGTGCTCAAAGGTGTCGCAGCTATCCTGCAGAAGGAGATTCGGGATATTGATATAGCCGCCAGGTACGGAGGCGAAGAGTTTGTTGTGATTCTGCCTGAGACAGACGGCAGCGAGGCAAGGCAGATTGCCGAGAGGCTGAGAAAGGCGATCATGGAGGAGGAGTTTGCGGCTGACGGGAGCAGGCTTAAAATAACGACAAGCATCGGCATTGCATCAGCGCCCTCTGATGCAAAGACCAAGGAAGAACTGATAGACAAGACTGACCAGGCCCTGTATCATGCAAAGCATAACGGACGCAATCAAAGCGTAACCTGGGGCATGATTCGATAACATTATGGACTACTTTATCCCTGAAGTGAGCGATGCAGAAATCAGGAAGCAGCGGGCCAAGGCTCGCGAGATGAGGCATTCTTCGTGGTGGAAGAGGCGGCTTGCAGAGGGCCGCTGCTATTATTGCAGCAAGACATTTGCAGTGCAGGATCTGACCATGGACCATATTGTGCCGCTTGTCAGAGGAGGCAGATCTACAAAGGGCAATTGTGTGCCTGCCTGCAAGCAATGCAATAACCTGAAGAAGCATATGCTCCCCACAGAATGGCAGGAGTATATGAATATAATCGGTAAAAGTGGGGAGCTGGATTAATGCGGCGCTGTTGTGCTATGCAGAGATCTTTTCCCCTTTACCGGAATTGCGCACAAAGGGGTATAATGAGGCAGGATGCAGAACATATTTATTGTTGAGGATGACCGGAAGATTGCAAAGGTCGTGAAGGTCTATCTTGAGGCGGCAGGCTTCAGGGCGCTGCATTTTGGCAGTGGCAAGGATGCAGTCGGAGAACTACAGAGGCAAAAACCCCTTCTCGTAATTCTTGATCTTATGCTGCCTGATACCACCGGTGAGGAGGTCTGTCAGGAGATCAGGGAGCACGGCGATATCCCGATCATCATGCTCACCTCGAAGTCCTCAGAAGAGGAGCGTGTGGCAGGCTTTGCGCTCGGCGCAGATGACTACGTTGTAAAGCCGTTCAGCCCCAGGGAACTGGTGTATCGTGTCAGGGCGCTCCTGAAGAGGGCGCAGAAGGAAGACCTCAGTTCAGCAGAACCGATGAGTTTCAGCAACGGCAGTCTTGTGGTGGACGGACACAGTTATGCTGTTAGGAAAAATGGCGGGTCTGTTGATATTACTCCGACTGAATTCAAGGTTCTCTTTACCCTTGCATCTGCGCCCGGCAAGGTCTTTACACGCGAGGAACTGGTGGACAAGGCGCTCGGATACCAGTTTGAAGGGTATGAAAGAAGCATAGACGCACATATCAAGAACATCAGGCAGAAGATCGAGGATAACGCAAAAAACCCGGCAATAATACTGACCATCTACGGTGTGGGCTACCGCTTTTCTGCCAAGAAAGATGTTTAGAAAACTCTGGTTCAGGGTCTTTCTGATCCTGATTTCCGTTTCTGCAATAGCCCTTTCTTCTGCCCTTGTTGTTCGTGAGCTTATGGTAAGAGACTTCAGGGGATATATTGAGGGAGAGGTTGAGGACAGGGCCTCATGGATCATAACCTCTCTTGAGAGCACCTTCGAAAAATACAGTGTCTGGCCGAATCAGGAGATTGTCGAAAACACGGTATGGGCCCTTATGTTAGGCTTTGAGATGAAGCTCTATGATGCCGACGGAACCTTTGTAATTGATACAGACAGTGCGGTCAATATTCTTTCCCCCTATGTAAAGAAACGGATTGTTGCAATATCGAGCCTCAGATACAGGGAAGAGACAGGCAGTTTCCAGCCCTATGCACTATTTCTGTCCGGCAGGGAGATCGGCAGGGTGGAGTTGAGATTTCTGCGCAGCCAGAAGGAGTTCTTCTTTATCAAACGCTCGGACCGGCTGCTCATTATGTCGCTCCTTGGCATGGGAGGAGCTGCAGTGCTGCTGAGTGTCATATTTTCAAAAAGACTGATAACCCCTGTTGAACAGCTTACCCGGGCAGCTGCGGATATTGCAGGGGGCGATCTCACCAGCAGGGTGACTGCCCCGGATATAGATGAGATCAGCAGGCTCTCCGAGGCGTTCAATAAGATGGCCCATGCGCTTGAGACCCAGGAGATGCTCAGGAAGAAGATGACGTCCAATATTGCACACGAACTCAGGACTCCGGTCAGTGCGATACGAGGCGAACTTGAGGCAATGATGGACGGCCTGATACCGATTGACCAGGAGCATATCCAGTCCCTGCATGCAGAGATAGGCAGGTTCAGGGCGATTATCGAGGGTCTTGAGGAACTCTCACTCGCGGAGGCCAGCAGTCTCAGTCTTGAGAAGCAGTTGATCGGGCTGGATTCCTTCCTGAGAAATATCATGGAGAGGTGCCGCAAGATGTTCAGCGACAAGGCGGTAGAACTGATCCTCGACTGCAGGGAAGCGATTACGCTTAATGCAGACCCTGACCGGCTGAGCCAGGTGATTATAAATCTCCTTGTCAATGCGCTCAAGGCAACAGGGCCTGGGGGCAAGGTTGTGATTAAGGCTTGGGTGAAGGAAGAAGGCAGATCAGTTGTCATTGAGGTTATTGACACCGGAGAAGGGATAAGGAAAGAGGATCTTCCGTTCATATTCGAGAGGTTCTATAAGCGCAGCAAGGGGGGCCTCGGATTAGGGCTTGCCATAGCAAAGGAACTGGTTGTCGCCCATAATGGCGCTATAGTTGCCGATAGTGAATATGGTAAAGGATCTACATTTACGGTGTCCCTGCCCGACATCCCTGAATGGACCCTTCACAATCCTTCATGATTCTTTCGCTGCTGTTTCACAATTATGTAGTATGCTTTAGACAGAGAAAAAAGGTGAGCAGCATGGCTGCTCACAACCAACTATATCTCAAGGAGGATTCAGGAAGATGAAGAAGACAGTAATGGCAGCAGTAATGATCATGGTCGCAGCATTTGTGGGCAGTGCGCTTGCAGTTCCTGCCGGCAAGACCGTTGAGTTCGCAGGCGGCGGCGCCGGCAAGGTTGTGTTCGACGGCAAGAGCCACACCGACAAGGGCCTCAAATGCAACGACTGCCACACCAAGGTCTTTCCGATGAAGAAGGGCGGCACATACACTATGGCCGACATGAATGCAGGCAAGAACTGCGGCGAGTGCCATAACGGCACCAAGGCATTCAAGTCGAGCGATGCAGCCAATTGCGCCAAGTGCCACAAGAAGTAACTTCCCGTAAACGATGAAAAGGGCGGCCTGTCCGGCCGCCTTTTTTTTGCGAAAAAAGACTTTACCTGAGCAGCAGCCCGCCCTATAATGGTATCTATGAACTCCTGGAGGAAAAAAAGATATCTGCCTGTTTTTGCGGCAGGTCTATTTCTTCTCCTTCCCCACCACTCAATAACCTCATCTGCCCTAATTGCAGGCACAGCGCTGGCGGCTGAGCAGAGAAGCTATGGAGAGAAGAAGGAGATAACCACACCAGGAGAAGCCAGGAAGGCATTGAACAGGCATTTTAAGAAGAGGCAGATGATCGTAAGCGGGATCGTCGAAAAAGACCTCTATTTTGAGGCAGAGATAAAGGATAATAATGATGCAGTAGTTGACAAGGTGATAATCTACAAGCGGACCGGCAGAATCCGCTCTATATATTAATTCATATGAAATCTGTTCTTGATGTTATTCCGGCCCATGGATTGAGTTCGCCATGATGTTTCCTGTTTTGTCATAATGCCTGGTCCATCACCAGGGTGAATTTGTTCATATAACAAAGTCGGCGTAATGAAAGAGCAAAGCAGC